>NC_019936.1:1516071-1819285 GCF_000327065.1 Stutzerimonas stutzeri RCH2 | reverse complement strand
CTGGTCGCCTATTGCTCTGGGTCACCCTGCCAATTCTGGCAGCGGTCGCGCTCGGTCTGGGATTGCTGGCCTGGCTGCTGATGCGCCACGCCCTGCGCTCCATGCATCTGCTTGATGTCAGCTACGCACGGCTCGCAGCCAGCCGAAGCGCGTTAGCCGAAAGTGAAGAACGCTTTCGCGATGTCGCCGAGGCGGCTTCCGACTGGATCTGGGAGACCGATGACCAGGCGCGACTGACGTTTCTCTCCAACCGCTTTCGGCAAATCACCGGCCATGAACCCAGAGAGTGGCTAGGCCGCCCCTTGCTGGAGCTGCTGATTTCCGACAGCGCAGCGCTGCACAGCTGGCTCGAAGCACCGGAGATTACGCCGCTGCGCAGCAGCTATCGGGCAGCAGACGGTTGTGAGCGCTTTTGCCGGCTGGCGGCCCGCAGCATTCAGCATGACGGCAAGCTGGTCGGCTACCGCGGCACGGCCAGCGACGTCACCGAGGAAACCAAGGCGCAGGCGCGAGTGCAGTACCTTTCGCAGCACGACCCGCTGACCGGCCTGCCCAACCGCAGCCGGCTGCGTGACTACCTGGAGCAGAACCTGGCATCACTGCGCAGCGGCTCGACGATGACGCTGCTTTACATCGATCTGGATCGTTTCAAGCCGGTGAACGATACCCTCGGCCATGCGGCGGGTGATGAGGTACTGATGGGCGTAGCCTCGCGGCTACGCGAACGCACACGCGACGGCGATCTGGTGGCGCGCCTGGGTGGTGACGAGTTCGTCGTCGCGCTGCATCGCATGAGCGAAGACGAAGACATCGACCGGCTGTGCAACCGCATCATCGAGGCGCTCAGCTCGCCGTTCGCCTATGAGAACCATCAGATCAGTATCGGCGCCAGCATCGGTGTGGCTCTGGCGCCTATGGATGCGACCCAGGCCAACGAACTACTGCGCTGCGCCGACATCGCCCTGTATCAGGCCAAGGATGCCGGCCGTGGCACCTGGCGCGCCTATGGGCGGGACATGGACCAGCGTCTGCATGAACGACTCAGGCGCGAGGAGCAACTGCGCGTTGCGATCGCCGAACAGCACCTGGAAGTCCATTATCAGCCGCGCTACCTGAGCCAGGGCATGCGGATCATCGGCGCCGAGGCGTTGGTTCGCTGGCATCATCCCACCCACGGCCTGCTGCTGCCCGAGCAGTTCATCCCGCTGGCCGAAGAAACCGGCTTGATCATCCCGCTCGGCCGCTGGGTCTTGCAGCAAGCCTGTCAGCAGGCCGCCACCTGGCCGGTCGATATGGTCGTATCGGTCAACCTCTCACCGCTGCAGCTGCATGACGACCGCCTGCTGGATGAGATAAGCCAGGCACTGCACGAGAACGGCCTGGCGGGCGAGCGTCTGGAACTTGAGATCACCGAGAGCGCGTTGCTACAGGAAACCCAAAGCACACTGGACCTGCTCAAGCGCATCAAGGCGCTCGGCGTACACCTGGCCGTGGACGACTTCGGCACCGGCTACTCGTCGCTGACCAGCCTGCGCCACTACCCGTTCGATGTGATAAAGATCGACAACAGCTTCGTGGCCGGCATCGAACAGTCGATGGAAGATCATTCCATCGTGCGCGCCCTGATCGAGCTGGGCCGAGGGCTGCAGATGCGCGTGACTGCCGAAGGTGTGGAAACCGAAGAACAACTGCGCTTGCTGACCGATGACGGATGTACCGAGGTGCAGGGTTTTCACATGAGCCTGCCCATGCCCGCCGAGGAATTGAGGCGGCTGCTTGCAGGTGCCGGCTGATGTCCATTGATACACCGCGCCTCGTCACCGAGGTGCCTGAGTTCAGCGCTTGAACTCGAAACGGATTTCAGCTCCGTCGATCAACGCCTCGTCATCGTTCTCGCCCGATATGAGGCGGCCGCCGATCTGCATCGACTGAGACGCCTTGCCGTTCTCGAAAAGCGGCGGCAGCAGCCGCGCAGCCTCTGCACTAGGAACGGGCATCAGCTCCTCGACGAGTTCCTCCGGCAAGTGCAGATCCAGTTCAGGCTCGGCAAGCTGAACCTCCTCCTCTTTCGGAGGCGCAGGGCGCTTGGCTGGAACAGGCCGCGGTGCCGATTCAGGTTCAGGTTCAGGAATTTTGATCTGCACGTCTGGCAAAGCCGGATCGGCAGATTCCTCGGGTGCCGCCAGTTCAATCTGCAGATCCGGCGGCGCCTCGGCAGGCTCGGAGACAACCGGAGCCTGCGCCGATGGCTCGCTTGGCGCAGGCACATCCTCAGGCTCGGACCTCGAATCATCATCACCACATCCGCCCAGCAAGGCCAACAATAACAACAGCACCAGCGGCCTTTGCATGGGGACGTACCTCACAACTGCGGGGGTAGAAATACTATTGTGCGTCCCGGCACAGCTCCAAAGCCAGCTGTCCGAGTGTACGCAGCGCCCGCTCGGTCTCGTTATTCCAGGGGAGCCCACAATTGAGACGAATGCAGTGGTTGAATTGTTCAGTGTTACTGAAGATCAGCCCCGGCGCGATGCTGATGCCCTGCTCCAGCGCCCTCACGTGGAGGTCCTGCGTATTGACCCGCACCGGCAGGCTCACCCAGAGAATGAAGTTGCCCTTGGGCCGCGTCATCTGGGTGCCTTCCGGAAAATAGCGTTGTACCGCCAATTGAAAGGCGCTGAGGTTCTTGCGGTACTCCTGGCGAATCGCTCGCAGATGCCGGTCGTAGCCACCGTTCTCGAGATAGGCAGCCACCCCCATTTGCGTCACGCTACAGGCGGAGTGGGTACTGAACGTCTGCAACCGCTCGATCTCCGGCTGGTACCGACCGGCAATGACCCAGCCGATCCGCACGCCCGGCGAAAGCGTCTTGGAAAAGCTCGAGCAGTAGATAACCCGCCCCTCACGGTCGTTGGACTTGAGCGCCTTGTACTGATCCTGCTCGAACATCAGCTCGCCATAGATATCGTCTTCGACAATCTGAATGTCGAAGCGCGCCGCCAAACTCAGCAGCTGCTTCTGCCGATGGTCAGGCATGCTCACGCCTAACGGGTTGCTCAGCCGCGCGGTCAACACCAACGCCTTGATCGGCCACTGCCCCGCCGCCAACTGCAACGCCTCCAGACTCATTCCGGTATCGGGATCACTGGGGATTTCGATGACCTTGAGTCCGAGCAGATCGGCCAACTGCAACAGCCCATAGTAAGTCGGTGACTCGGCCGCAATCAGATCGCCGGGCTTGGTCAGTACGCGCAGAGACATCTGCAACGCGTCGACACATCCATGGGTAATGACGATCTCACTCGAATCGACCACCACCCCCGCGTCGCGCATGCGGATCGCGACCTGGCGGCGCAACGGCTCGTAACCTGGGCTGAACATGTAGCTGAACGCCCGCGGGCTCTGGAAGCGCGTGACTTTGGCGAGCTGCTGATGGAGCGCCCGCACCGGCAGGTAATCGACGTGGGGCACGGCTGCGCCCAGAGGGATCAGGCCCTCGCGGCGTGACTCGCTGAGTACCTGATTGATGATGCTGCTGCGAGTGACCAGCGTCGGCCTCTCGACCTGCGCGATATCCGGCGTCGGCGCAGTAAGAACCGGTGTCTGGTGAACATAGAAGCCGGATTGCGGACGCGCGCGGATCATGCCCTGATCCTCGAGGTTGGCATATGCCTGCAAAACCGTCGCGTGGCTGACGCTGAGCTGTCGGCTCATCTTGCGCACAGAAGGCACACGCTCGCCGGGTCGATAGACGCCCCGCCGGATGTCTTCGGCAAGCTGCTGGGCAATGCGCTGATAGAGCAACAGATTGGTCATTTCGTCGGTCTCCTGCCAACTGAACCGTAACAGTAGCTCAGTAGCCCAGAATGGAACCGATACAGTTGCACTGAGTGTGGGCGAAACAGTCGACGTAGTGTCGCTAGCGATCAGGGCCGAGATTGCCTTCGGCGTCGGAGAACAGGATTTCGACTCGACGATTCTGCGCGCGGCCCCGGGCCGACGCGTTCTCGGCCAGCGGGAATCGCTCGCCGTAACCGCGCACCTCGATACGCTCGCCCGCGATACCCAGACTCACCAACAAGTCGGCCACGGTCTGCGCCCGGGCCTGGGACAGTTCGAGATTCGCTTGCGGGTCGCCGCGACTGTCGCTGTAGCCTTCGATGCGTACCTTGCGCTGCGGATTGAGTTGGAGGAAGTGCACGAGCTTGAGCAAGGTCCGGTTGGCGGAGCTGTTCAAACTGGCACTGCCGGCATGGAACAGCAGGTCGCCCAGCGTCATCACCATCCCGCGATCAGTCTCGCTCGCCGCCAGGCTCATCATCTGATCTTCCAGCCACCGTCCCTGCTGCTCGACCGTCATCAACTGGGCGTCCTGCAACATGCGGCGCAGCCGGTCACGCTCCATTTCCAGCCGGGCAACCTGCTCCTGATGCTGCAACAACGCGCCCTGCTGATCGGCGATCTCGCTGTAGCGCTGGCTCAGATAAGCGTAATGGCGCGCGTCCGCGGTGCCGCCCCAGTAATCGTTGAAGCGTTCCGCGCGCTGCAGCGTTTCCAGTGCGCGCTGTAGATCCTTCGGTGCAGCACGCTGAGCCATGCTGTCGGCCTGCACGCGCTCCAACGTAGTGGAGGCCTGACTGATCTCGCGCTCGGCTTCCTGACTGACGCAACCTACCAACAGCAGCGCGGCAACCACCATGACTAATGGGCTTCTCACCGGACCTCTCCCAGTTGCTGGCGTAAGCGCTGGATACGTCGGGTAAGATCGTCCACTTGCGCCTGGCGCTTGTCCTTGAGCACCCTGGCTTCGGCCAGACGGGCATCCAGTTCTGCCTGTTCAGCGAGCACGCGCGCTTCGCGGTTGTCACCTGCTTCCAGGGCGGCGCGAGCCGCGCTCAGCTTGCTCTCGGCAAGGATCAGTTCCTCGTAGGCCTCGGAGGCATCTACGGAGCGCGCCTGCTCGATGGCCTGTTCGCTCAGACGCAGCTGTTCGATCGGGGCGGGGTCACTCGCGCACCCGCTCATCAGGAGGACAGCCAACAATACGCTGGGGAAAAGCTGTTTCAACACGGCGGATCCTAGTTCTTCGGAGCGTTTACCCGCTCCAACTGCTGGTTCTTCCAGACTGTCAAATTATGCGCCACCAGCTGCTCGGGCACGCCGGCCGCACGCAATTCTGTCATCTTCCGCGCCAGCTGTCCTCGCAACCAAGGATCATTGCAGGCAGAGTCGTGGGAAATAGCCAGGTGCATGTCCCGCGCGACGACCGGCGGCTCGAGACGCTGAACCTTGTCCAGAACGCCCGCCGCATCGGCTGCAACGACGGCGCTGTAGCGCTCATGCAACAGATAGTCGGCACCGCCGGACACCAGCTTCTGCAGCCCTTGAGGCAGACCGGGAACCTGCTGCAATTTCAGATCGCTCTTTGCAAAGGCATCGAATTCACTCCCCAGTCGGCTGGCGCCGACGGTCATGCCGGTATGGCCTCGCAGATCCTCGCGACTCGCGTAGAAGAAACCCGGCTCATTGCGCACCCAGGCCACGGTCTGTAGCTGCAGGATGGGCGGGTGAACGAAATCCAGCTCTTCGAGCCGCTGCACGGTCAGGGTCGCGTCCGCGAGTACGTCGACCCGGCCGCTGCGTACCTCCTCGAGCGCTTTGGCGCGATCGCCTGTGTAAAGCAGATCCAGCTTCAGGTCGAGAGACTTGGCGATCTGCCCGAGCAGATCGGCGTTGGCCCCAACCAGGCGCTTGGGGTTCTGCGGATCTCGCCATAAGAACGGTGGGTTGTCGGCCGCCCCGGTAGCGACCAGACGATCACACTTTCCCGCTGCCGTTGCCATGAGCGGCGTTGCCAGCACCAGCGCGGCCAGAGCCAATTTCGGAAAAGCGAAACGCATGAAGATCCCCTTGCTGTGAGTGAACCGGTACCGATCGGGTTCGCCGATGTTACACCGCCGCCCCCATCCATCGCCCATGAAAAAACCCGCTACATGAGCGGGTTCTTTCCTTGCAGCGATCGACTTCAGACGAGCTTTTCCAGCTCCGGCACGATCTCGAACAGATCGCCCACCAGGCCGTAATCGGCAACCTGGAAGATCGGCGCTTCCTCGTCCTTGTTGATCGCAACGATCACCTTGGAGTCTTTCATGCCCGCCAGGTGCTGGATGGCACCGGAGATACCGACCGCGATATACAGCTGCGGCGCGACAATCTTGCCGGTCTGACCGACCTGCATGTCGTTCGGCACGAAGCCGGCATCGACTGCGGCACGAGAGGCACCGACCGCAGCGCCAAGCTTGTCGGCCAGCGAGTACAGGTGCTTGAAGTTGTCACCGTTCTGCATGCCACGGCCGCCGGACACGACAATCTTGGCAGCAGTCAGCTCAGGACGATCGGATTTGGCCAGCTCCTCGCCGACGAAGGCGGACTTGCCCGCATCGCCAGTCCCGGAGATCTGCTCGACCGCAGCCGAGCCGCCCGTGCCATTCACGGCATCGAAGCCGGTGGCGCGCACGGTGATGACCTTCACAGCAGCGCTGGACTGCACGGTAGCGATGGCGTTACCGGCGTAGATCGGGCGCTTGAAGGTATCGGCGCTTTCAACCGCGATGATCTCGGAGATCTGATCGACATCCAGTTGAGCAGCAACGCGCGGCAGGAAATTCTTGCCGTTGGTGGTCGCTGCAGCCAGCACGTGGCTGTAGTTCTTCGCCAGGTCGGCGATCAGCGGCGCGACGTTCTCCGGCAGCTGATTGGCGTAAGCCGCATCGTCGGCGACCAGCACCTTGGCTACGCCTTCGATCTGTGCGGCTGCTTCGCCGATGGCACCGCAACCGCTGCCGGCTACCAGTACGTGGATGTCGCCACCGATGGCCTTGGCGGCGGCAACGGTGTTCAGGGTAGCGGCCGCGAGGACGGCATTGTTGTGTTCAGCGATAACCAGGATAGTCATTTAGATTACCTTCGCCTCGTTCTTCAGTTTCTCGACCAGTTCAGCCACGGACTTGACCTTGATACCGGCGCTGCGGGAAGCCGGCGCTTCGACTTTCAGGGTCTTCACGGTGGAGTTGGTGGCTACGCCCAGTGCATCGGGAGTCAGCACTTCCAGCGGCTTCTTCTTGGCCTTCATGATGTTCGGCAGCGACGCGTAGCGCGGCTCGTTCAGACGCAGGTCGGTGGTGACGATCGCCGGCAGGCTCAGCGCGACGGTTTGCAGACCGCCGTCGATTTCGCGGGTCACGTTGACCTTGTCGCCAGCCACTTCCACCTTGGAGGCGAAGGTGCCCTGGGCGTAGCCGGTCAGTGCACCGAGCATCTGCCCGGTCTGGTTGTTGTCGCTGTCGATCGCCTGCTTGCCGAGGATGACCAGCTGCGGCTGCTCCTTGTCGACCACGGCCTTGAGCAGCTTGGCGACTGCCAGGGAGTTCAGTTCATCGTTGGACTCGACCAGCACGGCGCGGTCGGCGCCCAGCGCCAGCGCGGTGCGCAGCTGCTCCTGGGCAGCGGTCGGACCGATGGAGACGACAACGATTTCGCTCGCAACGCCCTTCTCTTTCAGGCGTACGGCTTCTTCCACGGCAATTTCGCAGAAGGGGTTCATCGACATCTTGACGTTGGCGAGGTCAACGCCGGAATTGTCCGCCTTGACGCGAACCTTGACGTTGTAATCGACCACTCGTTTGACAGCTACAAGAACCTTCATGGATTCCTCGTTACTCTCCGGTGAATAGAATTCCGCCGAGGCGAACCGAGCCTTGCTCGTGGCTTGGGTTTTGAAAGCCGCTGCCCTGTTCGGCGAGTGCAAACCGTCCGTATCTTGACCGCTGGCTGCGGACGGGGTCAACAACGCATATGACCCGTCATAACGTCGCGGTTCGGGCGATTCTAACAGGCTTCCAGAAAATTCAAACAAACGTTTGTATTGGACCGATTCGAGCGTCTATATATAATGCGCCGGCCCGGCTCGGTCAGGGACCGATCACAGCCCTCCACCACTTATATAACAACCAAGCCCTGAGTAGGAGAAAGCCCAATGGAACGCGAATACATG
The DNA here is from genome assembly GCF_000327065.1 of Stutzerimonas stutzeri RCH2. Lineage (NCBI taxonomy): Bacteria > Pseudomonadati > Pseudomonadota > Gammaproteobacteria > Pseudomonadales > Pseudomonadaceae > Stutzerimonas > Stutzerimonas stutzeri. The sequence goes on along the minus strand of NC_019936.1, from coordinate 1,811,232 downwards.
GAATTCGACGTTGTCATCGTCGGCGCCGGCCCTGCAGGCCTATCCGCAGCCTGCCGATTGAAGCAGCGAGCCGCCGACGCTGGTCAGGAAATCAGTGTATGCGTCGTTGAGAAAGGCTCCGAAGTAGGCGCCCACATTCTATCCGGCGCAGTCTTCGAGCCGCGCGCGCTGAATGAACTGTTCCCCGACTGGAAGGAACTTGGCGCCCCGCTCAACACGCCGGTCAAGCGTGACGACATCTACCTGCTCAAGACCGCCGAAGCCGCCAGCAAATTGCCCAACGCATTGGTCCCTAAGACCATGCACAACGAAGGCAACTACATCATTTCCCTCGGCAACCTGTGCCGCTGGCTGGCCCAGCAGGCGGAGAACCTGGGTGTCGAGATCTACCCAGGCTTCGCTGCTCAGGAAGCGCTGATCGACGAAAACGGTATCGTTCGTGGCATCGTCACCGGGGACCTTGGTGTCGATCGCGAAGGCAATCCGAAGGAAGGCATGTACACCCCAGGCATGGAGCTACGCGCCAAGTACACGCTGTTCGCCGAAGGCTGCCGTGGCCACATCGGCAAGCAGTTGATCAACCGCTTCCAGCTCAACGCCAACGTCGACCCGCAGCACTACGCCATCGGTATCAAGGAACTGTGGGACATTGACCCCGCCAAGCACGAGCAGGGCCTAGTGGTACACACCGCGGGCTGGCCGCTGAACGACGATAACACTGGCGGCTCATTCCTTTATCACCTGGAAAACAACCAGGTGGTCGTCGGCCTGATCGTCGACCTGTCGTACAGCAACCCGTATCTGTCACCGTTCGACGAGTTCCAGCGTTACAAGCACCATCCGGTGATCAAGCAGTACTTGGAAGGCGGCAAGCGCGTTTCTTATGGCGCACGCGCGATCGCCAAGGGCGGCATCAACTGCCTGCCGAAGATGGTCTTCAACGGCGGTGCGCTGATCGGCTGCGATGCCGGCACTCTGAACTTCGCCAAGATCAAGGGCAGCCATACGGCGATGAAGTCCGGCATGCTGGCTGCCGAAGCCGCTGCCGATGCATTGCTGGCCGGACGCGAAGGTGGTGACGAGCTGACCGCGTACGAAGAAGGGTTCAAGAACAGCTGGCTGTACGACGAACTGTACAAGAGCCGCAACTTCGGCGCCGCGATCCACAAGTGGGGCGCAATCAAGGGTGGCGCGTTCAACTTCATCGATCAGAACATCTTCGGCGGCAAGATTCCCTTCACGCTGCACGACACCAAGCCGGACTATGCCTGCCTCAAAACGGCAGCAGAGTCGAAGAAGATCGATTACCCCAAGCCGGACGGCAAGCTGAGTTTCGACAAGCTCTCCTCGGTATTCCTCTCCAACACCAACCATGAGGAAGAGCAGCCGGTTCACCTGAAGCTGACCGATCCGAGCATTCCGATCGAGAAGAACCTGCCGATGTACGACGAGCCGGCACAGCGGTACTGCCCGGCTGGCGTCTACGAGGTGGTCAGCAACGACGACGGCAGCAAGCGCTTCCAGATCAACGCGCAGAACTGTGTGCACTGCAAGACCTGCGACATCAAGGACCCGGCGCAGAACATCACCTGGGTGGCGCCAGAAGGTACTGGCGGGCCAAATTACCCCAACATGTAAGCAACAAAAAAGGCTCCCTCGGGAGCCTTTTTTATCGCCGCTGAAACCGACCTGCATTGATCGCTATTCGGCACGGCCGATGGGAAAGAACACGCCACCACTCCAGACACCGAGCCAACTCTGGCCATCAACCTCGCCAGGCACCGCCAGCTCCACAAGCTCATAGAACACATTGCGGTGAATCAATGCCTCGAGATTGGCGCGCACATGGACGTAAGGCGCTGGCTCCTGGGTCTGCGGATCAGTGACCACACGCAACGGATGCTCTTCGCCTGCCTCGACCTCATCGTCGACGTTGGTAATGAAGCGCAGGCGCTGTTCGCGGCCCTGCCCGCTCACTTCCAGGCGGACCGCAATGAACGGGGCGTCCTCGACCTGAATGCCAACCTTCTCCACCGGAGTCACGAGGAAGTAGTCTTCACCGTCGCGCCGTATAACGGTGGAAAACAGACGCACCATCGCTGGCCGCCCGATCGGGGTGCCCTGGTAGTACCAGGTGCCGTCGCGCGCGATACGCATGTCCAGATCGCCGCAGAACGGCGGGTTCCATAGATGTACCGGGGGCAGCCCCTTCTTCTCGCCAGCCGAAAGCTGCGCCAGTAGATCGCCGGCCTTGCCTGTATCGGTCATTCGGTTCTCCTCGGAGGGTACTTGAACTCGTCTGCCCGATACTGCCACATCATTCAGCGCGACAGGCCCAACAGGCGACGAGCATAGTCCTGCAAGGGCGGACGCAGCAGATGCTCGGGCCTGGCATCGTAAATACCCAAGACCCCGCCGCGGTTGCGGATACGGGCCGTATCGACCAGGTAACGCGTACCGGTTTCCACCAGCATCAGCTGTATCACCCCACTGTCGACGCCAAGCCGGTCCAGTGCGCGTTGATCGTTCAGCTCATCAAAGCTACCGATACGGTCATCGGCCGCAGCAAAACGCAGGTACAGCAAGTAATGGGCGCCAGCCGCCGCAGCCTGCGCCATAGCCTCCTCCAGACCCGCGGGCTCACGCGCCCGCCGGACCATCGGGAAGTACTCGACGAAGCCGTTGAAAGCTTCTTCCGCCACGACGTTCGGCCTTGGATAGACGTCCCCTGGCGGCACGAAATGGCCCTGGGCGATATAGATGAAAGAATCAGGTTGCAGCCGCCAGGAGCTGGAACGACGTGTCTCGCTATGATCGAGAATGCCGGCGTCGCGCAGGTGATAGCGGGTGCCCTCGGCCATGTCGCTGACCTTCATGCAGCCCGCGAGTGCGAGTGCCGCCAGCAGGCCTGACATTCCAAACAGAAAACGCATGGATCTCACCTCCAGGTGCCGGCGACGAAAAACCGGCGATTCGACTGGCAATGCAGCATCCACGCCAGGTAACGCTTCCGCCCGAACTCCGGCTCTCGAAAGGAGGCGACGCGCATTCGGTCAGAGCCCGCGCTGCCATTCTTGGCGCAGCGGAGCGTTACGTGGATCCTCGATAGCCTCACGCACGCGGCGCAGCAAACCCGGCTTGTCAGCCCCCAGCACACCCTTGAGCACCAGATAGTTGGATGCATGGTCGCTGCGAAAAACCGTATCGCTCAGTTCGAGATCGTCCAAGAACCATTCCAGCTCACGAAGCAGCTCATCCGGCGGCAGCGATTCAAAATCCTCAAAAGTCTGCCGGAAGCGATCTTCACCTTGCGGAAAGCTGACCACCAACGTCGACAGAAACTCCGGCTGCGCGGCATTCATCAGGCGCGCCGAGTTACGTGCATGCTGGCGACTCAGACGCCGACCGCCGAGCCCGTTGAGAATCATCACCGAGCGCGCGATGCCAGCCTGCCCGAGCTTATCCAGCGCGCTGAGAGTCGAATCGTAGGTCTCACCCTTGTTGACGAGCGCCAACACCTCATCGTCGCCAGACTCGGCGCCAACATAGGCCATGCCGAGACCGGCATCCGCCAGCTCGCGCAACTCCTCCACCGACTTCTTGCGCAGGTTGCGTGGCAGGCAATAACTGGAGACGCGTTGCACCTCCGGCAGGCACTCGCGAATCTGCTCGAGGATCTTCAAAAGTCGGCGGGTCGGCAGCACCAAAGCATCGCCATCGGCGAGAAACACGCGCTGCGCAATCAGCTGCTCACCACAGCGACGGATTTCGTCGAGCACTTCGGCTTCATCGCGAGCGCGGAATTTCTTCTGCGGCGCGGTGTACATCTCGCAGAAGGTGCAGCTGTTCCAGGAGCAACCATTGGTCACCGGCAGGATCAGCGAATGCGCTTCGCTGGGCGGCCGAAATACCGGCTCTATGTAGCGGATGGGAAACTCGCTCGCGTTCATGGTTACCACGTCCGTTCGATCGGCCTGCGTTTCAGTCACGCTTGCGCTTGTTGCCCATGCGCACGCCGATGTCCATCAGGAACTGGAAGAAGCCGTCCTGATCTTCCAGCACGTTGCTCCAGAACGGCGAGTGGTACAGCGCGACGGCGCCGTGCACCAGCGCCCAGGCGGCGCAATAGTGAAAGTACGGTGGCACGTCTTCGAGCTTGCCTTCAGCGATGCGGCCTTTGATCAGCTGGGTCAGGTGCTCGAAGTTGGAGGCACGAATGCTGTGCAGCTGCTCGACCATCTCCGGCACCTGATTGCCCTTGACCACTTTTTCTTCGAGGCGGTCGAACAGGCGATAGCGCTGCGGATCGCGCATGCGGAATTCGAAGTACGCGCGCGAAAGCGCTTCCTTGTCGTGGTCCAGATCAGGCGAGTGAAGGATCTGGTTCAGGTCGCGCTCGTAGTCGAGCATCAGCCGCAGGTAGATCTCGGCCTTGGACTTGAAGTGCTTGTAGATGGTGCCTTTGCCGATACCGACCGCATCGGCAATCATCTCGACGGTAACGCTATCCTCTCCTTGCTCGAGAAAAAGCTGCAACGCTGTATCGAGGATTTCCTGTTCGCGGCGGCGAAATTCGCGGACCTTACGAGGTTCATTCTGCATAGGAAGGCTGCTTGAAGGTTGAGTCGAGGCAGCCATTATGCCTAACCGGTCATGAAATGCACGGGGCATCCAAAAATGATTCAAATAAATGACGAATTTCCGCAAATAGTCGGTTTGCGATATCTGAACCATGCCGCCGTCGCACCCTGGCCGCTGCGAGCAGCGCGCGCCGTCAGCGCTTTTGCCGAACAGAACGCGACCCTCGGTGCGCGCGACTATCCAACTTGGCTGACAGTAGAACGAAGCCTGCGTCAGCGCCTGACACGATTGCTGAATGCCCCAAGCAGCGCCGACGTGGCGCTGGTGAAAAACACCTCCGAAGCACTGTCGTTCGTTGCATTCGGGCTGGATTGGAAAAGCGGTGACCAGATCGTCATCAGCGATGAGGAATTTCCGTCCAACCGCGTCGTCTGGGAAGCGCTGCAGCGTTACGGTGTCGAGGTGGTTCAGGTCAACCTCAAGGGCACCGACCCTGAAGGCGATCTGCTGGCGGCCTGCGGCCCACGGGTACGCCTGATGGCGATCAGCGCCGTTCAATACGCCAGCGGCATGCGTCTGGATCTGGTCCGTCTGGGTGAAGGCTGCGAGCACCGCGGCGTGCTCTTGTGTATCGATGCGATCCAGCAGCTGGGCGCCCTGCCCTTCGATGTGCAGCAGAACCGCTGCGCCTTTGCCATGGCTGACGGCCATAAATGGATGCTCGGCCCGGAAGGGCTCGGCGTTTTCTATTGCCGCAGCGACCTACGCGAACGGCTGAAGCTGCACGAATACGGCTGGCACATGCTGGAACACGCCGGCGACTACGACCGCACCGACTGGGAGCCCGCACGCAGCGCCAGACGCTTCGAGTGCGGCAGCCCCAACCTGTTGGGGGCAATGGCACTCGAAGCCAGTCTTTCGCTGCTCGAGGAAGTGGGCATGGAGCAAGTCGCCAAGTTGCTGGACGAGCGAATCGAATGGCTCGCCCAGGGACTCCACGGCCTGAACGGAATCGACATCCTGTCACCGCGCCAGACGGAACGCCGCTCAGGCATTATCACGTTCCGACTCGCTGACTGGACGAATGCTGAACTGTTCGAACACCTCAAGGCGGAGCAAGTCGTGTGTGCGTTACGCGGCGGCGGCATCCGCCTCTCTCCACATTTCTACACACCAGCGCGGGTAATCGACGAAACGCTCGCCCTGTTACGAAAGCTGGCTGCGCACTGACCGCGATCAACCGGCAAGACATGTATTCCAAATGCGTTTAAAAACCGCACAAATCCGCCTGCAGAGCGCAGATGCAGCGCTAATACTTGAGTAACTGGCCGGGCAATCCCCCCACTGCCCAGCCAGATGAGGTCGCTAGGATTGCGATTTCATACTCCTAATGGTCTTGACCCGGCTTCTCTGGAATCCGGGTTTTTTTTGCCCTGGCTTACCGTGAACGCTATACCGCCCTCGCCAGCAAACGAGCCCGCAGCCGATAGCACAGCCAGAGAAAGCCAACCCAGACGGGAATGGCGAATACCGACATGCGAATCCCTGGCAACCACAGCATGATGATCAATATGCCGGCAACGAAGGCCAGGCACAGGTAGTTGCTCAGTGGAAACCAGAACGCCTTGAAGCTTGGCTCGACCCCTTGCTGCTGCATGGCACGTCGAAACTTGAGATGCGCAAGACTGATCATCGCCCAGTTGATCACCAACGCAGCCACCGCAAGAGACATGAGCAACTCAAGCGCGCCCTGCGGAAACAGGTAGTTCACTGCCACGCAAAGCAGCGTCACCAATGCGGATACCCCTACCGCGAGGACCGGCACGCCGCGAGAGTTTATTTTCATGAGGCTGCGCGGCGCATCGCCTTGTTCAGCCAGGCCGTACAGCATCCGGCTGTTGCAATACACACCGCTGTTGTAGACCGATAGCGCCGCAGTGAGCACGACGAAATTCAGCAGGTGCGCAGCAGTGTCGCTGCCGATCAGCGAAAAGATCTGCACGAAGGGGCTGCCGCTGTAGGGGTCGCCCGCGGCACCCAGCGTCAGCAGCAACGCATCCCAGGGATAAAGTGCCAGCAGAACGGTCAGCGCACCTATATAGAAAATCAGGATGCGATAGACGACCTGATTGATTGCCTTGGGAATCACGGTTTTCGGCTCAGCCGCTTCCGCCGCGGTGATACCCACCAGCTCCAGCCCACCAAAGGAAAACATGATGATCGCCAAAGCCAGCAGCATCCCGCTGAAGCCGTTAGGAAAAAACCCACCGTGGCTCCACAGATTGCTGATGCTCGCCTGCTCGCCGCCCTTACCGCTGACCAGCAGGAAAAGCCCGAGCAGGATCATGCCGACGATCGCGGCGACCTTGACGATGGCAAACCAGAACTCGGTTTCGCCGAAGGCCTTGACGTTACTGAGGTTGATCAAGTTGATCAGCACGAAGAACGCTGCGGCTGTAGCCCAGGTCGGAACCTCGGGCCACCAGAACTGTACGTACTTGCCGACCGCCGTGAGCTCGGCCATACCTACCAGGACATAGAGCACCCAATAGTTCCAGCCGGAAAGAAACCCTGCATAGCCACCGCCATACTTGTGTGCGAAATGGCTGAAGGAGCCTGCAACAGGCTCCTCGACGATCATTTCGCCGAGCTGACGCATGATCAGAAAAGCAATGAAGCCACCAATCGCGTAGCCTAGGATCATTGACGGGCCGGCACTTCTCAGAACCCCGGCCGAGCCTAGGAATAGCCCAGTGCCAATCGCACCGCCCAGAGCGATCAATTGGATGTGGCGATTCTTCAGACCGCGCTGGAGCGATCCGGTGTGCAGCGTTTCAGCGGTCATACACCACCTTGTGGATATTCAGGCAAGAAAAGCGCCGCCGCCCATGCAGGCAAGAAACAAGGCAGCGCATCAGGCTTGCTCGGCAAGCATCAACTTTCCGCGGGGCAACGTCAGCCAGTCACTCTGGCCAGCGGGAACAACGTCTTGAAGTTGGCAGTGGTCTGCTCAGCCAGCACTTCGAACGGGACACCACGCAGCTGCGCGAGGAACTCGGCAACCTCACGCACGTACTGCGGCAGGTTGGCTTTGCCACGGTGGGGAATCGGCGCCAGATAAGGCGCATCGGTTTCGACCAGCAAGCGATCTGCCGGGACCTTGCGGGCTACATCGCGCAGCGCATCGGCGTTGCGGAACGTAACGATCCCGGACAGGGAGATATAGAAACCGAGATCAAGTGCCGCCTTGGCCATGTCCCAGTCCTCGGTGAAACAATGCAGCACACCAGCTTGCGGCAGCGCCGCTTCACGTAGCAGATCCAGCGTATCGGCGCGGGCCGCCCGGGTGTGCACGATCACCGGCTTACCTGTCAGCCTGGCGGCTTCAAGGTGCAGGCGAAACGACTGCTGCTGCATCTGCGCAGCTTCCGGCTCGTAGTGGTAATCCAGCCCTGTCTCGCCGATCGCAACCACATGCGGGTGCTGCAGCTCGCCAAGCAACCAGTCCAGCACCGGCTGGCTCGTCGGCTCGAGATCCAGAGGATGCACGCCGATCGAGCAGTCCACATCCGCATAGCGCTCGGCCAACGCTTTGACCGCCGCTGCGTTATCGGCGCTGACACCTATGCAGAGGAAATGCCCGACACCACGCGATCGTGCAGCGTCCAGCGCGGCGTCCAGTGAGCCGCCGTGGGCAGTGAGGTCAAGGCGGTCGAGGTGACAGTGGGAATCTACCAGCATGAAAAGCACTACTTGCTATCGCGAAAAAAGGAGCGATTGTAGAGCAAATGACCGGTATTCAGGGAAGGACAGTGGGCCTGCCTGGCCGCACAGGACGCTTGCGTTACATGGTGTGGGTCGGGCGATCCGACTTGAGGGCACCGGCCAGATAGGTTTCGATCTTGTTGCGGGCGGTACTGTCGCCCTCGTTGAACTGCACGCCAATTCCCGCGGCGCGACTGCCCTGGGCACCCTTGGGGGTGATCCAGACCACCTTTCCGGCTACGGGAATCTTTTCCGGCTCGTCCATCAGGTTGAGCAGCATGAACACTTCGTCGCCAAGCTTGTAGCTCTTGTTGGTCGGAATGAACAGACCGCCATGCTTGATGAAAGGCATGAACGCGGCATAGAGCACCGATTTGTCCTTGATGGTCAGGGACAGGATGCCATTACGCGGACCAAGATTTGCTGGCAGGCTCATGCGGTGTTCCTAACGAAAATTCCGGTCGATTCTAGCCCGCGCCGGGCAGCGTTGCCCACTGCACCAGCAGCGCTTCGAGAAGCAACACACGGTTGAGGTTGGCTTTGCCTAGCACTTTCTGCCGATGTTCGAGCAGCCAGTCCTGCAACGCCATGACTTTATGCTGCGGCGACTTCTGCGCCAGGTACTGCAATACCTTTTGCATATCGGCAGCACCGAGCTCCGCTTCATCACCGGCCATCTGGTAACGCAGAATCAGATGCGCCCACTCACAAAACCAGTCAAAGAGCAGAATTAGCGGCAACGCGTTCCAGCCCTCGGCGAGCTGACTGGGCGACTGTTGCTGCTTGAGCAGCTTCTTCACCCCTTCGACGACCTGGGCGCGCAGGTCCAGCACTTTCTGCTCATGCAGCTTCAGCGCTGCCAGAGGCGACCCCGCCGCCAGCGTCAGCAACTGTTCACGCAGCTCCGGAGCCAGTTCAGGCAGTTGCCCTGCCAGCCAATCGAGGCTCTGCTGCCGCCCAGGCAGCGGGCAGGCCTGCTGCACACAGCGACTCTTGATGGTCGGTAGCAAGCGGCTTGGCTGATGGCTGATGAGTAGCAGCACCGTATCGCCAGACGGCTCCTCAAGGCTCTTGAGCAATGCGTTGGCCGCGTTGAGGTTCATCGCCTCGGCCGGCTCCAGCAATATCACCTTGCGCCCGCCCAGCTGCGCCGTCTGAGTGACGAAGCCGACCAGATCACGCACCTGATCGACGCGAATGGCCTTGTCGACCTCCTCCGGCTCGAGAATGTAGTGATCTGGATGAGTCTGTGCCGCCAACAACTGGCAAGCCTTGCACACGCCACAAGCCATGCCATTCACCGGGCGTTGGCAAAGCAGCAGCGCCATCAGCTGCTCGGCCAGCAGCCTTTTGCCGATGCCGCCAGGACCATGCAGCAGGTAGGCATGGGCATGCTGCGAGCGCCCTGCCAGCTGTCGCCAGAGCTCGGCCTGCCAGGGAAGAACGTCAGCCATCAAGGCGCTCCATCAGCTCTGGAATCAGCGCCTCGACATCACGCTGCACTGCGGTAAGCGATTGCCCGGCATCGATGATCCGATAGCGTGCCGGTGTGGCCTCGGCGCGATCCAGGTAGGCATGTCGTACCGCCTCGAAAAAGCGCATGCCTTCCTGCTCGAAGCGATCCAGGCGCCCCCGGGCAGCCGCTCGAGCCAGCCCCACCTCGATCGGCAGATCGAAGATCAACGTCAGGTCAGGACGCAGATCCCCTTGTACGAAGGTCTCCAGTTGCGCAATCCGCTCGACCGAAAGTCCGCGTCCGCCGCCCTGGTACGCGTAAGTGGCATCGGTGAAGCGATCACAGAGCACCACCGCCCCCCGCTGGAGCGCTGGCCGGATGACCTGTGCCAGATGCTGAGCCCGCGCCGCAAACACCAGCAGCAGCTCGGTATCCACCGCCATCGGTTCGTCGGCAGGGGTCAACAGCAACTCACGAATACGCTCGGCTAACGGCGTGCCACCGGGCTCGCGGGTCAGCACGACATCCACGCCGAGCGCTCGCAGGTGCTCGGCGAGGTATTCACGATTGGTGCTCTTACCGGCCCCTTCGGGGCCTTCGAGTGTGACAAAGAGTCCGTTCATTGCGCGCTCTCGCTGTTGACCGGCGCCTGCCGCGGCGGCGGACTGGAACGATAGTCTGCACGCCGCTTGAGCTGGTACTCGCGCACCGCCCGGTTGTGCTGATCGAGCGTATCGCTGAAGACATGGCTGCCATCACCGCGAGCAACGAAATAGAGACTGGTACCGTCTGCCGGATGCAGCGCGGCATGAATCGCCTCGCGCCCAACCATGGCGATCGGGGTCGGCGGCAGGCCGGCATTGGTGTAGGTATTGTAGGGCGTCGGCGTGCGCAGATCGGTGCGAGTGATCCGTCCCTTGTAGCCATCGCCCATACCATAGATCACGGTCGGATCAGTCTGCAGCAACATGCCCCGTGCCAACCTGCGCACGAAGACACCTGCGATCTCGCCCCGCTCTTCCGGTACACCGGTTTCCTTCTCGATGATCGAAGCCATGATCAGCGCCTGATATGCGTCCTGATACGGCAAGCCTTCGGCGCGCTGCTGCCACTCTTCTTCGAGCACCTGCTCCAGACGCGCATAGGCACGCCGCAGCAGATCTACATCGGACGTGCCGCGGGTGAATCGATAGGTGTCGGGGAAGAACCGCCCTTCCGGATGCACATCCGGTGCGCCGATGCGCGCCATGATCTCGGCATCAGAAAGCCCGTCCAGGGTCTGCTGCAGCTTGGGCTGATTCAGGAGGGCGCTGCGGAGCTGGCGGAAATTCCAGCCTTCGACGAGCGTCAGGCTGTATTGCACGACTTCGCCACGCTTCCATAATCCGATCATGTCGCGCGCGGTCATGCCCGGAGTCAGACGGTACTCACCGCTGTGCAGGCTCTGCCCGGACAGGTTCAGCCGCCAGTACAGCCGCAACCAGAACGCGTCATCCAACACACCTTCCGCTTCCAGGCGCTGAAAAACGCCGCTGGGCGTATCGCCCGGACGCACATCGAGCAGCAGGGCCTCGTCTGTCACGACCAGCGATTGCTCGAGCGCAGCATGCTGCTTCCAGGCGAACAATCCGAGCGAGATTGCCGCTAACAGCACTACGGCCAGCAGCAGAATGAGAATTTTACGGATCACGGATCACTCAACAGGTCGGCAACAACGGCCTGCAGTTTACGGGTCAGCGGACCGACCGGCCAGACACGTTCGGCCAAAGCTGTGACAGGCCAGATACCGTAGAGGCTGTTGCAAAGGAACACTTCGTCAGCCTGTAGCAGTTCGGCATAGCTGATGTCGCTCTCGACCACGGTGCGCCCATGCTGCGATGCACGGGCCATGATCTCCGCTCGCATGACACCCGCAACTCCGCACCGTACCAGCGACGCGGTGCGCAGTTCACCGTCGACAACCATGAACAAATTGCTGAAGACGCCCTCCACCACCCTGCCAGACATATCGCGCATCAACCCCTCGGCGTAGGCGGGATCGTGCCATTCGGCACGCGCCAACACCTGCTCCAGCCGATTCAAATGCTTGATGCCGGCGAGCCGTGGCTGCTCGGCCAGACGTGTCTCACAAGGAAAAAGCCGGATCCCGGCGAGGGCGTTCTGTGGCGGGTAGGCGGGAAGAGGCGAGCCTAAAAGCAGCCGTTGCGGCTGACAGGGCTCGGGCGGGGCATAACCGCGCTGCCCGGTGCCGCGTGTGACGATGAGCTTGGCAACACCCCGCCCCAGGACTGGGAAGAACCGCGCCAACTCGTTGCGCAGCTCATCGGTATCAATTGGGATAGCAAGGCGCTGACAGCCATCGCGCAATCGCTGCAGATGGCGATCGAGCAGCGGAGCCTGACTATCTGCGACCCGTATCGTCTCGAATAGCCCATCTCCATAGGCCAGGCCGCGATCATGAACGGGCAGCCCTATACAGGGTTGCCCGTTCAGCCAGCTCGATGTCACTCGGCAAACCGGCGGAATACCAGCGAACCGTTGGTTCCACCGAAGCCGAAGGAGTTGGACACCGCGACGTCGATCGGCCTCGGCTTGGCCTGGTGCGGTACGAAGTCGAGATCGCAGCCTTCGTCAGGCTCATGCAGATTGATGGTCGGCGGTGCGACTTGATCACGAATGGCCAGAACGCTGAAGATCGCCTCGACAGCACCGGCGGCACCGAGCAGGTGGCCGACCATGGACTTGGTCGAACTCACTGACAGCTCATAGGCATGATCGCCAAACACACTGCGGATCGCAGCAGCCTCGGCCTTGTCGCCTGCCGGCGTGGAGGTCCCATGCGCGTTGATGTACTGCACCTGCTCGACATTAAGCTGAGCGTCCTTCAGCGCGTTACGGATGCAGCGCGCCGCACCGGCGCCATCGTCGGGTGGCGACGTCATGTGGAAGGCGTCGGCACTCATGCCAAAACCAATCAGCTCCGCATAGATATGCGCGCCACGGGCCTTGGCATGCTCCAGCTCCTCGAGCACCAGGGCACCGGCACCGTCGGACAGAACGAAGCCATCACGCTCCTTATCCCACGGACGACTGGCCGCAGCGGGATCGTCGTTGCGCGTGGACAACGCCCGCGCCGCCGCAAAGCCACCAATACCGAGCCCGCTGGCAGCCATTTCGGATCCACCTGCGACCATCACATCCGCCTCGCCATAGGCGATATTGCGCGCGGCCATGCCGATGCAGTGGGTGCCCGTGGTACAGGCAGTGGCGATCGCATAGTTCGGACCCTGCAATCCCAAGTGGATCGACAGGAAGCCAGACACCATGTTGATGATGGAACCCGGCACGAAGAAGGGCGAAATACGCCGCGGGCCCTGTTCAATCAGCGCCTTGCAGCTGTTTTCGATGTTGGTCAGACCACCGATACCAGACCCCATCGCGACGCCGATGCGCTCCCGATTGGCGTCAGTGACTTCAAGACCGGAATCCCGCACGGCCTGAAAGCTCGCAGCGAGGCCGTACTGAATGAACAAGTCGAGCTTGCGTGCTTCCTTAGCCGGCAGATACTGCTCGACATCGAAGCCCTTGATCGACCCGCCAAAACGAGTGGAATAGGCAGAAAGGTCCATGTGCTCGATCAGGCCGATACCACTACGGCCGGCGAGAATACCCTGCCAGCTGCTCGGCACATCGTTACCCAGTGGCGAAAGCATGCCCATCCCGGTGACTACGACGCGTCTACGCGACACAGCGATTACTCCTATACCTAACGTGCTCGGCTCGGCTCCCGTCGTAACAGGAACGATCCTTGGATCGAGTGCCGGATAGCACCCCGTGACCCAGATGAATCTCTCTCAAAGAAAAGCCGCACTACCTCGATCAAGGCAGTGCGGCTTTCCTGTTTCCGAAGCGGATTACAACTTACTGCGCGTGCGCATTGATGTAATCGATGGCTTCCTGAACGGTGGTGATCTTCTCAGCCTGCTCGTCCGGGATCTCGGTCTCGAATTCCTCTTCCAGAGCCATCACCAGCTCAACGGTGTCAAGAGAGTCGGCACCCAGGTCTTCGACGAAGGAAGCGCTGTTGGTTACTTCCTCTTCTTTAACGCCAAGTTGCTCGGCAACGATTTTCTTGACGCGTTCTTCGATGGTGCTCATACCTTGTTTTCACTCCTATGGAAAAATCAGGCAGCTGGTTTGCGCGGTAGTGTATAGAAAGCGTTTTCCGCATTTCAAGCTGGAAGCAGGCAAGCATGATACCGCCTTCAACCATCTGTCTATAAACCAGCTGATGTTTTATAGCTAATTTAAAGACAGCCCTAAGACTGTCCTCCTTCGCCGGGTGTCACATCAACTCATGTACATGCCGCCGTTCACCGGAACAGTAGCCCCGGTGACATAGGCAGCGCCGTCCGAAGCGAGAAACGCAACGACCTTGGCAATTTCTTCGGCCTGACCGAGACGTCCCAGGGGAATCTGCCCCAGGAGCGCATCACGTTGGGCTTCCGGCAACTCGCGAGTCATATCGGTATCGATGAAACCAGGCGCCACGGAATTCACCGTGATACCGCGCGAACCGACCTCACGAGCCAATGCACGACTGAAACCCTCCAGACCGGCCTTGGCTGCCGCGTAGTTTACCTGTCCGGCGTTGCCCATGGCACCAACCACCGAACCGATATTGATGATTCGCCCCCAGCGGGCCTTGGTCATGCCGCGCAGCACGGCCTTGGACAGACGATACAGGCTACTCAGATTGGTATTAATGACGTCGTGCCACTCGTCATCCTTCATGCGCAGCATCAGATTGTCGCGGGTGATACCAGCATTGTTGACCAGAATTGCGGGCTGCCCGAGATGCTGCTGAATGTGTTCCAGAGTACTGCTGACCGACTCGTCATTGCCGACGTCCAGCACCAGGCCGGCACCTTCGATACCGTTTTCCTTAAGAGTCTCGGCGATACGCTCGGCGCCAGAAGAAGTGGTAGCAGTGCCGATCACGATTGCGCCCTGGCGCCCGAGCTCAAGGGCAATGGCCTGGCCGATACCGCGACTCGCACCTGTAACCAGCGCCACCTTACCTTGCAGATTCATAGCATTCTCCTTGTTCAAGCCAGTGCCGCACGAGCGGCCGCAAAGGCCTCGGGGGTATCGAGATTGTAAGTATTGATGCCCTTGACGCAGCGCTTGTTAAGGCCCGAAAGGACCTTGCCGGGACCACATTCGACCAAGGAAGTCACGCCACGCTCGCCCAGGGCCACCATCGATTCGACCCAGCGCACCGGACTGTACAGCTGCGCCAGCAGATCGCGCTTGAGCGCATCCAGATCCGCCACCACGGCCGCGCTGACGTTCTGCACCAGCGGAATCTGCGGCGCCTGCCAGGCAATCGCCTCCACCGAGGCGGCAAAACGCTCTGCGGCTGGACGCATCAGATCACAATGGGACGGAACACTCACCGGCAGCGCCATTGCACGCTTGGCGCCTTTCGCCTTACATGCTTCGATTGCACGCTCTACGGCGGCAGCACTTCCTGCAATCACGACTTGGCCGGGAGCGTTGAAATTGACAGCGCTGACCACGTCACCCTGCGACGCCTCGGCACACGCCGCCAGCACATCTGCATCGTCCAGCCCGAGAATGGCGGCCATACCACCCTGCCCTGCCGGTACGGCCTGCTGCATCAACTGACCACGCAGCTCAACCAGTTTGACTGCATCGGCGAACGGAAGACTGCCGGCGGCCACCAACGCTGAATACTCTCCGAGGCTGTGCCCCGCAACGAAGGCAGGCTGCGCACCACCTTCAGCCAGCCACAGACGCCAGATTGCAACCGAAGCCGCCAGAATCGCTGGCTGGGTCTTGTCGGTCTGATTCAGCTGCTCTTCCGGGCCGTTCTGGGTCAATGCACAGAGATCATAGCCCAGCGCCGAGGAAGCTTCGGCAAACGTATCGACGATCACGCTCTGCTGAGCACCCAGTTCGGCCAGCATGCCAAGGGACTGAGACCCTTGACCGGGAAAGACGAAAGCAAGTGATGCGGACATGAAAACGACTCTCTTGTGGTTCTGTTCGTCTGAAGAATACGCCAGTGACAGGCGCAGCGAATTTCAGTTGGATGGCTCGCCATCAGCTGCAGTCACATCATCGCCCGCAACGGAAGGACGAGAGCCACCAAGATAATGCCCCAGTCGACGCGCCAGCTGCCCGGGAAGATCATGCTCGACGTCCTCCGCCGCACGCCGAACGGCTGCTTTGAAGCCGTCCGCACCAGCACCGCCATGACTCTTGACGACGATGCCCTGCAAGCCGAGAAAACTGGCACCGTTGTATTGCGCAGGATTCAGCTCTGCGCGGAGCCGGCGTAAAAGCGGCAACGCCATAGCACCGACGATACGCGCCCCAAGTGACCGCCTAAAAAGCGCCTCAACCTTGGCGACCAGCATGCCCGCCAGCCCCTCGCTGGACTTGAGCAATACGTTGCCGACGAAGCCGTCGCAAACGACGACATCCGCCTCACCGCGATAAAGCCCATCCCCCTCGATGAAGCCCCGGTAGTTGATATCCGGCGCCTGCTGTAAAAGGACAGCTGCCTGCTTGACTTGCTGGGTACCTTTGATTTCTTCGGTGCCGACATTCAGCAGCGCAACTCTTGGCTGATCCAGCCCCAGCGACTCGGCTGCGACCACCCCCATCACCGCGAATTGGTATAGCTGGTCGGCCGGGCAGTCGACGTTCGCGCCGAGATCCAGCAACAGACAGGGGCTACCCTGCGTGGGTAACGCTGTCACCATCGCCGGCCGGTCGATACCCGGGAGAGTCTTCAGTATCTGACGCGCCAGCGCCATAAGCGCCCCGGTATTGCCAGCACTCACACAGGCCTTCGCCTTACCGTCGCGTACCTGCTCTAGGGCAACTCGCATTGATGAACGAGGCTTGCCGCGCAATGCCTGAGCAGGGCGCTCGTCCATGCCGATCGTTTCGGGCGCATCGACGATTTTCAGGCGCGACCGATCGATCCCTGGATGCTGGGCAACGAGCTGTTCGAGTAGAGAGACTTGGCCGACGAGGACCAGATGCAGCGAGGAGTTTTCAACCAGGCAGGAAAGACTGGCCGGAACAATGCAGTGGGGACCGAAGTCCCCACCCATTGCATCAATCGCGATGATCGGAGCGGACAAGGATTACTCGTCAGCGCCCTTGTCGATCACCTTGCGACCACGGTAGAAACCATCCGGGGAAACGTGGTGACGCAGGTGAACTTCACCGGTGCTCTTTTCCACGGACAGAGCGTTCGGCACGAGAGCGTCATGCGAACGACGCATGTCACGGGCGGAACGGGATTTTTTGTTCTGCTGAACAGCCATTTGGATCAACTCCTAAACGTTTGGGTCACGCTTTAACTGCGCCAGTACGCTGAACGGGTTGGACCGCGTTACCTCGTCCTCACTCGGCTCAGGCTCATCTGGCCCAACCGGCGGCTGGCAAATTTCAGGGGCATGGAGTGGAACAATCGGCAGAGCGAGCAACAGCTCGTCTTCGACCAGCGCCAGCAGATCCAGAGGATCCTCTCCCACTTCCAGCACGTCATACCCTTTAGGCAGGTGCTGGCTGCTCGCCCCTTCATTCACAACGGCATAATCGCATTCACTGTGAATCGGCAGAACAACCGGCTCCAGACAGCGCTGGCAAATCATCTTGACTTCAACATCGAGCTCACTGTGGATAACCGCAGTACGCTGTTCATCACGCCCGAAAGTAAAACTGGCGCGCACCGCACCCTGATCACCTTCAAGAGGATCAGTGAGCCGCTTGAGCCGTGACAATGGCAGCTCACCGGCAAGGGTGGCCGCTCGGTCAGCGAGCTTACGCGGATCAACGTGCGGAGGTATCGGTCCTTTCAACATAAGCGCGGCATTCTAGGGACGCACCTGCGACCTGTCAAAGGAATTCCGCGCGCGTTCACGACACAGCGCATAGAATCTTTCTACCTATATATAGGAGGGAATCATGCGCCACCTACTGCTCGCATCCAGCTCACGGTATCGTCAGGAGCTACTATCCCGCCTACGACTGCCTTTCGACAGTTGTGCGCCGGAAATCGACGAAACCGCCTTCCCCGGCGAGACCGCAGAACACCTCGTGCGCCGACTCGCCGAGTGCAAGGCCCACGCCCTATCCGATCGCTACCCAGATAGCCTGATCATCGGCTCAGATCAGGTGGCGGTACTGAATCAAGAGATAATCGGAAAACCACATACGTTCGAACGAGCCAAGCAGCAGCTGCTAGCCGCCAGTGGGGGCAGCGTCAGATTTCTTACCGGCCTGGCACTGCTGGACAGCATGAACGGTAGATTGCAGGTGGCATGCGTGCCGTTCACCGTGCATTTTCGGTCATTGGATGAAGCGCGAATCGAGCGCTACCTGCAAACAGAACAACCCTACGATTGTGCCGGAAGCTTCAAGGCCGAGGGACTGGGCATCAGCCTGTTCCGCACCACCGAAGGCGAAGACGTCACCAGCCTGGTGGGTCTGCCACTGATTCAGCTGGTGGACATGCTTCTGAACGCAGGCGTCGAAGTCCCGTGAAGCGGGCGCACTACCGCAGAGCCGGCCCCTGCAATCCAACCAGGATTGCCAGCCGCTCAGCAACACCAGCGCCCAGCTTCTTGGTGAAGCGATCGAGCGGCGACTCCTTGATCGTGAAATCGACCATCTCCGGCTCGCCAATCACTTCGCGAGCCACATGAGCAGTGCTACCCAGACCATCGATAAGCCCCAGCTCCAAGGCCTGCTCTCCGGACCAGACGAGCCCGGAGAAAAGCTCGGGATGCTGAGCATCCTGGAGACGATCACCACGCCCACGCTTGACGGCCTCAATGAACTGCTGATGAGTGGTGGCGAGCACGCCACGCCAGAACTGGCTCTCCTCGGGCTTTTCTGGCTGGAAAGGATCAAGGAACGCCTTGTGTTCTCCAGCTGTATAAACCCGGCGCTCGACTCCCAATTTGGCCATCGTATCGACGAAGCCGAAAGTGGCAGCAGTCACGCCGATCGATCCCACCAGACTGGATTTGTCCGCATAGATCTCATCCGCCGCGCTGGCAATATAATAAGCACCCGACGCACCCAGGTCGGTGATCACCGCATAAACCTTGATCGCCGGATACTCACCGCGCAAACGCCGGATCTCGTCATAGATATAGCCTGACTGGACGGGACTGCCGCCAGGACTGTTGATGCGCAGCACCACACCCTTGGTGTTGGCATTTTCGAAAGCGGCCCGCAAGGCGCCGACTATATTGTCGGCACTGGCAGACTCTTCATCCGCGATCATTCCGCGCACGTTGATTACAGCCGTATGGCTTTCCTGCGCCCCCTTGCTTTTACCGAACTGCAAGGCCGGCGAAAACAAGGCCAGTGCGCCGAACAGATATACAAATGTCAGCAGCTTGAAGAATATGCCCCAGCGCCTGGCGCGCCGCTGCTCCTGAACCCCCGCAAGCAGCGTCTTTTCCAGCAGCTTCCAGCTATTGCGATCTTCCTTGGATTCGTCCACCGGAGCCTTCCACTCATCCGACATTTACATGCACCTCAGTACCAGCCGCGGAGCGCAGCCAACTGCCGAGCTCCGAAAAGTGATTGATCACAGCGCGAGGCTCATGCCGCCGCAGGATATGCAGCGGTTGCGCACCATAGGCGACCGCCACACTGTCCACTCCGGCTCGCCGCGCCATCTGTAGATCGAATATCGAATCACCGACCATCAGGGCCTGCTCCGGACGAGCACCGCAATGAGCGAGAATCTCTTGAATCATCAAGGGATCGGGCTTGCTCGCCGTCTCGTCCGCGCAGCGGGTGATATCGAAGAACTCCTCCCAGCCCTGCCCGGCCAAAACGCGATCCAGACCCCGCCGCCCTTTGCCGGTCGCAACCGCAAGCAAATACCCTGAATCTCGAAATTCCGACAGCGCCCTGGCAACGCCCGGATACAGCGCCGAAGGCTGAGCTTCCAGGGCAAGATAGTGTTCGCTGTAGAAATGGCGAAAATCGTCGATTAGCCCGATATCGCCCCGTTCCGGGTACAGCTCCGTAATAGCCTCGGGAAGAGCCAACCCGATGATGCCTTTGACCAGGTCGTCGTCGACTTGCGGTAGCCCACAACTGCGAGCAGCAACATGTATGGACTCGACGATACGGCCAATTGAATCGACCAGCGTGCCATCCCAATCGAATATCAGGACCTGATACTTACTCACCGAGACGCTCCAGCGTTCGCGCCCACATTTCGTCGACCGGCGCCTCTAGCGACAACTCACCCCCATCCGGCAACGGAACCCTCAAGGCATATGCATGGAGGAACAAACGCTTGCCGCCCAGCTCGCGAATTTCGCGAGTGAATTCTTCGTCCCCGTACTTGCTGTCTCCCGCAATGCTGTGCCCTGCGTGGCGCGCATGCACCCGAATCTGGTGAGTGCGCCCGGTTACAGGTTTGGCCTCGACCAGCGTTGCGAACTCTCCGAAGCGACGAAGTACGTGAAACAGCGTCAGCGCCTCCTTGCCATCCTCAGTCACCTCGACCATCCGCTCACCGGAGCGCAGCGTATTCTTCAACAGCGGTGCATTGACCTGCTTCTTGGATGTCTCCCACCGCCCGCGGACGAGTGCCATGTAGCGCTTGTCGACACCATCACCACGCAGAGCCTGATGCAAGTGCCGCAACATGCTGCGTTTCTTGGCGACCATCAGCAAGCCGGACGTATCGCGATCCAATCGATGCACCAACTCGAGTTCCTTGGCATCGGGTCGCAATTGCCGTAAGGCTTCGATAACGCCGTAGCTGAGCCCGCTGCCGCCGTGTACTGCTATGCCGGCCGGCTTGTTCAGCACGATGAGCGCCTTGTCCTCATAGACAATGGCCTTATCGAGCCTCTCCAGCAGCCCCTGAGCCAGCGGCTCAGGCTCGTCACGCTCAGCCAGCCGCAGCGGCGGCACACGCACCAGATCGCCGGCTTGCAGTTTGTACTCCGGCTTGATGCGGCCCTTGTTCACCCGTACTTCACCCTTGCGCAGGATGCGGTAGATCAGCGTCTTGGGCACGCCTTTGAGCTGGTTACGGAGAAAATTGTCGATTCGCTGGCCGGCGAGTTCCGGCGCGACCTCAAGTATTTGCACACCGGAGGTCTGGGAGGGGGTATTGGTCATCGGGGCATCATAGCAATTTTCATGGATTTGAAGCACTTAAACATTGCTGTTATAGTCGCGAACGCCGCCAAAAGCGGACAGGCCCCGGGATGCCAGCGATATCGCCAACCCGAGCCGGCAAAAAATCTGTTCTAGGACGTGAGGCCGTCCGACGGAGCTTCCCTCAAGTAGCGGTGAAGTTGCGAAACAAGCCTTGAAGACATGATGCGTGCCCCCGTTTGGGGAATCGCGATAATCGACAACCGCTCCCCGGATTCTGCGAGCGGCACCCGATTTTCAAAGTATGCGTGTTGGGTGGAGATGCACAGCATCGGATTGCGTAGCAAAGGCTTTCACAGACGCTTCATTCCGTCCGCTACCGATGCCTGATTCCTCCTCCCGAACCATTGCTTCTGTTCCGACAGTAAGCAGGAGACGTCGTCGCGACGCCGGCCCATCTGGCCGCACATCGCTGGACACTGGAGTGCCTTACAACCATTCCTGACTCACCTGACACCGACCGCGAGAGTCGTGTGTGCCGAACGCCGTTTCCGGATGCCACGGAAACCGACGGTACTACATGAAAAGAATGCTAATTAACGCAACTCAGCCTGAAGAGTTGCGTGTCGCACTGGTCGACGGCCAACGCTTGTTCGATCTGGACATCGAATCGGGCGCCCGCGAACAGAAGAAAGCCAATATCTACAAAGGCAAGATCACCCGCGTAGAGCCAAGCCTCGAAGCCGCCTTTGTCGATTTCGGCGCCGAGCGCCACGGCTTCCTCCCCCTCAAGGAAATCTCCCGCGAGTACTTCAGCAAATCGCCTGAAGGCCGCGTGAACATCAAAGACGTCCTGCGCGAAGGCCAGGAAGTCATCGTCCAGGTCGAAAAGGAAGAGCGCGGTAACAAAGGCGCCGCACTGACCACCTTCATCAGCCTCGCCGGGCGTTACCTGGTGCTGATGCCGAACAATCCGCGCGCCGGCGGCATTTCGCGCCGCATCGAAGGCGAAGAACGCAACGAACTGCGCGAAGCCCTGAATGGCCTCGATATCCCTGCCGACATGGGCCTCATCGTGCGCACCGCCGGCCTGGGCCGCTCCAGCGAAGAGCTGCAATGCGACCTCGACTATCTGCTGCAACTTTGGACCGCAGTCAAGGATGCGTCCAAGGATCGCGCCGCACCGTTCCTGATCTACCAGGAATCCAACGTCATCATCCGCGCAATCCGCGACTATCTGCGCCAGGACATCGGTGAAGTACTGATCGACAGCGTGGAGGCCCAGGACGAAGCACTGAGCTTCATCCAGCAGGTCATGCCGCAGTACGCCAGCAAGATCAAGCTGTATGAAGACTCCGTTCCGCTGTTCAACCGTTTCCAGATCGAAAGCCAGATTGAGACAGCCTTCCAGCGTGAAGTGAAGTTGCCCTCCGGCGGCTCGATCGTCATCGATCCGACCGAAGCTCTGGTGTCCATCGACATCAACTCTGCGCGCGCCACCAAGGGCGGCGATATCGAAGAAACCGCGCTGCAGACCAACCTGGAAGCGGCGGAAGAAATCGCCCGTCAGCTGCGCCTGCGCGACATCGGCGGCCTGATCGTCATCGACTTCATCGACATGACGCCAGCCAAGAACCAGCGCGCCGTTGAAGAAAAGATGCGCGAAGCGCTTGAAGCCGACCGCGCACGCATCCAGGTCGGTCGCATCTCACGCTTCGGCCTGCTGGAAATGTCCCGCCAGCGTCTGCGTCCATCCCTTGGCGAGACCAGCGGCATCGTCTGCCCGCGCTGTAATGGCCAAGGCATCATCCGCGACGTGGAATCGCTGTCGCTGGCTATTCTGCGCCTGATCGAAGAAGAAGCGCTGAAAGACCGTACCGCCGAGGTTCGCGCCCGCGTGCCGTTCCAGGTCGCCGCTTTCCTGCTCAACGAGAAGCGCAACGCGATCACCAAGATCGAACTGCGCACTCGCGCGCGCATCTTCATCCTGCCGGATGACCATCTGGAAACGCCGCACTTCGAAGTACAGCGTCTGCGTGACGACAGCCCAGAGATTCTGGCCGGCCAGGCAAGCTACGAGATGAGCCAGACCGAAGCCGAGGAAGCGCAGCCGGTCAGTTCCACTCGCACCCTTGTTCGCCAGGAAGCGGCCGTCAAGACCGCACCGCAGCGCACTGCACCAGCACCAGCAGCCGCCGCAGCTCCAGCCGAAGCACCCGCCGCCGCCCCGGCACAAGAGCCAAGTCTGTTCAAAGGCCTGATCAAATCCCTGGTCGGATTGTTCGCAGGCGAGGCGAAAGAGCCGCAAGCCGCTGCCGAAGTGGAGAAGAAGCCTGCCTCTCCCCGGCCGCAGCGCAACGACGAGCGCCGCAGTGGACGGCAGCAGAACCGCCGCCGTGATTCACGCGGTGGCCGTGACGAAGAGCGCAAGCCGCGTGAGGAGCGTCAGCCGCGCGAAGAACGGCAACCCCGCGAAGAGCGTCAGCCGCGTGATGACCGCCAGCCACGGGAAGAGCGCCAGCCACGCCCGCCGCGCGAGGAGCGCAAACCACGCGAGCAAGTTGAAGCCACCGAGGCCCAACCGCGCCGCGAGCGAGCTCCGCGTGAAGAGCGCAAGCCCCGCGAGGAGCGTAAACGCGAACTGCGTGCGCCGATTGATGAAGCACCGGTAACCGCAGCAGAAGAAGAGCAGGTTGAGCGCCAGCCCCGCGCGCCACGTGAAGAGCGCAAGCCGCGTGCCGAACAGCAGGCTGTCGCTGCCGCCGACGAGCTGCTGCAGCAAACCGAAGACGCCAACGAAGCCGAGGACGCACAAGATACAAACGAGGCTTCCGAAGGCAACGATGGCGAGCGTCCACGCCGCCGCTCTCGTGGCCAGCGTCGCCGCAGCAACCGTCGCGAGCGCCAGCGCGATGCCAACGGCAACGAGATCGACGAGGTCGACGAAAGCAACGCACCGGTCAAGACCGAGGAGATCGCTGTTGCGGCAACCGCAGCCGCGCTAGCCGCAAACACTACCGACACCGAAGCCGCACCGCAGGTCAAGCTTGCCGATGACGCCGTGATCCAGACCAGCACCGAAGGCGTCGCAACCATCGTCGAGCAGGCCGCTGTTGCAGAGGTTACTGACGAGCGCACGGCTGCCGAGGAACCTGCAGTAGTCGAAGCTGCAGTCGAGGCTCCGGTACAACCGACCGAAGTTGCAGCAGGCGAAGTTGCACCAAGCGAGGTGCCTGCCGTGCAGACCGACGTAACTCCGCAACCAGCCTCCGAGCCAGTTGTCGAGAAAACCGAAGCAGCACCGGCTGCCGCACCCGCATTGACGCCTAGCGGCCGCGCACCAAACGATCCGCGCGAAGTCCGTCGCCGTCAGCGCGAAGCCGAGCGCCTGGCCAAGGAAGCAGCTGAAGCCGAAGCCAAGGCCGCAGCCGCGCAGCCGCTGGCCAGCCCGGAAATCGTTGCTAGTGAACCGGCTGAAGAAACGCAGACCGAAGCTATTGCGCAGCCAGTAGCCAGCGATGCCCAGCCGGAGCAGGTGGTAGAGTCCGCCCCTGCTGCTGAACAACTTGCCAGCGAAGAGCCATCGGTCAGTCCGACTGTCGAGCCCACTCAGCAGGCGCAAACGCCAGTAACGGAACCAGTAGCGGAAGTAGTCGAGGAAAAACCAGAAGCACCGGTATCCGAGGAGGCACCTCAAACTGCCCCTGAGGAAAAAGCTGCTGAAGGCGACGAGCCAGATAATCGTGAGAAGCCACAAGGCTAAGCACTGATGGCAAAAAAAGGGATGCTTCGGCATCCCTTTTTTATGGGCGCGTTCCGCCTCACGCCGACACTTTATTAAGACAACCAAACCATCCGAGCCTAACTGCGCAGCTCAGCGCGCCGTCATCAGGTAAAAGGGGCCGAGTATAGAGAGCTCGCGATACGCCTTATGCAAACCGAAGGGTGCTTCACGGCGTCCCAGCGACGCCCGAACCGACCCTCACTAAAGGCATGACAAGCACAAAGATAGACCGATAAAGGTGGGCTGGGACGGCTAGAGACGCAGCGTCCTACCCTGCCATGGGGTCAGCAGCCCAGGCGAGAGCTGGGTGCGTTGTACACAGCGAAACTGCGGAGGCTGACCAGCGCGAGGGCGAGCCGAGAGCGCAGTTCAAATTACGTTCGGCTCGATTTCCAGCGCAACACCGAAACGCTCGAGGACGTCGGCCTGGATTCGCCGCGCCAGCTGCAGCAACTGCTCACCAGTGGCCCGACCGTAATTGACGAGCACCAGCGCCTGCAGTCGATGTACGCCAACATCACCCTCACGAAACCCTTTCCAACCGGATTTCTCGATCAGCCAGCCCGCCGCCAGCTTCACCTTATCGTCGCCCTGCGGATAGGCAACCAGGTCAGGATGGCGGTCGCGTAGCGCTCGCGCAACGGCAGCCGTGACCAAAGGATTCTTGAAGAAGCTACCGGCGTTGCCAAGCTGCTGCGGATCCGGCAATTTTTCACTACGGATGGCGCAAACCGCTCGACTGACATCTTGCGCGGTCGGCGCGACGAGCCCCTGCTCCGCCAGACGCTGGCGAATCGGGCCGTATTCAAGATGCAAGGCCGCTTGGCGATGCAACGCGAAGCGCACGCGCAAAATCAGGTAGCGACCCGGCTGCTGCTTGAACAGGCTGTCGCGGTAACCGAAGGCGCAATCTTCAAGGGCGAATTCGCAGAGCTCGCCCGTGTGGCTATCCAACGCGGTGAGCCCGGCGAAAACGTCCTTTATTTCGACACCATATGCACCGATGTTCTGAATCGGGGAAGCGCCAACCGTCCCTGGTATCAGACTGAGATTTTCCAGCCCGACCAAGCCCTGATCCAGCGTCCAGAGCACGAACGGATGCCACGGCTCCCCCGCTTCAGCCTCGACCAGTACCTGCTCTGTGGCCTCCTCGACGATGCGCTTTCCGCGGCTGGCGATGTGCAGCACCAGCGCCGGTACGTCACGCGTCAACAAGAGGTTGCTACCCCCGCCGATGGGCAGCAGTGGCACATCAAGCTGGCGAGCACGGGCAAGCGCATCGCGCACATCACCGTCCCCATGCGCTGCGGCGAAATACTGCGCGCGCTGATCAACGGCGAAGGTGTTGAACGACTTCAACGAACGGTTGGCTTCTATGGTGAGACTCACAGTCGACCCTTTATCTCGGCAAGCAGCGCATCGCTGGCCTCTTCGATGAGGTCCAGCACATCGTCGAAGCCGTCGGTGTCGCCGTAATAAGGATCGGGCACTACGTCGCAGCCAAGCCCGTAGCGACGCAGCAACAGGTCGACTTCCGCCTTGGCACCGTGCATCGGGCGCAGGGCCTGCAGCCGTGCCAGGTTGTCGTGATCCATTGCCAGGATCAGATCGAAGTGCTGGAAGTCCGCGGTGGAAACTTGGCGGGCGCGCAAGGCGTCGAGCACGTACCCGCGCCGTTTCGCCGCTTCGCACGCACGCCGGTCTGGCGCCTTGCCAACGTGCCAGTCCCCGGTTCCGGCAGAGTCGATCTCGACTCGCGGGCCAAGACCGGCCTGCTCGATCCGCTGGCGAAACACGCCCTCGGCCGTAGGCGAACGGCAGATATTGCCCATGCAGACGAACAGCACTTTCATCTCAGCCACCCAGCAGACGGCGAACCCGCTCCAAATCTTCCGCCGTATCGACCCCGGCGGGCGGCGCCTCGATGGCATCGGCGACATGGATGCGCCGCCCGTGCCAGAGCGCACGCAGCTGCTCAAGACACTCCGTATCCTCCAGCCAGCAGGGTCCCCAGGAAACGAAGTCGGCCAGGAAGCTGGCGCGATAGGCATAGATGCCTATGTGGCGGCGGTAGGGCACACCTTCGGGCAACTGACTGCGATCTGCCGCGAACGAGTCTCTCGCCCAGGGAAGCGGCGCCCGACTGAAGGTCAGCGCGAGACCGTCGACGTCCGAAAGGACTTTCACCACGTTGGGATTGAACAGCGCTTGGGCATCGGTGAGCGGCTCAGCCAGTGTCGCGATGGCAGCTTCCGGGTGCGCTGCCAGGTTTGCCGCCACCTGATCGATCACAGCCGGAGGTATCAGCGGCTCATCGCCCTGTACGTTGACCACAATGGCATCGCCTGGCAGCCCGAGCTGTTCAGCAACCTCGGCGAGTCGATCAGTACCGGAGTTGTGATCGGCACGGGTCAGTACGACCTGCGCACCGAATGCCGAACAGGCCTCGACGATGCGCGAGTCATCGGTGGCGACCACGACACGCTGAGCGCCGCTCTTGCTGGCCTGCTCCCACACATGTCGGATCATCGGTTTGCCAGCGATGTCCTGCAACGGCTTGCCTGGCAGACGAGTCGATGCATAGCGCGCGGGAATCACGACGGTGTAAGCAATGCTCATTTGTCCAGGCGCTCGTCCACGTCCAGGGTGCGGGCTTCGCTCTCGAGCATCACCGGGATGCCGTCACGCACCGGAAAGGCCAGAGCGTCGGCCTTGCAGATCAGTTCCGACTTATCATCGGTCAGCTTCAGCGGCCCCTTGCATAGCGGGCAAGCCAGAATATCGAGCAATTTGGTATCCATGCGCAGTCCTTGAAAGCGTTCGACTGCGATGGCAGTGCGAGCGGCTTAAGTGTGATCGGGCAGTAAACGCGTCAACTGACCGTCGAACCAGGTGACAAAGGCAGCTGAGGGCACAGCCTGCACCTGCAGATACGACCAGCCTGGCGGGGCGAAAGCCCGGCATTTCACCGCATCCTTTTCGGTCATCACCAGTGGCAGGTCAGGGCTGAATTTCAGCTGCTCTGAACTGTAGGCTGCGTGATCCGAGAAGGCATGTGGAATCGGTCGCCAGTGTAGCGTTTCGAGCGTGGTGAAGAAACGCTGCGGGTTACCGATCCCAGCCACTGCATGCAGTTGCTGCCCGGCAGGGAAATGATCGAGGGACCAGCGCTCGTCAGAGATCAGTTCGACCAGCGCGACAGGCTGAAGACTGAACCCATAACCTGCGGTCGAGTCCGCCTTGGCGCCATTGAGCAGAACCGCGTCTACGCTCTCCAGGCGCTCGGCCGGCTCACGCAAGGGCCCGGCCGGCAGGCAGCGACCATTGCCCAGCCCACGCGCGGCGTCGATCAGTACCAACTCGAGGTCACGGGCCAGGCGATAGTGTTGCAGCCCATCGTCAGAAAGAATCAGGTCGAGGGGCTCCGCTTCCAACAAGCGACGTATGGCGCGAGATCGATCCGGGTCGATCACCAGCGGCACGCCGGTACGCTGGACGATCAACAGCGGTTCGTCGCCAGCCTCTTGCGCCGAGTCTTCGGCGCGAACCCGCCAAGGCAACGATGGTGGCGTCGCACCGTAACCCCGACTGACGACGCCGACGCGAAGACCACGGCTTCGGCAGTGCTCAATAAGCCAAAGTATCAAAGGTGTCTTGCCGGTTCCGCCAACCGTGATGTTGCCCACCACGACGACGGGCACCGGAGCCCGATAGGTAGCGCTTTCGCCCTTGAGGAAACGCCGCCGCTTGGCCTCGACCACGCGGCGGTAGAGCAACTCCAGCGGAGCGAGCAAACGCAGGGCAGGATGCCCTTGGTACCACGCGCGTTGCAGGCGATCGGCGAATGACATCAGGGCGACGCCTGCGCCTCGACAGTGGTGATGCGCAGCTGGCCGAAACCCAGCTTGCCAGCGGCGTCCATGGCCGTTATGACCGCCTGGTGCGGCGTCTTGCCATCGGCACTGATGATCATCGGCATCCGGTTGTCGCCGCCGGATTCCTTGCTCAAGGCTGCCATCAGGGAGTTGAGGTCATTTTTCAACAGCGCCTTGCCGTTGAGCGAATAATTGCCTGCCACATCGATCAGCACTTCCAGCTGACGCACCTCGGCATCCTGCGGCGGGGTGCCGCTGGCTGCTTCCGGAAGATCGACCTTGAGCTGCGTTTCACGGGTGAAGGTAGTGGTGACCACGAAGAACAACAGCAGGATGAACACCACATCGATCAGCGGCGCCAGCCCTATCTCAACGTTCTCACGAGGTTTGCGACGGAATTTCACGCCTTGTCCTCACCCAGATCGACATCACGGTCGCCCTGCACCACTTCCACCAGCTTGATCGCCTCCTGCTCCATTCCGACGACCAGTTCGTCAACGCGACGCTGCAGGAAGCGATGGAAGAACAACGCGGGAATACCAACCATCAGGCCAGCGGCTGTGGTGATCAGCGCCTTGGCGATACCGCCGGCGAGCAGCGGCGCGTTGGCCATGCCAGAGCCCATGAAGGCGCTAAAGATCTCGATCATGCCCAGCACCGTTCCCAGCAGACCAAGCAAGGGCGCGATGCCGGCAATGGTGCCAAGGGCGTTGAGGTAGCGCTCCAGGTCGTGAACGACGCGCGCGGCCGCCTCCTCGATGCACTCCTTCATGATCTCGCGACCACGCTTGGAGTTGCTGAGGCCGGCGGCAAGAATCTCACCCAACGGGGAATCGGCGCGCAGCTCCTTGAGCTTCTGGTTGCTGAGTTTCTTGTCCTTGATCCACTTCCAGACCTGGCCAAGCAGGTGCGGAGGTGTGACGCGACTCGGGCGCAACGTCCACAGGCGCTCGGCGATGATGCCGGCCGCTGCGATGGAACACAGGATGATTGGCAGCATTATCCAGCCGCCTGCTTTGACCAGCTCCCACACGAGATGAATCCCCCTCGAAAAAGTGGCGCCACTCTAGCATAGGGTCGCAGGGTCGCCGACGGCCGCCGTTCTCATTTTTCCCGCCAGAATCGGCGTCCCGCACGCCGCGCCTCGGCCGCCGAGAAATCGCCCAGATCGATTCGAATTGCGCCATGCAGGGCTGTGTCGTAGGTACCGACCCCGAGAGCCGCAAGACGCGTGGTCACGCTTGGATGAGGATGTCCGAAGGCATTGTGAAAGCTACGGGAGATCAACGCCGTAGTCGGTTCCACCGCACGTAGAAACGACTCCGACGAGGAGCTGCGACTGCCATGATGCGGCAGCAGCAACCATTGTGCCTGCACTTCCGTCCCACTGCGTAGCAACGCCTGCTCCGCGGCCTGATCTATGTCGCCCGTCAGCAAGAGGCGTTCACCGTTGGCTTCGACCAGAAGAACACATGACAGCTGATTACTCTCACGCGCGGCCTGCCATTGCCAAAGGGTGAAGCGCACACCGTTCCACTGCCACTGCGCACCACTCTCACACGGCTCTGCATTCAGACCATCCGCATGTCGTTGCGGCTCTCCGCTAATGATCCGCGCAACCGGCATCAGGTGCTGAACAGCCTGGGCACCGCCTGAATGATCATTGTCGGCATGGCTGAGGAGCAGCATATCCAACCGACTCACAGCCAGGCTTCGGATAGACGGAAAGACGACCCGTTCGCCGGCATCGAAGTCGCCCTGCCGCGGACCGGCATCGTAGAGCAGCGCGTGCTCTCGCGTGCGCACCAGCACCGACAATCCCTGCCCCACGTCCAGCACCCACACCTGCGCACGGCCCTCCGGCACCTCCATGCGCGGCGGGAACGCCAAGGGCAACAGCAGCATCACTCCCAACGCGCGCAGTGGGATGCCGGCAGGCATCAGCAACAGCAAAACGCCCAGTGCGATCATCAAGAACACCCAGCAGGGTAAGCCAACGGCAAACCAGGCTGGTCGCCAGGACGCGATGAGGCCCAGCAGTTCGAACAGCAGAGCCAGAGAGCCGCCCACCAGCCACAAAATCGCTTCACCTACGCCCCCCAGCGGCAGCAGGATCGTGCCGAGCAGCGCAAAGGGAACCGTCAGGCTTACCCAGGGCACCGCGATCAAGTTGGCCAGCGGACTGCTGGCGCTGACCGGTAGCCCCAGCGCCAGCAACAAAGGAAGCAGGCCTAGAGTCGCGGCCCATTGGGCCCGTAGCAGCGTCTTCCACCAAATCCACCGGCCAAGTCTGCCAGCGAAGGCCAGCGCCAGCACCGCAACCGCTCCGAACGATAGCCAAAACCCTGGCTGCAGCGTCACCAGCGGATCGATCAGCAGAACACCATTGAGCGCAAGCAGCAGCGGCTGCCAGACGCCCAGATGCCGGAAACGCAAGCGCCAGAGCAACACCACCGCAACCATGAAGCAGGCACGGCGAACCGGAACGTCAAAGCCTGCGAGCCATCCGTAAGAAAGGGCGCCAGCAAGCGCCAACCCGCACGCGCAAGGTAGCCATGGCCAGGGCCGCGGCCAGACGCCCAACCTCGCCAGCAAGGCGACCAATCCGTACAGTAACCCCGCGAGCATGCCGATATGCTGTCCGGAGATGACCATCAGGTGCACGGTGCCGGTGTCCTGCAGCACCTGCCAATCGCTGCGACGCAAACCTGAGTCATCCCCCACCACCAGCGCGGCGATCGCGCCCTGCCGATCGAACGCCGGAACAGCCATCAGGCGCGCCCGCAGCCGGTCACGCCAGCCGTCGGTGGCAACCGAAGCCGAGAGACGCTCCCCAGCCTTGACGGTGCCGGTGGCGCCAATACCACGCGCCAGCAGCCAGGCTTCGTAGTCGAACGATTGCGGGTTGACCAGGCCGCGCGGACGCTTCAACCGTACCGCCAGCCGCCAACGCTCACCGGCCCGCAGTTGCGGGCCGCCGTACCAGGAAAGGCGAACTTTAGAAGGCAACCCGACATGTCGCGACTCGATATCGGCGAGCTCGAAGCGCACCACGTCGCCAATCGCAGCAGGCAGGTCGACCACCCGCCCTTCGATCCAGAACGTGCGGCCATCCATCGCTACGGGCAGGCGGTCAGCAAGGGCGTTCTGGCTTTGATAACAGGCCCAGCCCAAACCAAGGAGGAACAAGCCAAACGGGACCCAGCTCCTGCGCATAAGCATCAGCGCACCTACCGCGGCAAATGCTGCGCAGATCCAGCTCGCAGGCAGAGCCGGCAGAAAGCGAGGGAGAACAAGGCCGGCGGCAAGCGCCAGCATCCATGTGCGCATGATTCAGACTCCTGGAATCCATTCCGGGACCGCTGTTTGCGGATGGTCAATTTGTCGCAGGCGTAGACCTAATGTCACAAAACTACTGTCAGCGTCGCACTGCGATTCGAGGCATAATCGCCGGGCTGCTGCCTGCCAGAGAACCTTCATGCCGCGTCGTTTTTTCAAACGCTACATGCCGCACCCTGATCGCATCAAGACTAACAAGTCGCTGCGCTTTCTCGGCGCGCTGATTCACGATCCCAATCTCTGGCATCTCAATCGGCACTCGGTAGCGCGCGCCATGGCGATCGGTTTGTTCTGGGCAATGATTCCGATGCCGCTGCAGATGCTCGCCGCAGCCTTGTGTGCATTGCCTGCGAGAGCGAACCTGCCGATCGCGGTGGGGTTGGTCTGGCTGACCAATCCACTGACCATGCCACCGGTGTTCTACTGCAACTACAAGGTCGGGACCTGGCTGCTCGACACGCCGGCCAACAACATGCCCGCCGAGTTGAGCTTGGCCTGGGTACGGCACATGCTGGAACACAACTGGCAGCCACTGTATCTCGGGTCCCTCGTTACCGGGATCATTCTCGCGATTCTCGGTTACGCCTTCACCCAAGCCTACTGGCGTTGGTGGGTTGGTCGCAGCTGGCGCCGGCGGCAGAACGGCCGCCGGTAGAGGAATTACTCGTAGCGCAACGCCTCGGCTGGCTGAGTCTGCGCCGCACGCCATGCCGGATAGAGGGTGGCAAGAAAGCTCAGGCTCAATGCCGCTACCGATACCAGCACCACATCCTCCAGACGCAACTCCGATGGCAGGGTGCTGATGAAATAAACGTCCGAACTGAAGATATGCTGGCCGGAGACTTTTTCCAGCCAGTTAACCAGTTCGCTGACATTCAACGCACCCAGTACGCCGAGGACGACGCCAATCACGGTGCCGCTGAACCCGATGATACTGCCCTGCACCATGAAGATCGCCATGATCTGCCGCGGCGTTGCGCCCAGGGTGCGCAGGATAGCGATATCGGCGCGCTTGTCGGCTACCACCATGATCAGCGTTGCGATGATGTTGAAGGCCGCCACCGCGACGATCAGCATCAGCAACAAGCCGATCATGGTCTTTTCCATTTTCATCGCGCTGAACAAGCTGCCTTGGGTGTACGACCAGTCTTCCACTCGGTAACCGTCGCCCAGCGTGGCGCCAACCTGCGCAGCCACTTCCGGTGCACGATACAGATCGCTCAAC
The DNA here is from genome assembly GCF_000327065.1 of Stutzerimonas stutzeri RCH2. Classification (NCBI taxonomy): domain Bacteria; kingdom Pseudomonadati; phylum Pseudomonadota; class Gammaproteobacteria; order Pseudomonadales; family Pseudomonadaceae; genus Stutzerimonas; species Stutzerimonas stutzeri. Next base: position 1,778,023 of record NC_019936.1, on the reverse strand, counting down.
TTGAGCCGCACGCCCTGGACCTGCTCCGGTGCCCATCGATGGATCTGTGCGGCGTCGGCGCGGTGGATCATCCCCAGGCTGCCGTCCAGATCGGCTCCGACCTTGAACACACCGACGACATTCAGACGCTGCATACGCGGCGTCACGCCTCCGGGTGTCGAACTGACTTCCGGCACGATCAACGTCAGTTTGTCGCCCAGCTTCAGCCCGAACCGCCGGACTGTCATCAGGCCGATGATCACACCGAACTCGCCTGGCTTCAGCTGATCGAGGCTGCCACCGACCAGTCGCTCGCCCAAGATGGATACCTGCGCTTCCGCCTGCGGGTCGATGCCGCTGATCTGGATCGGCTGCATGCTGCCCTTGAATGACAACATGCCCTCGAGCTGCGTAACCGGCGCCATACCGACGATCTGTGAATGCGCCGACAGACGCGCCGCGACTGCCTGCCAATCATCCAGCGGCTGATCGCCGATCACGGTGGCGTGCGGCACCATGCCGAGGATCCGCGCGCTCATTTCACGCTGGAACCCGTTCATGACCGACAACACCATGATCATTGCCAGCACGCCCAGCGCCAGGCCGATCAGCGAAGTCAGCGAGATGAACGAGATGAAATGGTTGCGTCGCTTGGCCCGCGTATAGCGGCTGCCGATGAAGACACTCAGGGGCCTGAACATCATTCAGCCACCAGGCGTCCGTCTTCCAGACGCAGGATCTGGTCCATCTGTGCGGCCAGTTGGCGGTCATGGGTAACCACCAGAAAGGCGGTCTGCAGGGAATTGCTGAGTTCGAGCATCAGGTCCTGGATACCTTGCGCGGTGTGGTGGTCGAGGTTGCCGGTCGGCTCGTCGAGCAATACCAGGGCGGGCTCGTTTACCAATGCCCGGGCAATGGCCACACGCTGACGCTCACCACCGGACAGTTCGGCCGGTTTGTGCTCGAGGCGATGCCCGAGGCCGACCCGAGTGAGCAAGGCGGCTGCCTTCTGACGTGCTTCAGGAATCGGCGTACGGCCGATCAACAACGGCATGCAGACGTTTTCCAACGCCGTGAACTCTGCGAGCAGATGGTGGAACTGATAGACGAAACCCAGTGCCCGATTACGCAATAGCCCCCGGTCCTTCTCGTTGAGGGCCGAAAGCTCTTCGCCAGCCAGCCAGACGCTGCCCTCGCTGGGCGTGTCCAGGCCGCCAAGCAGATTCAGCAGCGTGCTCTTGCCCGAGCCGGAGCTGCCGACGATAGCCACGCGCTGCCCTGGAAACAGCTCCAGCTGAAGTCCGGACAGCACCTCCACCGATTCCGGGCCTTGCTCATAGCGCTTGCCGAGATTGCGGCAGCTCAGCACCGCGTGCTTTTGCGAAGACTCGTTCATAACCTGTTCACTCATAACGTAGCGCCTCAGCCGGCTGGGTGCGTGCGGCGCGCCAGGCCGGATAAAGAGTCGCGAGGAAGCTAAGGACCAGCGCGGCAACACAGACCTGAATGACATCGGCAGCCATCAGTTGTGAAGGTAGGTAGTCAATGAAATAGACATCCGCACTGAGAAACTTGTGGCCGATCAGCCGCTCCAGGGCAGCGATCCAGCTGCTGACATTGACCGCTGCGAACATACCCAGCAGCGCCCCAACCAAGGTGCCGACGACGCCGATCACCGTACCCTGCACCATGAAGATCGCCATGATCTGCTGCGGCGTCGCCCCCAGCGTACGGAGGATGGCAATGTCCCCACGCTTGTCGGTCACCACCATCACCAGCGTCGAAATGATGTTGAACGCCGCCACCGCCACGATCAGCAGCAGCAACAGTCCGATCATGGCCTTCTCCATGCGGATCGCCTGGTAAAGGTTGCCGTGGGTACGGGTCCAGTCACGGGAATAGAAATCATCGCCGAGCTGACCGGCCAGCTCCCAGGCAATCCGCGGCGCCTGGAACAGGTCGTCGAAACGCAGACGCAGGCCTTGCACCTGGTCCGGCTGCCAACGCTGCAGGCGCGCCATGTCGGCTATGTTCGCCAGCGCGACATAGCCGTCAATCTCACCTGCGCCAACATGGAAGATGCCAGTCACAGTGAAACGCTTCATGCGCGGGAACATGCCTGCCGGAGTCACAGTGACCTCGGGCGCGACGAAGGTGATCTTGTCGCCTACACCAACCCCGAGCTTGGCGGCGGCCTTGTCGCCGATGACGATGCCGAAATCACCAGCGGCCAGGTCATCCAGCGAACCTTCGCGGAAGAACTGATCGATGATCGAGACCTGCCGTTCGGCCTTGGGGTCCACGGCATTGATCAAGATTTTGGTGACTTGCCCCTGATGCGTCAGCAGCCCCTGGCTCTGAATGAAAGGCGCACTGGCAGAGACCTGCGGATGGCCTTCGAGGCGCGCACCCAGCGACTGCCAGTCGTTGATCGGCGTCGGGCTTTCGATGGTCGCGTGCGGCACCATGCCGAGCACACGGGTGCGCATCTCGTGATCGAAGCCATTCATCACAGACAGCACCACGATCATTACCAGCACACCAAGCGCGAGGCCGATCATGGACGTCAGGGAGATAAAGGAGACGAAGAGGCTACGACGTCTGGCGCGGGTGTAACGCGCACCGATGTATACGGACAGCGGTCTGAACATAAATCGACGGGTTCGCTGGCGGGAAAAACAACATGCAGCTGACGCAACCACGGGGCCTGATACACTCTGGCCATTACTGCTATCCGGGTACCGCCATGCCGACACAAGACACTGAAGAACGCCGCGAATACTACCGTATCGAGGATCGTGTGGCACTGGAAATCATGCCGGCAAACCCGGACCACACCGAGGCTAACGAGCCTCTGCCAGCGCTTTTCAGCCTGCTCGGCGAACTGCACCAGCTCGATTTCGAAGCACAGCATTTGTTGCGTCAGATTGCCGAAAGCAACCGAACGCTGGCCAATTACCTGAAGGTGCAGAACAAACGAATCGAACTGCTGGGCCAGGCCCTGGCGCAGGACCTGCTGAAAGATCAAGGCGCTCCGCAACCGGTGGTGCTTTCCGAAGGCGGTATCAGCTTCGCCTGCGACCAGCCACAGGCAGAAGGAACGGTTCTTACGCTCAAGCTGGTTCTGCTACCACAAGGACTCGGCCTGCTGCTTGCGGCTCGCGTCATCTACTGCACGACCATGGAGGACGGACGCTATGACATCGGTACCGAGTTCGAAGCGTTGACTGATGCACAGCGGCAGCTGCTTGCACGGCATATCCTGCAGAAACAGGCGCTGGAGCGGCGTCTGGCCCTGGAAAGCCTGCAAGGAGATTGATCGATGCGCCGCCTGGCAACCCTACTGTTCGCGCTGACATTCAGCCCCGCCCTTTTCGCCGAAGACATTCGCATTCCGGTTGGCCAGCAGGGCCTGCCCGACATGCCGATGCCGGCCCGTGGCGACTCGAAGAACCTGGTGCTCGATCGCTTCGGCCTGGCTGATGAGGAGCGTCCCGCCGTCGGCCAACCGCCGATCAGCCGCTGGGATTACCGGGAGTTTTCGGTGTACTTCGAAGGCGACCGGGTCATCAACAGCGTGCGCCATCACCAACGTATCCCATCACCACCCAAGGAAAACCTACAACCGTGACACTCATCTATGGCCATCGCGGCGCCAAGGGCGAAGCGCCGGAAAACACGCTGGTGAGCTTCCAGCAGTGCTTGCAGCATGGCGTACGTCGCTGCGAGCTCGATCTGCACCTGTCCCAAGACGGCGAACTGCTGGTCATTCACGATCCGACCCTCAAACGCACCACCGGTCGCCGGGGCAAAGTGGCCCAGCATGACGCCGAGGAACTGGTGAACTACGACGCCAGATTGGGAGGGCCTGGCTGGAAGGTGCCCTGCCCCATACCCAGGCTGAGCGAGTTATTTGAGAAGTGCGATTTCGAGCATTGGCAGCTGGAGGTCAAGAGCGCGTCGAGAGTGCGCGCTGCTCGCACGGTGATGGCCATCAAAGAACTGGCCGCGCGTCATGGGTTGCTCGACCGCATTACCGTGACGTCCAGCTCGCGCGAAGTGCTGCGCGCACTGAACCGGCTCGCACCGGAAATATCGCGAGGCCTGGTCGCAGAATACAGCTGGCTCGATCCACTCAAGGTGGCCCGTCAGTACGGCTGTGAGCTACTGGCGTTGAAGTGGACACTGTGCACGCCGGAGCGCCTGGAAAAAGCCCGCAAACAGGGCCTGCATGTATCGGTGTGGACGGTAAACGAGCCTGCGCTGATGCGCCGCCTGGCAGACTTCGGAGTCGACAGTCTGATCACCGATTACCCCGGCCTGGCGGTCAGCACGCTGGCGCGTTCCTGACAGCGAGCCTCGAACATCAAGAATACCCGGCAGCCAGAGCGCTGCCGGATTCCTCTTACCTGATCAGAAGCTCTCCCGGTTTGGCCAATGCCAGTCGCGGGAGTCGCCAACCTCTCCAGCCGCCTCAGGCCGGCGGCCGGAGCCGCTCAAAAAAGCCGGTTAAGGCCGTCGAACGCTGCGACCCGGTAGGCTTCGGCCATGGTTGGGTAGTTGAAGGTGGTGTTGACGAAGTACTTGATGCTGTTCGCCGGCCCCTTCTGATTCATGATCGCCTGGCCGATGTGCACGATCTCCGACGCCTGATAGCCAAAGCAATGCACGCCGAGCACTTCGAGCGTCTCGCGGTGGAACAGTATCTTCAGCATGCCCACCGGCTCGAAGGAAATCTGCGCCCGCGCCATGCTCTTGAAGAAGGCCTTGCCGACCTCATAAGGGATCTTGGCCTGGGTCAGTTCCCGCTCGTTCTTGCCGATCGAGCTGATCTCGGGGATGGTGTAGATGCCGGTTGGCACATCATCAACGAAGCGCCAGGAGTCATTCTCGACGATGCTGCCCGCCGCTGAGCGGCCCTGATCATAAGCAGCGCTGGCGAGCGACGGCCAGCCGATCACGTCGCCTGCGGCATAGATGTTGCCGATCTCGGTGCGGTAATGCTCGTCGACCTGAATCTGTCCGCGGCTGTTGGCTTTGAGACCGATATTCTCCAGGCCAAGCTTGTCGGTATTACCGGTACGCCCGTTGCTCCAGAGGAAGGCGTCGGCCTTGATCTTCTTGCCGGATTTCAGATGAAGAATGACGCCATTCTCCAAGCCCTCGACCCGCTCGTACTCTTCGTTGTGACGAATCAGCACGTTGTTGTTGCGCAGGTGATAACTGAGCGCGTCGGAAATCTCGTCATCCAGGAAGCTGAGCAACTGCTCGCGGTTATCGATCAGATCGACCAACACGCCAAGGCCGCTGAAAATGGACGCGTATTCGCAGCCGATCACACCGGCTCCGTAGATGATCATCCGACGTGGCGTGTGGCTCAAAGTGAGAATGGTATCGCTGTCGTAGATACGTGGGTGGCTGAAGTCGACGTCAGCCGGACGATAAGGGCGCGAACCCGTGGCGATGACGAACTGGCTGGCAACAAGCTTCTCCACCATCCCGTTGAGGCAGACAACTTCCACACTCTGCTCGTCGGAGAAGCTGGCGGTACCGAAGAACGTGTCGATGCGGTTGCGCGCGTAGTAGCCGGTGCGGGAGGTAACCTGCTTGCTGATGACTTTCTCGGCGCTTTTCAGCACGTCGGGGAAGGAAAACCAGCGTGGTTCACCGATCTGGCGGAACAGCGGATTGGTGTTGTACTGCATGATCTGCCGTACCGAATGGCGCAGAGCCTTCGACGGAATGGTGCCCAGGTGCGTGCAGTTGCCTCCTACCAGCGGTCGATTGTCCACCACGGCGACCTTGCGTCCCGCCTTCACGGCGTTCATCGCCGCGCCCTCCCCGGCCGGACCGGAACCCAGTACAACCAAATCGTAGTTATAGACCGCCATATACACTCCTGAAAACGCAGCGGGATACACCGCTGCTGTCAACAAATTCGCCGAAGGTCAAGGAAGCAGCATCGCCAGCTTCTCGAGCACCGCTTGCCGTCGCACTTGGCAAAGTGCGACGGCAAGCGCCCGAGCGGAGCGGCGCATCAACGCTTGGTGGCGTCATAGGCGAGATCGGTATTCCCCGCGTTCTTCGCCTCGTTCACTTCCTCGCACTTCTCGCGACTTCCGCCACAGATGGAACATTCCTTCTCGATGCCCAAGTTGGCGATGCCACCGCAGGAACCCGCGATGGGCTTTCGACCCATGATCACACCGATGGCCATGCCGAAGACCACAAGCAGCATCACCACAAAAACCAGTAACCAAGTCATTGCTCTACTCCCGCACCGAACAGCTCATCAAAAGCCCTGGTGCTCATTGTTGCGAAGCCCTGCCCTTCACGGACGACAAAGAAAGCGGCAATCGCGTTGCGCTCGGCCAATGCCAGCCCCCGCTCGGGGCCTAGCACCATCAGCGCGGTAGACAATCCATCTGCGCGCAAAGTCGATCTGTCGATCACTGTTACTGCCGCCAGATGATGCTCAATCGGTCGACCGCTCTGCGGGTCCAGAGTATGCGAATAGCGCCGGCCGTCCTGTTCGAAATAGTTGCGATAGTCGCCAGACGTGGACACGCCCAGACCATCGAGTTCGACGATTTTTTGCGCAACGCGCTGGTCGTCCCTGGGCGCCTCGATGGCAATGCGCCAAGGCGAACCATCGGGTTTGCGGCCTTCCGCCTTGAGTTCACCGGTGATTTCCACCAGGTAGCTCTGCACGCCCAGGGCCTTCAAGCGATCAACAACGCGATCCACGGCGTAACCGGCAGCAATGCTGTTGAAGTCCAACTGCACTGCAGCAGCCTTGCACAACCGATCTCCCTCGATGCGCAAATGACGGTGGCCCGTTAATGCTTTCGCCGCCTCGATATCCTCTGTCGACGGAACGCGTTCGCCACGCCCCTGGGGACCAAAGCCCCAGAGGTTCAACAAAGGCTCGAGTGTAAGATCGAATGCGCCCTCGCTGTCGGCTGATAGCTGATCGCCTGCTGCGACCAATTCACGCACCATCTCCGGCATCGGCTCGCAACTGCCGGCAGGCAGGGCATTGAAGCGCTCGACGTCGGAATCGTTGCGATAAGTGGAAAGCTGTTTGTCGACGTCACCGAGAATGACTTCGACCTCGCCATGCAGCTCTTCCTTGGAGGGGCCATCACCACCGCGAACATACTTGACGGCATAGGTGCTGCCCATCGTGGGGCCGGTAAAGACTTCGACCTTGTCCTGAAACAGACAGCCCGTCAGGGCTGTCGCAAGAGCGACAGCGATGACGGGCTGGAGGTACACGACAGCGAAGACAGGCCGCAGTGACGCTCGGATCATGCTAGCCGCCGAAGTCATCGAGCAGAATGTTCTCTGGCTCGACGCCCAGGTCGGTGAGCATCTTGATCACCGACGCATTCATCATGGGCGGACCGCACATGTAGAACTCACAATCTTCCGGAGCGGGGTGATCCTTCAGGTAGTTCTCGTACAGCACATTGTGAATGAAGCCGGTCGGGCCTTCCCAGTTGTCTTCCGGCAGCGGGTCCGATAGCGCCAGATGCCACTGAAAGTTGGGATTCTCGGCCTGCAGCTGATCGTACTCTTCGACGTAGAACGCTTCGCGCATCGAGCGCGCACCGTACCAGAAGCTCATCTTGCGCGTGGATTTCAGACGCTTGAGCTGGTCGAAGATGTGCGAACGCATCGGCGCCATGCCGGCACCACCGCCGATGAAGACCATCTCGTTGTCGGTGTCCTTGGCGAAGAACTCACCGAACGGTCCATAAACGGTGATCTTGTCACCCGGCTTGAGGCTGAACACGTAGGACGACATCTTGCCCGGCGGGATATCGTCACGGCCTGGCGGCGGCGACGCGATACGGATGTTGAACTTCACCAGACCGCGTTCTTCGGGGTAGTTGGCCATGGAATAGGCACGAATGACGGTCTCGTCGCACTTCGATACGTACTTCCACTGATCGAACTTGTCCCAGTCGCCGCGGTACTCTTCCTGGATGTCGAAGTCCTTGTAACGCACCTCATGCGGCGGGCATTCCAGCTGCACGTAACCGCCAGCGCGGAAATCGACGTTCTCGCCTTCCGGCAGCTTGAGCGTCAGTTCCTTGATGAAGGTCGCGACGTTCGGATTGGACTCGACGGTGCATTCCCACTTCTTCACGCCGAAGACTTCTTCCGGCACTTCGATCTTCATGTCCGCCTTGACCGGAGTCTGGCAGGACAGGCGCCAGCCCTCGCCCGCTTCGCGGCGGGTGAAGTGCGACTCCTCGGTGGGCAGCATCTCGCCGCCACCGCTCTCGACGATGCATTTGCACTGTGCGCAGGTGCCGCCGCCGCCGCAGGCGGACGAGAGGAAGATGTTGTTGGAGGCCAGCGTCTGCAGCAGCTTGCCGCCGGCGGGTACGGTGATAGTCCGCTCGCCGTTGATTTCAATAGACACGTCGCCGCTGGAAACCAGCTTGGCGCGCGCTGCCAGGATGATCACCACCAGCGCAAGCACGATGGCGGTGAACATACCGATGGCGAGGAAAATTTCGTAACTCATCAGTTCGTCCCGTCCTTACAGCTGTACGCCAGAGAAAGACATGAAGCCCAGCGACATCAGTCCGATGGTGATGAAGGTGATACCCAGACCCTGCAAACCATCCGGGACGTCGCTGTATTTCAGCTTCTCACGGATACCGGCCAGCAAAGCGATCGCCAGCGCCCAGGACAGGCCGGAGCCAACGCCGTACACCACGCTCTCGCCCAGGTTGTAATCACGCTCGACCATGAACAGGGTGCCGCCCATGATGGCGCAGTTCACGGTAATCAGCGGCAGGAACACACCCAGGGCGTTGTAAAGACTGGGCACGTACTTATCGAGGGTCATCTCGAGGATCTGCACGATGGCCGCAATCACGCCGATGTAGCTCAGCAGACCAAGGAAGCTCAGGTCCACTTCAGGCAGGCCGGCCCAGGCCAGCGCACCGCTCTTGAGCAGGTAGGTGTAGATCAGGTTGTTGGCCGGCACGGTGATGGCCTGCACCACGATAACCGCGATACCCAGACCAATCGCTGTCTCCACTTTCTTGGAAATCGCGATAAAGGTGCACATGCCGAGGAAGAACGCCAGTGCCATGTTCTCGATGAACACGGCGCGGACGAACAGGCTGAGGTAATGCTCCATTAGTAAGCCTCCTTGTTCGAGACTTGCGGCGCCATCTTGAAGGCAGGCTTCTCGACCTGCTCCTTCTTCCAGGCGCGGATGCCCCAGATAAACAGACCGATGAGGAAGAATGCCGATGGCGGCAGCAGCATCATGCCGTTGGGCTGATACCAGCCACCGTCATTTACCAACGGCAGAATGGTGTAACCCATAAGCTTGCCGGCACCGGTCAGCTCGCGAATGAAACCCAGCGCAATCAGCATCGCGCTGTAGCCCAGACCGTTACCGATCCCGTCGAAGAACGACAGCAGCGGCGGGTTCTGCATGGCGAAGGCTTCCGCACGCCCCATCACGATACAGTTGGTGATGATCAGCCCAACGAACACCGACAGCTGCTTGGACAGCGAGAACGCATAGGCCTTGAGCACCTGATCCACCAGGATCACCAGCGAGGCGATGATCACCATCTGCACGATCATGCGGATCGAGTTGGGGATCTGGCTGCGGATCATCGAGATGAACAGGTTGGAAAACGCCACCACCAGGGTCAGCGCGACGGACATCACCAGCGCCGTGTTCAGGTTGGAGGTGACCGCCAGCGCCGAGCAGATTCCGAGAATCTGCAAGCCGATAGGGTTGTTATTGAAGATCGGATTGAGCAGAACTTCTTTGACAGTGGGTTGCGACATGATCAAGCCTCCCCAGCGCGCAGATTAGCGATAAATGGACCGAAGCCGTTCTCGCCCAGCCAGAACTGCAGCAGCGAATTGACGCCGTTGCTGGTCAGGGTCGCGCCCGCCAGGCCGTCGACCTGGTGAGTGGCGCGCGGGCTTTGCGGATCGACGCCGCCCTTGACGATCTGCACGGCCAGCTTGCCGTTGTCGTCGAACAGCTCCTTGCCCGGCCACTGGCCGCGCCACTTCGGATTATCGACCTCACCACCCAGGCCCGGCGTTTCGCCATGCTGGTAGAAGCCGAAGCCGGCGACGGTATCCAGATCGCCCTGTACAGCCATGAAGCCGTAGAGCGTCGACCACAGACCGTAGCCACGAACCGGCAGGATCAGCGTATCGATTTCGCCCTCACCCTGACCTTCGACGATATAAACAGTGCTGTAGCGCTCGCGACGCTTGATCGAGGCGATATCCTGCTCACCAGGAAGGCGCTTGGACAGCTGCGGATCCTTTGCTGCCGCCAGCGGATCGAAGGTCTTGGCATCGAACTCGTCGCTGAACTTGCCGGTTTCCAGATCGACCAGGCGAGCCACGATGCGCTCGTTGAACAGCTGCTTGACCTGATTGCCGGACATGCCCGCCTCACCCAGACCGGCGATGGCCAGAATGCTGCGCTGCTTGTCCAGCAGGCGGTTTTCCTGCTGAGTCGGACGAAGCGCCACGGCGGCGCCAGCCACGAAGATGGAGCACACCAGGCAGACCAGCAGGGCTACCGTCAGCGTGCGAACGGTGGATTCTTTCTGACTAGACATTACGTGCCAGCCTCCGCTTGATATTGGCCTGAATGACGAAATGGTCAATCAGCGGCGCACACAGGTTGGCGAACAGGATCGCCAGCATCATGCCTTCCGGGAAGGCGGGGTTGACCACACGGATCAGCACGACCATCACACCGATGAGGATGCCGAACACCCACTTGCCGGTATTGGTCATGGAAGCCGATACCGGGTCGGTCGCCATGAAGATCATGCCGAAGGCGAAACCACCAACGACCATATGCCAGTACCAGGGCATACCGAACAGCGGATTGGTCTCGGAGCCGATCAGGTTGAACAGTGTGCTCAGACCGATCATGCCCAGCATCACGCCAGTAACGATGCGCCAGGAGGCGATCTTGCTGCCGATCAGAATGACGCCACCGATGAAGATCGCCAGCGTGCTGGTCTCACCGATCGAGCCATGAATGGTGCCGACGAAAGCGTCCATCCAGGTGATACCGCTCTCGATGACATTCTCGATGCCACCGGCGAAGCCCAGGCTCAGCGCGGTTGCGCCGGCATAGCCATCGACCGCGGTCCAGACCGCATCACCAGACATCTGCGCCGGGTAGGCGAAGAACAGGAACGCCCGCGCAGTCAGCGCCGGGTTCAGGAAGTTCTTGCCGGTACCGCCGAAAATCTCCTTGCCAATCACGACGCCGAAGCTGATGCCCAGAGCGACCTGCCACAGCGGGATGGTCGGCGGCAGGATCAGCGCGAACAGCACGGAAGTGACGAAGAAACCTTCGTTGACTTCATGCTTGCGGATCGAGGCGAACAGCACTTCCCAGAAACCGCCGACGATGAAGGTCACCGCATAGATCGGCAGGAAGTAGGCTGCGCCCTGGATGAAGTTGTCCCAGAGGCTGTTCGGATCGAAACCGGCGAGCGCGCCGATCAGACCGAAGCGCCAGCCCTCCTGGGCCGCCAGCACGTCAGGACTCTGCGCGAAGATCAGGTTGGCCTGGTAGCCGGTGTTCCACATGCCGAAGAACATCGCCGGGAAGGTACACATCCAGACGGTGATCATCATGCGCTTGAGGTCAATGCCGTCGCGCACGTGAGCGGTGGTCTTGGTAACGCTGCCGGGACGGTAAAGGAAGGTATCGGCTGCTTCGTACAGCGCGTACCACTTTTCGTATTTGCCGCCTTTTTCGAAATGATGCTCGATCTTGTCGAGGAATGCGCGAATGCCCATGCCTTAACCCTCCTTCTCGATGCGAGTCAGATTGTCCCGCAGGATCGGGCCGTATTCGTATTTCCCGGCACAGACATAGCTGCACAGCGCCAGATCTTCTTCGTCCAGCTCCAGGCAGCCAAGCTTCTGCGCGACCTCGGTATCGCCCACGATCAACGCACGCAGCAACTGAGTCGGCAGAACATCCAGCGGCATGACCTCTTCGTAGTTGCCTACCGGGACCATCGCACGGGGACTACCGTTGGTGGAGGTAGAGAAGGCGAACTTCTTGCCGGCCATCAGCTTGGAGATATAGATGTTGAGGATCGAGTGCTTCTCGACGCCTGGACGCATGTAATGGAGCATCTCGCGCTCTTTGCCCTCACGCAGGCAGGAAACCTGCTGGTGGTAGCGACCGAGATAGGCGAACGCGCCATGGGCGGTGCGACCGCCGAGCAACGAACCGGAGACAACACGGTTGGCACCGGGCTGCAGCTCACCGGCGGTCAGCTCATCGAGATTGGCACCGAGACGGGTACGCACCAGACGCGGCTTCTCCACCACCGGACCGGCCAGCGACACCACACGCTCCACCGACAGGCGACCGCTGGTGAACAGCTTGCCGACGGCAATCACGTCCTGATAACCGATGGTCCAGACGCTTTTGCTGGCGCTCACCGGATCGAGGAAATGGATGTGAGTGCCAGCCAGGCCTGCAGGATGCGGACCGCTGAAGCTTTCGACCTGTACCTTTGCCAGGGACTCGCCAGAAAGCGAGGCACTCGGAGCCTTGCACAGGAACACCTTGGCCAGATTGGCGAGAACCTTGAGGCCCGCTTCGAAAGCTTCCGCCTGCTCGGCGATGATGACCGCTGGATCAGCGGCCAACGGATGTGTGTCGATCGCCGTCACAAAAATGGACGCAGGCGTGGCATCGACGGCCGGAACCTTGCTGAACGGGCGCGTGCGCAGCGCAGTCCACAGGCCGGACTGCTGCAGGTTCTCACGGACCTGCTCGCTGCTCAGCCCATCCAACTGGGCAGGCGAGTAGCTTGCAAAGGTTATTTCCTCGTCGCCGTCGAGGTCGATGACCACCGACTGCAGCACGCGCTTCTCACCGCGATGCACTGCGCTGACGACACCGGCGCCGGGCGAGGTGTAGTGCACGCCGTCGGACTTCTTGTCGGAAAAAAGGATCTGCCCCAGCTTAACCCGATCACCGACCTGAACAGCCATGGTCGGCTTCATGGTCGGATAGTCGAAGCCAACGACGGCGACGCTGCGCACGGGCCTGCCGGCCTCGATACGCTGCGCCGGCGCACCGGCTATGGGCAAATCAAGCCCTCGTTTTATATTGATCATCGGTTTGCCTAACCACTGATTTTAGAAAGCTTTTTTTGGCAGGCCCAGCGGCATGGCGCAAAGTAGGATTGCGCCGCGCGCGCCAATACGTTATTGACGCGACACCATGTCGCGGACCCAGGTAAAAAATCCGCCCGATTATAGAGGTCACTGACCTTGACTGACCACCCAAGCATTGCGGATTTTTGACCCGAAACAAGAGAAGCAAAATTAACGTGGCTCGCTATCGATTCGAGCATTCGACCGCCTAACCGCCGCTGCTTCCGCTGTTGCCGTTACCCAGAAACGCGAAACGGGAGCCGAGGCTCCCGTTTCTGCTTACCGCCCGCCGCGCTTAGCGCGGGAACGCCGGCGGGTTGACCCCAGCCATGTCTTCCATAACGCGTACGACCTGGCAGCTGTAGCCGAACTCATTGTCGTACCAGACATAGAGGACGACGCGGTTGTCATTGCAAATGGTCGCTTCAGCATCCACTACACCAGCGTGACGCGAGCCGACGAAATCACTGGATACAACTTCCTGCGAGTTGACGAAGTCGATCTGCTTCTGCAGATCCGAGTGCATGGCCATCTGGCGCAGGTACTCGTTGATTTCTTCGCGATTGGTGGCCTTCTCCAGGTTCAGGTTGAGAATGGCCATCGACACGTTCGGCGTTGGAACGCGGATCGCGTTGCCGGTCAGCTTGCCTTTGAGCACTGGCAGCGCCTTGGCGGCAGCAGTGGCGGCGCCAGTCTCGGTGATGACCATGTTCAGCGCTGCGCTGCGACCACGACGACTGCCTTTGTGGAAGTTGTCGATCAGGTTCTGGTCGTTGGTGTAGGAGTGCACGGTTTCGACGTGACCGTTGACGATGCCGTACTGATCGTTGACCGCCTTGAGCACCGGCACGATGGCGTTGGTCGTGCAGGACGCAGCGGAGATGATCTTGTCATCGGCCGTGATGTCGCCATGGTTGATGCCATGCACGATGTTCTTCAGCTCACCCTTGCCCGGCGCGGTCAGAACTACGCGAGCGACACCTGGGCACTTGAGGTGCTGACCCAGGCCTTCAGCGTCGCGCCACTTGCCGGTGTTGTCGACCAGCAGGGCGTTCTCGATACCGTACTGGGTGTAATCCACCGCGGAAGGATCGTTGGAGTAGATCACCTGGATCAGGTTGCCGTTGGCGGTGATGGTGTTGTTTTCTTCATCGATGGTGATGGTGCCATCGAACGGACCATGTACCGAATCGCGACGCAGCAAACTGGCGCGCTTGACCAGATCGTTGTCGGCACCCTTGCGTACGACGATTGCACGCAGGCGCAGGCCGTCGCCACCGCCGGTCTTCTCGATCAGGATACGAGCCAGCAGGCGACCGATACGACCGAAACCGTACAGCACAACGTCGGTGCCTTTGTGGCCGGAGGCGGCGTGACGCTTGTCAGCTACTTCGGCCAGTTCTTCGCGAACGAACTGCTCAAGGTTGCGGCCGTTGCCCGCTTCCTTGTACTTGGCGACCAGCTTGCCCAGGTCCACCGAAGCGGCGCCCAGGTTCATTTCGCTCATGGTCTTGAGGATCTGGAAGGTGTCGTGCACCGACAACTCGGCTTCGTCGGCAATGCGGTGGCGCGCAAAACGGTGCGCCTTGAGGATGGCAATCACCGAGCGGTTGATCAGGCCACGGCCGTAGATCGAAGTCACCACGTTGTTGTTGCGGTACAGCTGACCAATCAGCGGAATCATCGCTTCGGCGAGGGCTTCGCGGTCAATCCATTCACCAAGACACTGGTCGGGCTTCTGAGTCACGGGCAGTTCCTTCCAACATGTAGGGGCTGAGAAAAGGGGCTACATTATGACGGCGCACCCTAGCGCCGGCAATCTGCAGCGGACGAAACACTGACAGCCAAGCGCCTCGATAGTTACAATCCCGGCGGCCTATTTTTCCATCGGAGCCACGCCCACTCGTGTCCGTCTTGCGCCTTCCCCCTCTGCCTGCCGCCAGCGGCAAGCAACACTGGGGCAATCTTCCAGGAGCCGCGCTGAGCCTGGCGATTGCCGAAGCAGCCAGCAACGCCAAACGCTTCACGTTGCTCCTCACCGCCGACAGCCAGAGTGCCGAACGCCTGCAGGAAGAGCTCGCCTTCTTCGCGCCGGGACTGCCGGTGCTGCATTTCCCCGATTGGGAAACGCTGCCCTACGACATATTTTCGCCACATCAGGACATCGTCTCCCAGCGCATTTCCGCGCTCTACCAACTGCCGGAACTGAGCCACGGCGTGCTGGTAGTGCCGATCACCACCGCCCTACACAGGCTGGCGCCGAAGCGCTTCCTGCTGGGTTCGAGTCTGGTGCTGGACGTCGGGCAGAAGCTGGACGTCGAACAGATGCGCCTGCGCCTGGAAGCAGCCGGCTACCGCTGCGTGGATACCGTCTATGAACATGGCGAGTTCGCCGTGCGCGGTGCGTTGATCGATCTGTTCCCCATGGGCAGCCCCCTGCCCTACCGCATCGACCTGTTCGATGACGAGATCGAGACGCTGCGCACCTTCGATCCGGAAAATCAGCGCTCGATCGACAAGGTCGAATCGATCCGGCTGTTGCCGGCACGCGAGTTCCCCCTGAAGAAGGAGGCGGTCACCGGCTTCCGCGCGCGTTTTCGCGAACGTTTCGACGTCGATTTCCGCCGCTGCCCGATCTATCAGGATCTCTCCACCGGTATCACCCCGGCGGGCATCGAGTACTACCTGCCGCTGTTCTATGAAGAAACCGCGACGTTGTTCGATTACCTGCCCGAAGACAGCCAAGTGTTCTCGCTGCCCGGCATCGAACAGGCCGCCGAGCAGTTCTGGAGTGATGTACGCAATCGCTACGAGGAACGTCGCGTCGATCCCGAGCGCCCGCTGCTGCCGCCTGCCGAGCTGTTCATGCCGGTGGAGGACTGCTTCGCTCGTCTGAAACTCTGGCCGCGCGTGGTCGCCAGCCAGCAGGACGTCGAGTCAGGTATCGGCCGTGAACGCTTCAATGCCCAGGCGCTGCCAGAACTGGCCATCGAGTCAAAGGCCAGCGAGCCGTTGGGCAAGCTGCGGCAGTTCCTCGAAAGCTACCCCGGGCGCGTGCTGTTCACTGCCGAATCCGCTGGTCGCCGCGAGGTGCTGCTGGAGTTGCTGGCACGGCTGAAACTGCGTCCTCAGGAAGTCGACGGCTGGACAGACTTCCTTGCCAGCGACCAACGTCTGGCCATCACCATCGCCCCGCTCGACGAAGGCCTGCAACTGGACGACGTGGCACTGGTGGCGGAAAGTCCGCTGTTCGGCCAGCGCGTCATGCAGCGTCGCCGCCGCGAGAAGAGTCGCGACGGCGGCGAGAACGTCATCAAGAACCTCACCGAGCTGCGCGAAGGCTCGCCGGTGGTGCACATCGATCACGGTGTCGGTCGCTACCAGGGCCTGACCACGCTGGAGATCGAAGGCCAGGCGCAGGAATTCCTGCTGCTGCAGTACGCCGAGGAGGCGAAGCTCTACGTACCGGTCGCCAGCCTGCACCTGATCGCCCGCTATACAGGCAGCGACGACGCGCTCGCGCCACTGCACCGGCTCGGTTCGGAAACCTGGCAGAAGGCCAAGCGCAAGGCGGCCGAGCAGGTGCGCGACGTCGCTGCCGAGCTGCTGGATATATACGCCCGCCGCGCCGCACGCGAGGGTTATGCCTTCAAAGACCCGCAGGTCGACTACGAAACGTTCGCCGCAGGCTTTCCGTTCGAGGAGACACCCGATCAGCAGGCCGCCATCGACGCGGTACGCGAGGACCTGCTCTCGGCCAAGCCGATGGACCGTCTGGTCTGTGGTGACGTCGGCTTCGGCAAGACCGAGGTGGCCATGCGCGCCGCCTTCATCGCCGTCCATGGCGGCCGGCAGGTTGGCGTACTGGTGCCGACCACCCTGCTCGCCCAGCAGCATTACAACAGCTTCCGCGACCGCTTCGCCGACTGGCCGGTGCGGGTCGAGGTGATGAGCCGCTTCAAATCCGCCAAGGAAGTGCAGAACGCTATCGCCGAGCTTGCCGAGGGCAAGATCGACATTCTCATCGGCACTCACAAGCTGCTGCAGGATGACGTCAAGTTCAGCAACCTGGGCCTGGTCATCATCGACGAGGAGCATCGCTTCGGCGTACGCCAGAAGGAACAGCTCAAGGCGCTGCGCAGCGAGGTAGACATCCTCACGCTGACCGCCACGCCGATTCCACGCACGCTGAACATGTCCATCGCCGGCATGCGCGACTTGTCGATCATCGCCACGCCGCCGGCGCGCCGCCTGTCGGTGCGCACCTTCGTCATGGAACAGCAGAACACCGTGATCAAGGAGGCGCTGCTACGCGAGCTGTTGCGTGGCGGCCAGGTCTATTACCTGCACAACGATGTGAAGACCATCGAGAAATGCGCCGCCGACCTGCAGGCACTGGTGCCGGAGGCACGCGTCGCGATCGGCCACGGGCAGATGCGCGAGCGTGACCTCGAACAGGTCATGAGCGACTTCTACCACAAGCGTTTCAACGTGCTGGTGGCCTCGACCATTATCGAAACCGGCATCGACGTGCCGAGCGCCAACACCATCATCATCGAGCGCGCCGACAAGTTCGGCCTAGCCCAGCTGCACCAGCTGCGTGGTCGGGTCGGGCGCAGTCACCACCAGGCCTATGCCTATCTGCTCACCCCTACTCGCAAGGCCATGACCGACGACGCGCAGAAGCGCCTGGAGGCCATCGCCAATGCCCAGGACCTCGGCGCAGGCTTCGTCCTGGCCACCCACGACCTGGAAATCCGCGGCGCCGGCGAGCTGCTCGGCGAGGGCCAGAGCGGACAGATCCAGGCCGTCGGCTTCACTCTTTATATGGAAATGCTCGAGCGCGCGGTCAAAGCCATCCGCAAGGGCGAGCAGCCGAACCTGGAGCAGCCGCTGGGGGGTGGGCCGGAGATCAACCTGCGCCTGCCGGCACTGATTCCGGAGGACTATCTGCCGGACGTGCACGCCCGTCTGATCCTCTACAAGCGTATCGCCAATGCCGCCGACGAGGATGGCTTGAAGGAGCTGCAGGTGGAGATGATCGACCGCTTCGGCCTGCTGCCCGAGCCAACCAAGAATCTGGTGCGCCTGACGCTGCTCAAGCTGCAGGCGGAAAAGCTCGGCATCACCAAGATCGACGCCGGCCCGCAGGGTGGGCGCATCGAGTTCTCGGCCGATACCTCGGTCGATCCAATGGTGCTGATCAAGCTGATCCAGAGTCAGCCCAAGCGCTACAAGTTCGAAGGCGCCACGCTGTTCAAATTCCAGGTGCCGATGGAACGCCCGGAGGAACGCTTCAATACGCTGGAAGCGCTGCTTGAGCGGCTGGCGCCCAATGAGCAAGGATCCTAGATGCCGGTTCGTTGGCTGCTTTGGCTATTGGTCCTCTGCGTGCCTTCGGCGTTTGCCGAGGCGCTGTATCGGGTCGAGGTACTTCTGTTTCGCCACGACGCTCCGTTGCTGGCCAGTCAGCGTGCGCCCTCTGGATGGGCGAAAGGCACGCAGATGCTGGAACGCAACGCAGAGCGTCAACCAATGCTGGAGGCCATCGCCGAAAGACTCTCCGCCGAGCCCGGTTATCAGCTATTGCTGCACCGGGCCTGGCGACAGCAGATCAGCGATGGCGGCAAGGCAATTGCGCTGCATCAGGGACCGCGCCACTTCGAGCACTACCCGATTCAGGGCGTACTGAAAATACGCCCCGGACGCTATATGCGAACGGATGTGACGTTTTGGGTAAACCGTTTCGGCGACTATGGCCAGCTGCTCGCCAGCGAACGTCTGACCCAGCGGGTACGCCTGGTGCCTGGCCGGCTGACCTATATCGATCACGACAGCCTCGGGCTGCTGATCGAACTGAAGCGGCTATGAGCAAGCGCCACCGCTTTTCCCAGCCCAAGACTGGCCTGGTGCACCTCGCATTTGCAGGGAGGAGCTGAGCCTTGGCCCCTCCTCTGGCTCCCCGCAAGGAGCGACTGATCGACGACCTGCGCCCAGTCCCGCTGCTCAGCCTCGGCAGCCACCTGGCAACCAATTACCAGCCAGGCAACCAGCGCATGGTCAGCGAACATCAGCATCGCGCCGGGCTGTCGTTCATCTACGGCGATGCCTGCGTCCATGGCAAGCGCGACGGCGAGCGCATCCGCCATCTGGCCGGCGACGAGCTGCAGCTGATCGCCCGCCATGCCCAGGCCGAACAGGCACTACGCAAGCACCTGGAGCAGCTCGGCTTTCGCCCGGCACTGCGCCAGAGCCTGGCGCTGCCAAAGGACTCGGCGGAAATGTTCCAGCTGCCCGGAGAAGAAGCCTGGCTCGGTTTCGTTCAGCAGCAGCTGCCCGAACTGCGCCGCCAGGGCTGGCAGATCGACATCCATCCGGGCTTCGCCTATGACCTGGCGGCCATCGACAGCTGGTACGCGGAAATCGATGAGTCAGCCGATGACGACTGGTTCGATCTTGATCTGGGCATCGTCGTGGACGGTCAGCGCATCGGCATATTGCCGGTGCTCTTGCGCCTGATCCGCCAGAACCCGCAATTGCTAACGCCGCGCGCCCTCGCCCAGCGCAGTGGCGAGGAGCAGTTGCGCGTCCAGCTCGATCGGCCTGGCCAGCGTGACGGGCAAACCCTGCAGGTCGCCCTACCGTTCGCGCGAATCAAGCCGATCCTGGCGACCCTTGGCGAGCTGTACCTGCGTGAGCCGATGGATGGCGCTTCGCTGCGGCTGAGCAAGGCCGACGGCGCGCGGCTGGCCGGGCTGGAGGAGCTCAGGCCAGACTGGCGAGGGGGCGAGCGGCTGCGTCGGTTCGCCGGGCGACTGAACAGCCCGAGCGCCCAGGCATGCCCGGCACCGGACGCGCTCAACGCCACGCTGCGCCCCTACCAGCTGCAGGGGCTGGCCTGGATGCAGACCCTGCGCGAGCTGGGCGCCGGCGGCATCCTTGGCGATGACATGGGCCTCGGCAAGACGCTGCAGAGCATCGCCCACATCCTGGTCGAAAAACAGGCCGGCCGGCTCGACCGACCGGCGCTGGTGGTGATGCCGACCAGCCTGATACCCAACTGGCAGGACGAGGCCAGGCGTTTCGCGCCGCAACTGCGGGTGCTGACCCTGACCGGCACCAGTCGCCAGAAGCACTTTGGCGAACTTGGCGAGCACGACCTGTTGCTGACCAGCTATGCGCTGCTGACCCGCGACATCGCCGTGCTGCGCGAACAGCCGCTACATGTGTTGATTCTCGATGAGGCCCAGCACATCAAGAATCCCTCCAGCAAAGCGGCCCAGGCCGCGCGGGCTCTGCAGACGCGTCAGCGCCTGTGCCTGACCGGCACGCCGCTGGAAAACCATCTTGGCGAGCTCTGGTCGCTGTACCACTTCCTCATGCCCGGCTGGCTCGGCGACGCCAAACGCTTCACCCAGGACTACCGCAATCCCATCGAAAAGCATGCTGACGAGCCTCGCCTGGCGCACCTGCGCGCCCGCGTCCGGCCGTTTCTGCTGCGCCGCACCAAGGAACAGGTGGCCACCGAGTTACCGGCGAAGAACGAGTTCGTCCACTGGGTCGAACTCAACGATGCCCAGCGCGAGCTCTACGAAACGCTGCGTCTGGCAATGGATCGCAAGGTGCGTGACGAGATCGAGCGCAAGGGCCTGGCGCGCAGCCAGATGGTCATCCTCGAGGCGCTGCTCAAGCTGCGCCAGGTCTGCTGCGATCTTCGCCTGCTCAAGGGCGAGTCGACACGGGCCATACGCGGCAGCAGCTCGGGCAAGCTGGACAGCCTGCTGGAGATGCTCGACGAACTGATGAGCGAAGGCCGTCGCGTGCTGCTGTTTTCCCAGTTCACCTCGATGCTGGCGCTGATCGAGCAGGCGCTGCACAAGCGCGGCATTGCCTACGTCAAGCTGACCGGTGAAACCGATGATCGCCGCACGCCGGTCGAGCGTTTCCAGGCCGGTGAAGTGCCATTGTTCCTGATCAGCCTGAAGGCCGGCGGCACCGGACTCAACCTGACGGCCGCGGATACCGTGATCCACTACGACCCCTGGTGGAATCCAGCGGCGGAGAACCAGGCGACCGACCGTGCCTACCGCATCGGCCAGGACAAACCGGTGTTCGTCTATCGTTTGATTACCCGCGGCACCGTCGAGGAGCGCATTCGCCAGCTGCAGGCGCGCAAGGCCGAACTGGCCGCTGGTGTGCTGGAGGGTTCCGGCGATGCCGGCTGGCAGCTTGGCGAGCAGGATATCGACGCCCTGTTTGCCCCGTTGCCGTGAACCAGGCACTCCAGCTGACGAACTTGTGACAGCGGCAAGGGCAGCACTTTGCGCTTTGCCAGATCATCGCCATCTCGATTAACGTTCCAACCTGCGGCGGTCCGCCGCCCCGTCACCGGTAGCGCCACAAGGAGCAGCACCCATGAGCCTCTACGAAATCGCCTTTTCCGGCCAACTGCTCCCCGGCGCCAGGCTCGAGCAGGTCGAAGCCAACCTGACCAAACTGTTCCAGGCGGATGCGCAGCGCATCGCACTGCTGTTTTCCGGACGACGCATCGTCATCAAGCAGAACCTCGACTTCGCTGCGGTGGAGAAGTACCGGCAGGCAATGGAACGTGCCGGTGCGCAGGTAGAGGTCAAACCGATGCCGGTGGATGTCGAGGAAATCGAATTGGCGCCGCCACCACCCGCAACCCCAGCGGCAAGCGTCGCGCCCACGCCACCTGCCGTCACCAGCGCAAACGCCGCCCCGGCTGCGCTGAAGGTGACGCCCCGAGACGAATACATGGCCGCCTTCGCCGACGTCGAGGCGCCCGATTTTGGCATCGCGCCGGTGGGCGTCGACCTGCAGGATGCCCGTCCCGAGCCCGAGGCAC
This sequence comes from Stutzerimonas stutzeri RCH2, assembly GCF_000327065.1. Classification (NCBI taxonomy): domain Bacteria; kingdom Pseudomonadati; phylum Pseudomonadota; class Gammaproteobacteria; order Pseudomonadales; family Pseudomonadaceae; genus Stutzerimonas; species Stutzerimonas stutzeri. The sequence continues at coordinate 1,755,963 of NC_019936.1, read as the reverse complement.
CGCGGGTGAACCTGTCCCAGTTCAGTCTGGCCCCGGTGGGCAGCGACATGGGCGAACTGCCACGCGACACGGCAGGCGCCGTACCGGACATCTCGCACATCAAACTGCAGGACTGATCGCCGCATTACGAAGGCGCCGGGCTGAAGCAGAACGCTGCCTCGCCCCCGCGCAGCTGTATATTCGACGCAGCACGCTGCTGCGCACACCGCCGTCGGGTTGGCTGAACCCGGCCGCGCGTTATCCAGCGAACTCACAGCGCCGCGCCACGCTCCAACCTACAAGCCCGCAAAGTGCCTGTAGTCATGGACCTCGTCGTTGCCCGCCCCGAAGGCCTGTATTGCCCACCCGGTGATTTCTACATCGATCCCTGGCGCCCGGTGGAGCGCGCCGTCATCACCCACGCCCACGGCGATCATGCGCGCTGGGGCATGAGCCATTACCTGGCCTCAAGCGACAGCGAAGGCATTCTGCGCTCGCGGATCGCCGCCGATATGCCGCTGCAGACGCTGGCCTATGGTGAATCCATCGAGCATCACGGCGTAAAGCTCAGCTTCCATCCCGCCGGCCATGTGCTCGGCTCGGCGCAGGTGCGCCTGGAGTACAAAGGCGAAGTCTGGGTCGCTTCCGGCGACTACAAGGTCGAGCCGGACGGGACCTGCGCACCCTTCGAGCCGGTGCGCTGCCATACCTTCATCACCGAATCGACCTTCGGCCTGCCGATCTACAAATGGCCGTCTCAGGCCGAGGTATTTAGCGACATCAACGACTGGTGGCGCGCCAATGCTGCAGCCGGGCGCGCCAGCGTGCTGTTCTGCTACGCCTTCGGAAAGGCACAGCGCATCCTGCACGGCCTGGACGAGAGCATCGGCACCATCGTCGTGCATGGCGCGGTCGAGCCGCTGAACAAGGTCTACCGCGAGGGTGGCATCTATCTGCCGCCGACGGTGTATGCCGGAGACCTGAAAAAAGGCGACCCGCGCCTGAAGCACGCCATCATCCTCGCCCCACCCTCCGCTGGCGGCAGCACCTGGATGCGCCGTTTCGGCGACTACGCCGATGCCTTCGCCAGTGGCTGGATGATGCTGCGCGGCACCCGGCGCCGGCGCGGCGTCGACCGCGGCTTCGTGCTCTCCGACCATGCCGACTGGCCAGGCCTGCTCTGGGCCATCGAGCAGACCGGCGCCGAACGGGTGATGGTGACCCACGGTTCCGTTGCGGTGTTGGTGCGCTACCTGCGCGAAATGCGCGGCCTCGATGCCCAGGCCTTCGCGACCGAATACGGCGAAGAGGACGATGCCACCCAGGAGGCCGAATGAGCCGGCGCACCAACATCGCTTCCCATAGACCCGTGCAGGCTCGCAACCCGGCCGCGCCATGGCGAGCGGGACGCAGCGCATGAAAGCCTTCGCCACCCTTTACAGCCGCCTCGACGCCACCACCTCGAGCAACGCCAAGCTCGCGGCGATGCGCGACTATTTTCGTGACGCCGATCCGGCCGACGCCGCCTGGGCGGTCTACTTTCTGGCCGGCGGACGGCCACGCCAGCTGGTTCCGACCCGCGTGCTGCGCGAAACCGCCATGCAGGCGTCGGGTTTGCCGGAATGGCTGTTCGAGGAAAGCTACCTGGCAGTCGGCGACATGGCCGAAACCATTTCGCTGCTGATGCCCGAGGCCAAACACAGCTCCGACGACGGGCTGGCCGTGTGGATGCAGGACAAGCTGCTGCCGCTGCGCGGGCAGCCGCCGGAGGAGCTGGCTGAACGCTTGCCGGCGCTCTGGGCACAGCTGGACCGGCTGAGCCTGATGGTCTGCATCAAGCTGATCACCGGCGCCTTTCGCGTCGGCGTGTCGAAGCTGCTGGTGACCCGCGCGCTGGCCTCGCTGGTCGATCTCGACCCCAAGCGCGTCGCGCAACGACTGGTGGGCTACACCGATCTGTCCCATCGGCCGAGCGCCGAGGGCTACCGCGCGCTGATCGCCGAGGAGTCCGAGCATGAGCACGCCCAGCGTGGCGGCCAGCCCTACCCGTTCTTTCTCGCCCACTCGTTGCAGGCGCCGGTCGAGGAGTTCGACATGCTGCTCGGTGCGCCGGAGAACTGGTTCATCGAATGGAAGTGGGATGGCATCCGCGCACAGCTGGTCAAGCGCGACGGGCAGATCTGGGTCTGGTCGCGCGGTGAAGAGCTGGTCAGCGAGCGCTTTCCGGAGCTCTGCGAACTGGCCGGCTGCCTGCCCGACGGCACGGTGATCGACGGCGAGATCCTGGTCTGGAAGCACGCGCCCGGCGGGCCTTCGACAGACCTCTTCGCGCAGCCAGAGAGCGATGACGCCGACACAACCGAACGCTTCGGCGTGCAACCCTTCGCGCTGCTGCAACAGCGTATCGGCCGCAAAAACCTCACAGCGAAAGTCTTGCAGGATGCCCCGGTCGCGGTGCTCGCCTATGACCTGCTGGAATGGCAGGGTGACGACTGGCGGCAACGCGAGCATCGTGAACGCCGGCAACAGCTCGAAGCGGTGGTCGGGCAATGCCCCAACCCGCGGCTGATGCTTTCGCCGCTGGTGAGCGGCGATGACTGGGCCGATCTGGCGCGCCAACGCGAAGCGTCCCGTGAGCGCGGCGTCGAGGGCATGATGATCAAGGCCCGCGCCGCGCAGTACGGCGTCGGCCGAACCAAGGATGTCGGCGTCTGGTGGAAATGGAAGATCGACCCCTACTCCGTCGATGCCGTGCTGATCTATGCCCAGCGCGGTCATGGCCGCCGCGCCAGCCTATACACCGACTACACCTTTGCCGTCTGGGACGGCGAGCCGGGCGACCCGGAGCGCAAGCTGGTGCCGTTCGCCAAGGCCTATTCCGGATTGACCGACGAGGAGATGCGCAAGGTCGACGCCATCGTACGCAAGACCACCGTGGAGAAGTTCGGCCCGGTCCGCAGCGTCACCCCGACCCTGGTGTTCGAGCTCGGCTTCGAGGGCATCGCCGCCAGCAGCCGGCACAAGAGCGGCATCGCCGTGCGCTTCCCGCGCATGCTGCGCTGGCGTCTCGACAAGCCGGTGCAGGAAGCCGATACCCTGGAGACGCTGAAGGAGCTGCTTGGATGAGTCGCCAGGCCAGCCGCCTACCCGGGCCGTCGCCCATATGCGCGGCCAAGGCCGCTTCCACGAGGCGAACCTCGCGCTCGGGCTCCAACAGGTTGCCCCATGAATGATGCAGCCGGACTGTTGAGCGAGCAGTGGTTCGCCAGCCGAGAGTGGCAACCCTTTCCGTTTCAGCGGGAAGTCTGGCAAGCCATCGACCGAGGCGAGTCCGGACTGCTGCACGCCACCACTGGCTCTGGCAAGACCTATGCCGTCTGGCTCGGGGCTTTGAATCGCTTTGCAACCAAGGCGCCGCGCCCTAACACGACGGACAAGCCGGCGCCGTTGACGGTGCTCTGGATCACCCCTATGCGTGCATTGGCCGCCGATACCGCTCGCGCTCTGCAGGCCCCGCTGTACGACCTCGGCATCAACTGGAGCATCGGTTTGCGCACCGGCGATACCAGCGGTGCCGAACGTGCGCGGCAGGGGCGGCGCCTGCCCAGCGCGCTGGTCACCACGCCGGAAAGCCTGACCCTGCTGCTGACCCGCGCCGATGCACGCCAGGCTTTCGCCGGGCTGCGCATGCTGGTGGTGGACGAATGGCACGAGCTGCTGGGCAACAAGCGCGGCGTGCAACTGCAACTGGCGCTGGCCCGGCTGCGCCAGTGGATGCCGGAGCTGATTGTCTGGGGCCTTTCCGCCACCCTCGGCAACCAGCCCCACGCGCTGGACGTGCTGCTGTATCCCGGCAGCGGCAGGCTGGTGCAAGGCAAGGTCGACAAGGATCTGCGCGTCGACACTCTGCTGCCGCCGTGCATCGAGCGCTTCCCCTGGGCTGGGCATCTCGGTCTGCGCATGTTGCCGCAGGTGGTCGAGGAGATTGATTCGGCCGCGACCACCCTGGTGTTCACCAACACCCGCTCGCAGTCGGAAATCTGGTATCAGGCGCTGCTCGATGCGCGGCCGGACTGGGCAGGCTTGATTGCCCTGCACCATGGTTCGCTGGCCCGCGAAGTACGCGACTGGGTCGAGCAGGGCCTCAAGCAGGGCGCGCTCAAGGCCGTGGTCTGCACCTCCAGCCTGGATCTGGGTGTGGACTTCCTGCCGGTCGAGCGCGTTCTGCAGATCGGCTCGCCCAAGGGCGTGGCGCGGCTGATGCAGCGTGCCGGGCGTTCCGGACATGCGCCGGGACGCACCTCGCGGGTCACGCTGGTGCCGACTCATAGCGTGGAAGTGGTAGAAGCCGCCGCCGCTCAGGTGGCCATCGGCGAACGCCGCATCGAAGCCCGCAGCGCACCGCACCGCCCGCTCGATGTGCTGGTGCAGCACCTGGTCAGCATGGCCTTGGGCGGCGGCTTTCGACCAGACGAACTGTTTGCCGAAGTGCGCCAGGCCTGGTCCTACCGCGACCTGAACGAAGACCATTGGCAATGGGCGTTGGCCTTTGTCCGCCACGGTGGGCATTCGCTGACGGCCTACCCCGACTACCAGCGGGTCGAGCCGGACGAGGCCGGGCTGTGGAAGGTGCCGAGTCGCCGTGTGGCGCTGCGCCATCGCATGAGCATCGGCACCATCGTCAGCGATGCCAGCCTGTCCGTGAAATTCTGGGCCAAGGGTGGCAGCGGGCGCTCGCTCGGCACCATCGAGGAAGGCTTCATCGCGCGCCTGCGACCGGGCGACAACTTTCTCTTTGGTGGTCGTCTGCTGGAATTGGTACGCGTCGAGAACATGACCGCCTACGTCAGCCGCGCGACGGGCAGGAAAGCCGCGGTGCCGCGCTGGAACGGCGGGCGCATGCCCCTTTCCAGCGAGCTGGCCGATGCGGTGGTCGAGCAGCTCGGTGCCGCCTCGCGCGGCCATTTCGAAAGCCCGGAGATGGGCCTGGTCGAACCCTTACTGCGGGTACAGATGGACTGGTCGGCGCTGCCCACCGAGACCACATTGCTGGCCGAGGTGATGAAATCCCGCGAAGGCTGGCACCTGTTCCTCTACCCGTTCGCCGGGCGTCACGTGCACCTCGGGCTGGCCAGTCTGCTGGCCTGGCGCCTGGGCCAGCATCGACCGCTGACCTTTTCGATCGCAGTCAACGACTACGGCTTCGAGCTGCTCTCGGCAACCGAGGTGGACTGGATGCACTGGCTGACGCCGGAGCTTTTCAGCGAAGACAACCTGCTGCACGACGTGCTCGCCAGTCTTAACGCTGGCGAACTGGCGCGTCGCCGCTTTCGTGAGATCGCACGTATTGCCGGCTTGGTGTTTTCCGGCTACCCCGGTGCGCAGAAGAGCGCGCGTCAGCTGCAGGCCTCTAGCGGGCTGTTCTTCGACGTCTTCCGCCAATATGACCCGGCCAACCTGTTGCTGACCCAGGCTGAAGAAGAGGTTCTGCGCCAGGAGCTGGAAGTCGAGCGGCTGCAGCAGACATTGCAGCGACTGCAGCAACGACAGCTGGACATTCATCAGGTCAAACGCACCACACCGCTGGCGTTTCCGTTGATGGTCGAACGCTTCCGCGAAAGCATGAGCTCGGAAAAGCTTGCCGACCGCATCCGGCGAATGGTTGCCGAACTCGACAAGGCCGCCGGCCCTGGTGGTTATCAGCCGCAAGCGGACGCGAGCATTGCTGTCGAACGCGACAGCAGCCCGAAGCGCAAACCCCGCGCGACCAAGGACGGCACGCCACGGCCAAAAAAGGCGCGCCGCACGACCCGATAGGCAAGCAAGGTGAGCGCTCCTTGCGCCGGGTTAAAGCGACCGGAATGCTGTTCAACCGAGTCCGCCCACAATCGCGCCATCCTGGCCCGTTGGTTGCTCTCCCAGAGGACCGCACATGCACAACCAGCGCCGCCCGGCGCGTGGGAACCCGCCACCGCACGCGATAAACTCTGCCGCATGACTTCTCACCTGCCCATAGAGCTGGAACAAACCGAACTCTGGCTGCTTGCCGAGAAAGCCGTCTACTGGCCGGCGCAGCAGGCATTGCTGATAGCCGATATCCATTTCGGCAAGGCCGCCGCCTACCGTCGCCTAGGTCAACCCGTGCCCCACGGTACGACCCAGGCCAATCTTCAACGACTCGATGCCCTGCTTGCCCGTTACCCTTGCAAGCAGCTGATCTTCCTCGGCGACTTTCTGCACGCAGCGGAATCGCAGACGCCTGCCACGCTCAACCAGCTGCACGACTGGCGTGCCAGTCACGCCGAACTGACGATCACGCTGATTCGCGGCAACCATGATCGCCGCGCCGGAGATCCGCCAAATAGCCTGGGAATGAACGTCGTCTCCGAGCCGCTGCTGCTTGGCCCGTTCGCCTTGCAGCACGAAGCCGATCCGCATCCCAGCCACCATGTGCTCGCCGGCCATCTGCATCCGGCGTTTCGCCTCAACGGCCGCGGACGGCAGAGCCTGCGCCTGCCGTGCTTCTGCATCGGTGAACGGCTCAGCCTGTTGCCGGCCTTCGGCAGTTTCACCGGCACGATGACGGTGACAGCCGAAGATCACTGGCAGATTTATGTGGTGGGGGATGGAGAAGTCTGGCCGCTGAAGCGCTCGGCGCCGCTCAGGCCTGGGATATGCCCGTGATGGTGATGCCGTAACGCTCAGCCAGCCGGGTAGCTGGCGTGTCCTCCAGATCAGGCTCGTGCTCATGCTCGATCTCCTGATCCGGATACAGCTCTGCTGCCTTGCGCGTGACGAGATCGACTGCCTCGTCGATGTCAGGCTGATGCTCGGAGTCGATCTTCAGCGTCGAAGTGTTGCCGTCTTTGTTGTACGCAATGATCCAGGTCGTCATGGAATGCCCCTCGCCTTGAATAAACCCATGCGGGCGTAATAACGCTCATCTTGGTTTTTGTAAGTTTTTAGACCCATCCGGCGCCGGCAGTTCGGTCCCTCACTTCAAAGTTAGCAGCTTTAATTGGAGGACGAGGAACAACCAACCGGATGCCCAGTCATCCGTGAAGCCCTTGCATGAGGAGGCCGAACCATATGAGCGCTTCGCGTGCCCATCTGCCCGAGCTATCCGAGGAACAGCTCATTGCTCTGCTGCGCCAGCATGCCGAACCCTTGCCCGCGCTAGACGACCCGCACTTTGCCGACGCCTTCGAGCGCTACGCCGACGCCCGGGTGGTGCTCATTGGCGAGGCCAGCCACGGCACATCCGAGTTCTACCAGGCCCGCGCTGCGATCACCCGGCGGCTGATCGAGCGGCACGGGTTTTCCATTATCGCGGTCGAAGCCGACTGGCCGGACGCGGCACGAATCGATTGTTACAGCCGGCAACGGCAACCAGTCGCCTGGGTGGAGGATGCGTTCAAGCGCTTTCCAACCTGGATGTGGCGCAACCGCGAAGTGGAAGGCTTCGTCCGTTGGTTGCGCGAGCACAACGCGGCACTGCCGGCCGGGCAGCGGGTCGAATTCCGCGGCCTGGATGTCTACAGCCTCGGCAGCTCGATCCGCGAGGTACTGCGCTACCTGGACCGCATCGACCTGGACGCGGCTGCCGCGGCGCGGCGACGTTATGGCTGCCTGAGCCCGTGGCAGGAAGATCCCGCCGTCTATGGCCGCAACGTCATGCTCGGCCAGCCTTCCTGCGAAACGGCGGTGGTCGAGCAGTTGCAAGACCTGCTCACGCAGCGCCTGGAGTACATTGGCCAGGACGGCGAGCGCTTCTTCAATGCCGAGCGCAATGCGCGAGTGGTACTTGCCGCCGAGCATTACTACCGCGCCATGTATCGCGGCTCGACCGAATCCTGGAACCTGCGCGACCGCCACATGTTCGACACCCTGAAAGCACTGCTCGAACACCGCGGGCCGGACGCCAAGGCGGTGGTCTGGGCGCACAACTCGCACATCGGCAATGCCTCGGCAACTTCGATGGGCTGGGGCGGCGAGTTCAATATCGGCGAACTGTGCCGCACCGCCTTCGGTCGCGACGCGGTGCTGATCGGCATGGCGACCGATCGCGGTGAGGTGGCGGCGGCGGACAACTGGGACGAGCCTATGCAGGTCAAGCAGGTCATCCCGTCCAGGGCGGACAGCTGGGAACAACTGTTCCTGCGAGCCAACGTGCCGGCATCACTGACCGACTGGCGCAACGAGCAGAGCGAACTGCGTCCGGCGCTCTCCCAGCCACGGCTCGAGCGCGCCATCGGGGTGATCTACCGGCCACTGACGGAGCGCCAGTCGCACTACTTCCGCGCCATCCTGGCGGAGCAGTTCGATGCGCTGATATGGCTGGAGGAGACGGGCGCGGTGACACCGATCGGCCCGCAACAGATCGATCCAGAGATGGTGCCGGACACCTATCCGTTCGGCGAATGAGCGTTGCCGCGCAAACCAGCTGCGCTGACGCCAGATGCCCTGCGCCACGTCGTGCCAACGGCGGCGCAGGTTACGGCTCGAGGACGCTCAGGCAACCGGAGCGGGCGGTGGCTGATCCGGCACGGTAGGCTCACCCGGCTCGGTAGGCTGCGTCGGAACACCAGGCTCTTCCGGGTCGCCCGGCACGCCAGCGGCGCGCCAGTACAGGGTATCGGCGTTGGGGGTATAGCGAATCGTCTGCGCGGCCATGATCTTCTCCACTGCATGTGCCCGCGATGGCGGGCAGGTCTGCAGTAGAGATGCAGGCGGGCCTTTTCTATCCAACCTTCCGTCGGAGTTCGCACCCGCCCCGGCGCATCACCACATCAGGTCGTCCGGTACCTGATAAGCGGCGTACGGATCGTCAGCATCCGGCTCTTCGGTACGGGTGTTGAGCTGCACCACACGCTGCGGGTCGCGCTCCTGGATCTTCAGTGCCGCCTCACGCGGAATCACCTCGTAGCCGCCGCCATGACGAACGATCGCCAACGAGCCACTGGCCAGCTTGTCGCGCATCAGCTTGTTGACTGACAGCCGCTTGACCTTCTTGTCGTCGACGAAGTTGTAGTAATCCTCGGTGGTCAGCTTCGGCAGGCGGCTGGTCTCGATCAATTGCTTGATCTGCGCCGTACGGGCCTTCTGTTCGGCCTTTTGCTGCTGCTGGCGATTGAGCTCCTGGTCGCGAGCGATCTTCTCCGCCTGGGCCTTCAGTGCCGCTTCGCGCTGGGAATCATCCTTCTCGACCTGGCCCTTCTTCTCCAGGCGCTGCTGCTTCTGCTTCTGCTTGACGGCCTGCTTGGCCTGCTTTTCGTTGACCAGCCCGGCTTTGAGCAACTGGTCACGGAGGGAAAGACTCATGTTTCGGCTCGTCTCGTCATGAATTCAAGTGGGCGCCGGTGGGCGACGCTGAATCGCTCCACCGAGCGGCATTGTGGTGGATGTGAAAAGCCACATCCAGCCCGGCGAGTACTGTTAGCCGCAGGACGGCGATTGCTCGGCCTTCTTCGCCTCGCCCCAGAGCGCATCCAGTTCATCCAGATCGCAGTGCTCGATGGGCCGCCCCGCTTCGCGCAAGGCCTGCTCGATGAAGCGAAAACGCCGCTCGAACTTGCCATTCGCGGCACGCAAGGCGTTCTCCGGATCGACCTTGAGATGGCGCGCCAGGTTGACCACGACGAAAAGCAGATCGCCCAGCTCCTCGGCAATGGCTTGCGGATCGTCCTCGCTCATCGCCTCCAGCACTTCGCCGAGTTCCTCGCGCACCTTGTCCACCACCGGCAGCGCCTCGGGCCAGTCGAAACCGACCTGGGCGGCGCGTTTCTGCAGTTTGGCGGCACGACTGAGTGCCGGCAGTGCGCTGGGCACGTCATCGAGCAGCGACAACTGTTCAGGAGCAGCGGCTTTCTCGGCACGCTCCTCGGCCTTGATCTCTTCCCAGCGCTGCTTGATGGCCGCCTCGTCGAGACGCGGCAGCTCCGGCGAACCATACAGGTCACCATCAGGGAACACGTGGGGATGGCGACGGATCAGCTTGCGGGTGATGGCATCGACCACCGTGGCGAACTCGAAGCGCCCTTCCTCACGGGCCAGCTGGCTGTAGTAGACGACCTGAAACAGCAGGTCGCCCAACTCACCGGGCAGATGATCGAAGTCGCCGCTCTCGATAGCATCCGCGACCTCGTAAGCCTCTTCCAGCGTATGCGGCACGATGCTCGCGTAGTTCTGCTGCAGGTCCCACGGACAGCCATGCTGCGGATCGCGCAGCCGGGCCATCAGGTGCAGAAGGTCGGGGAGTTGGTACATGGCATTCCTCAAGCCGGGCTATCGCAGCGGCGTTCCGGTGGATGTAAAAAGCGACATCCACCCTACGGATGTCAGGCCGATTGCAGGGTGGATCGGGGCGCGTAGCTGACGCTTCACCCATCCACCGTGGCGCTACCGGCAACACCGCCGGCCTTGCGCCTTACGTGGCTCTCTGGCGTTTGGCTTCGATGATGTTCGGCAGCTGCGAAATGCGGCTGAGCAAGCGACCCAGGGCATTCAACCCCGGAATCTCGATGGTCAGCGTCATCTGCGCGGTGCTGTCTTCCTTGTTCGAACGGGTGTTCATCGACAGCACGTTGATGCGCTCGTTGAGCAGCATCTGCGAGATATCACGCAGCAGGCCGGCACGGTCGTAGGCGCGGATCATGATTTCCACCGGATAGGTCTTCTCCGGCACCGGACCCCAGCTGACCTGGATGATCCGCTCCGGCTCACGCCCGGCCAGCTGCAGCACTGACGGGCAGTCCTGGCGGTGAATACTGACTCCGCGGCCCTGGGTGATGTAACCGACGATGGGATCGCCCGGCAGCGGCTGGCAGCAGCCGGCCATCTGCGTCAGCAGATTGCCGACGCCCTGGATCTGCACGTCGCCGCGCTTGCCTGGCTTGTACGGCGCCGAGCGCCGCGGAATCAGTTCCAGCTGGTCGTAACCGCGCTCCGGCTCGACCAGCTGCTGCGCCATGTTGACCAGGTGCGCCAGGCGCAGGTCGCCGGCGCCAAGGGCGGCGAACATGTCCTCGGCGTTCTTCAGGTTGGCCTTTTCGGCCAGCTTGTCGAAATCCACCGGCGGCAGGTCCAGCCGTCCCAGTTCGCGTTCCAGCAGCGCCTTGCCGGCGGCGACGTTCTGGTCGCGCGCCTGCAGCTTGAACCAGTGGACGATCTTAGCCCGCGAGCGTGAGGTGGTGATGTAGCCCAGGTTCGGGTTCAGCCAGTCGCGGCTCGGCGAGCCATGCTTGCTGGTAATGATCTCCACCTGCTCGCCGGTTTGCAGGCTGTAGTTGAGCGGCACGATGCGACCGTTGACCTTGGCACCGCGGCAGTTATGGCCGATCTCGGTGTGCACCCGGTAGGCGAAGTCCAGCGGCGTGGCGCCCTTGGGCAAGTCGATGGCATGGCCGTCGGGGGTGAACACGTAGACCCGATCCGGCTCGATATCCACGCGCAGCTGGTCGGCCAGGCCACCGATGTCGCCCAGTTCTTCGTGCCATTCGAGTACCTGGCGCAGCCAGGCGATCTTTTCCTCGTAATGGTCTGAGCCGGAATTGACGTCGGTGCCCTTGTAGCGCCAGTGCGCGCAGACGCCGAGCTCGGCCTCTTCGTGCATGGCGTGGGTGCGGATCTGCACCTCCAGCACCTTGCCCTCCGGGCCGATCACCGCGGTGTGCAGCGAGCGGTAGCCATTTTCCTTGGGGTTGGCGATGTAGTCGTCGAACTCCTTGGGAATGTGCCGCCAGAGGGTGTGCACGATCCCCAGCGCGGTGTAGCAGTCACGGACTTCCGGCACCAGCACGCGCACGGCGCGAACGTCGTAGATCTGGCTGAACTGCAGGCCTTTCTTCTGCATCTTTCGCCAGATGGAATAAATGTGTTTGGCGCGGCCATCGATGTCGGGCTGGATACCGGTCGCGGTCAGTTCGTCCTTGAGCTGCTGCACGACGTTCTGGATGTACTGCTCGCGGTCGAGGCGTCGCTCGTGCAGCAACTGGGCGATCTGCTTGTACTGCTCGGGCTCGAGGTAGCGGAAGGACAGGTCTTCCAGCTCCCACTTGATATGGCCGATGCCCAGGCGATGGGCCAGCGGCGCGTAGATGTCGAAGACTTCGCGGGCGACGCGCTGGCGCTTCTCGTCGTCGGCCAGCTTGACGGCACGGATGGCACAGGTGCGTTCGGCCAGCTTGATCAGTGCAACGCGCACATCGTCGACCATGGCCACCAGCATCTTGCGCAGGTTTTCCACCTGCGCCTGGGAGCCGAGCACGAGCGATTCGCGGGGATTGAGACTGGCGCTGATCGCCGCCATGCGCAGCACGCCTTCGATCAGCTTGGCCACCACCGAGCCGAAGCGCTGGTTCACATCGGCCAGCTGAATCTTGCCTTCGCGTACGCCGCGATAGATGACGGCTGCGACCAGGCTATCCTGGTCCAGCTTGAGGTCGGCAAGAATTTCCGCGATCTCGAGGCCGATCTGGTAGCTGGAGGTGCCTTCACTCCAGAGGTTCTGCGCCGCGTTGGCCTGCTGCTCTGCCTCGCGGGCGAACTCGCAGGCTTCTTTCAAGGCCGCGCGGTCGAGTGCCGGGTCCATCCCCAGCACATGATCGAGCCAGCCATCCAGGTTGATACTGCCGTCCGTATTGATCGGCTGAAGCGCTCTGACCTGTACCATCTAACCTTCCCTTCTGCGCAGCAGCTGCGCCATGAACGCCGGCATTCTGTGTGCCGGTCGGTTGAACCACAGGCAAAGCGCCTGTCAAGAATGCAGCATCGAGCGCTAACCCCGCTCGAACAGCGCCATGGCCTCGACGTGTGCGGTTTGCGGAAACATATCCAGCACACCCGCACGCTTCAGACGATATCCCTGGCTGGCCAGCTCGCGCGCATCGCGCGCCAGCGTGGCCGGATTGCATGAAACATAGACCACGCGCTGCGCCTTCAGCATCGACATTTGTCGAACGATTTCCAGCGCGCCGTCGCGTGGCGGATCGAGCAGTACCGCAGCGAACCCGCTACCTGCCCAAGGGGCATCGGCAAGCGGCTTCGACAAGTCGGCCCGATAAAAGTGCGCGTGCTCCAGAGCGTTGCGCTGCGCGTTCTCCTGCGCACGCGCCACCATCGCCTCGACACCTTCCACACCCACCACCCGTGCACCACTGCGCGCCAGCGGCAGGCTGAAATTACCCAGCCCGCAGAACAGGTCAAGCACCGCCTCATCCTTGCCCGCATCCAGCCATTCCAGAGCCTGGGCGACCATCGCGTCATTGACTGGCGCGTTGACCTGGACAAAATCTCCAGGACGCCAGGCCAGCTCCAGATCCCAGGCATCCAGTCGGTAGCCCAGCGAAGCTGCGCAGTCGTCTGGCTGAGGCTCACCTTCGCCTTGCCACCAGAGCTGCGCTCGATGAGCAGTCGCGAAGCTGCGCAGGCGCGCCAGGTCCGATTCCGGCAGAGCTGCGGTGTGACGAATCAGCACGGCCTCGGCCGTGCCGCTGAACAGTTCTACATGGCCGATCGCTTGCGGCTTGCTCAGATCACGCAACGCCGTTAGCAAACCCGGCAGCAGCGTTTGCAAGGGCTGTACCAGAACCGGGCACTCGCGGATGGAGACGATTTCCTGACTGGAACTGGCGCGAAAACCGATGTCCAGATGCTTGCTCTTGACGTCCCAGCGCACCGCCAGTCGGGCGCGACGGCGATAGCCGAAGGCCGGCCCCACCAGCGGCTCGGCCCAAGCCTCTGGCTGCAGATCGGCAACCCGCGCGAGCTGCTCGGCGAGCGTGTGCTGTTTCAGTGCCAGCTGATCGGCAATAGGGGCATGCTGCAGGTTGCAGCCGCCACACAGACGGGCATGCGGGCAAGGTTCGACCTGTCGCTGCGCACTGGCCTGGAGCACGCGCTCGCAGCGCGCCTCGACCACCTGGCTACGTGCGGACAGCACACGCGCCTCGACCTCTTCGCCAGGCAATGCGCCTTCGACGAACCAGGTGCGCCCTTCGACGAAGGCGATGCCGCGCCCGTCATTGGCCAGCCGCTCGATATTAAGGCGCTGCTTCTTGCCGATCGGCACCTGGGGCTTGCGCTCGCCACCGCTGGGTTGAAAGCGCAGAGCGCCGCTACGTTTGGCCATCAGCTGAAACCCGCGCTGTTCTGTTCGTTGGAAATGTCAAAAGGGTCGCCATGCGGCGCTGGAGCGCGCCGCCGATGAGCAGCTCAATTGGGCGAGTCATACACGCCAGTCGACAGGTAACGGTCGCCGCGATCACAGATGATCGCCACGATCACCGCATTCTCGACTTCCTGCGACAGGCGCAGTGCGGCGGCCACGGCACCACCGGAGGACACGCCGCAGAAGATGCCTTCTTCGCGGGCCAGACGACGCATCACCTGCTCGGCTTCGGCCTGCGACATGTCGACAACGCGGTCGACGCGCTCGGCCTGGTAGATCTTCGGCAGGTATTCCTGCGGCCAGCGGCGGATGCCGGGGATGGCCGCGCCTTCCATCGGCTGCAGCCCGACGATCTGCACCGCCGGGTTCTGCTCCTTGAGGTAGCGCGACACGCCCATGATGGTCCCGGTGGTACCCATGGAACTGATGAAATGGGTGATGCTGCCGTGAGTCTGCCGCCAGAGCTCCGGCCCCGTGCTGTTGTAATGCGCTTCGGGGTTGTCGCCATTGGCGAACTGGTCGAGCACCTTGCCGCGACCTTCGGCCTGCATCTTCAAAGCGAGGTCGCGGGCACCTTCCATGCCCTCTTCCTTGCTCACCAGGATCAGCTCGGCGCCGTAGGCAGTCATCGCCGCCTTGCGCTCGGCGGTGGAGTTGTCCGGCATGATCAGGATCATCCGGTAGCCCTTGATTGCCGCCGCCATCGCGAGGGCGATGCCGGTGTTGCCGGAGGTCGCCTCGATCAGGGTATCGCCAGGCTGGATGTCGCCGCGCAGCTCGGCACGGTTGATCATCGAAAGCGCCGGGCGATCCTTGACCGAACCGGCCGGATTGTTGCCCTCGAGCTTGACCAGAATGGTGTTGCTGGTCTTACCCGGCATCCGCTGCAGGCGAACCAGCGGGGTGTTGCCGATGCAATCGGCAATGGTCGGATAGTGTGTAGTCATGGCGTCGCACGGCATCGGAAAAGGTGGCCATGATACCGGCAACGCTCGACGACGGGCAGACCGTCTCGGCTGACCGGCAGTACTTCGACCGCAGCGCCCAACCCGGCCTCGCTAGGGCCGCGCAAGAATCTTCGGTGCGGCATCGATGATCTGCCGCGAAAGATGCTCCATCCGCGGCGACTGCACCTTCCAGGTATGCCAGTACAGTGCGATTTCCAGCGGTTCGTCAGGCGCCAGGTCGACCACCTCACCGGCGCTCAATGCATCATGCAGCAACAGTTCCGGGACCATGCCGTAACCCAGGCCGTAGCGAATCGCGCTGAAATGCGGCTCGGCGCCGGGAACGAAGTGGCAGGGATAAGCCCCTTCCGGCAGGCCGAAGCGACGCAGCAGGAACGACGACTGCAGCGTGTCCTTGCGCGTATAGGCGACCACCGGCGCCTTGCGCGCCGCGTTGCGGGTCAGGCCGTGGGCGAAGTGCTTCTGCCGGAACTCGCTCGACGCCACCAGTCGGTAACGCATGCTGCCCAACGGGCTGGCCGTGCAGCCGCGCATGGGCTTGGGTTCGGTACTGATGCAACCGATTGCCAGGCCCGTTTCCAGCAGACTGTAGGTGTGGTCCTGATCCTCCACCGTCAGGTCCAGCAACACCCGCTCGCGGATCAGCACCTCGGCCAGCGCCGGGAAAAACCAGGTCCCCAGGCTGTCGGCGTTGAGTGCCGCCACCACTACCAGCGGCGCATCGCTACGCTCGGCGAGGTCGGCCAGCAGATCGGCCTCGAGCAAGGTCGCGCGCTTGAGGTACTGCAGCAGGCGCTGCCCGGTTTCGGTAGGCCGACAGGGCCGGCTGCGCACTACCAGGGCGCTGCCCAGCGCACTCTCCAGTGCGCGCACCCGCTGCGAAATGGCCGGTGGCGTCAGATGCAGGCGCTGCGCAGCCTGTTCGAAGCTGCCGGTGCGGATGACCGTGCGAAACGCTTCAGTCTGCTTCGGATCAAGATTCATGGGGCCTGCCGATTAAGAAAATATTTGCATGGCCTAAAAATACTTAGCCACGACAAATTTAGCCATGCTTGCCCCATAATCGCGCACCTCGAGCTGTAGCGCCCCACCGGCGTGCAGCCTAGCCCGCCCGGAGAATCGTCGTGGAACTGCTGCATACCATCTACCTGATCGCAATCACGGCCGAAGCCATGTCCGGCGCCATCATGGGCATGCGCCGCGGCATGGACCTGTTCGGCATCTGCCTGCTCGGCACGGTGACGGCACTGGGTGGCGGCACGGCGCGCGACGTACTGCTCGGCCACTACCCGGTCGGCTGGATCGCCCATCCGGAATACCTGACCTTCACCATCGGCGCGGCGATCGTCACCGGCTTCATCGCTCGCCACCTGCATCACCTGCGCATGGTCTTCCTGCTGGTGGACGGCCTCGGCCTGGTGGCCTTCACGGTGATCGGCTGCGACGTGGCAATGGGCATGGGTGCGCACCCGTCCATCGTGGTGCTGGCCGGCGTGATCACCGGCATCTTCGGCGGCCTGATGCGCGACGTGCTATGCAACCAGGTACCGATGGTGCTGCAGCGCGAGCTCTACGCCACCGTGGCGCTGTTCACCGGTGTGTTCTACGTCGGCATGCTGTGGCTGGAGATCAATACCACCCTGGCCACCCTGGCGGCGCTGGGCAGTGGCTTCCTGTTCCGCGTGCTGGCGATGACCTTCCACTGGAAGCTGCCGGACTTCAACGGCAAGGAGATTCGCGGCCTGGACTGACCAGCGCGGCGTCAGGGCTTGATCTGACGTGCAGATTCCACCGGTCCGAGCCGCTACACTAGCGCGCTGCAATCCAGGATCGGTGGACGGACTGTGCTGAAAGACCTAGGAATTCGTGGCCGCGTACTGATGCTGACGTTGTTGCCCAGCACCCTGCTGGCGGTGGTACTCGGCGCCTACTTCACCTGGATGCAATTGTCGGAAATGCGCCACCAGCTCGACGAGCGTGGCCAACTGATTGCCGAGCAGCTAGCGCCGCTAGCCGCGCCAGCGATGAACCTCGGCTACGACAAGCGCCTGCAGCGCATCCTGACCCAGGTGCTGGACCAGGCCGATGTCCGGGCTGTGACCATCCTCGATCCGGAACGGGTACAACGCGTGCACGCCGGCCCACGCATGCTGACGCCGCCGCCACCGGGCGATCCGGAAGGGCTGACCCGCGTCAGCAGCATGGATCACACGCGCATCCTGATGCCGGTGCTCAGCCGCCACCTCAACCTCGCCGACGAAGCCCGCGGGCCTGACGAAAAGCTGATCGGCTGGCTGGAACTGGAACTGTCCCACCACAACACCCTGCTGCGCGGCTATCGCAGCCTGCTGACCAGCCTGTTTCTGGTCAGCGCAGGCCTGATCATCACCGCCCTGCTGGCGCTGCGCATGAGCCGCGCCATCAGCCTGCCGCTGCAACGAGTCAAGGCCGCCGTCGCCCAGCTCAAGGACGGCCATCTGGAAACCCGCCTGCCGCCGCTGGGCAGTCACGAAATGGACGAACTCGCGTCCGGCATCAACCGCATGGCAGAGGCGCTGCTCAGCGCCCGCGAGGAGCTGCAGCAGAGCATCGACCAGGCCACCGAGGACGTGCAGCAGAACCTGGAAACCATCGAGATCCAGAACATCGAACTGGACCTGGCGCGCAAGGAGGCCCTCGAAGCCAGCCGGATCAAGTCCGAGTTCCTCGCCAACATGAGCCACGAGATCCGTACTCCGCTCAACGGCATCCTCGGCTTCACCCAGCTGCTGCAGAAAAGCGACCTCACGCCGCGCCAGCAGGACTATCTGGGCACCATCGAGAAATCCGCCGACAGCCTGCTCGGGATCATCAACGAGATTCTCGACTTCTCCAAGATCGAGGCCGGCAAGCTGGTGCTCGACAGCATTCCGTTCAACCTGCGCGACCTGATCGAGGACACCCTGACCATCCTCGCACCGGCAGCGCACACCAAACAGCTCGAACTGGTCAGCCTGGTCTACCGTGACACGCCACTATCGCTGGTAGGCGATCCGCTGCGTCTCAAGCAGGTGCTGACCAACCTGATCAGCAACGCCATCAAGTTCACCAACGAAGGCACCATCGCCGTGCGCGCGATGGTCGAGGACGACAATGCCGATCGCGCCCAGCTGCGCATCAGTGTGCAGGACACCGGCATCGGCCTGACCGATCAGGACCTGCGTGCGCTGTTCCAGGCCTTCAGCCAGGCGGACAATTCCATGTCGCGCCAGCCAGGCGGCACGGGGCTCGGACTGGTGATTTCCAAGCGCCTGATCGAGCAGATGGGCGGCGAGATCGGCGTCGACAGCATTCCCGACGAAGGCTCCGAGTTCTGGATCAGCCTGAGCCTGCCGAAAGCCCGCGATGATGTCGAAGACCTGCCTCACCCGGCGCTGCAGGGCCGGCGTATCGCCCTGCTCGAGCAGCATCCGCTGGCGCGCCAGGCCCTGCAGCACCAGCTGGAAAGCCTCGGTCTCGAAGTGCATACCTTCGATACGCTCGATCAGATGCAGGCGGCGATCGGCGCACAGCGCCAAAGCAGCCAGCTCATCGACCTCGCCGTGCTCGGCGTCACCGCTCGCGAAATCCAGCCCGAGGCCCTCAGCCGACGGCTGATGGAAATCGAGGCACTCGGCTGCAAATGCGTGGTGCTCTGCCCGACCACCGAGCAGGGGCATTACCACGACACGCTGCCGGAAGTGCACAGCTATACGCAGCTGCAGGGCAAACCGGCCTGCACGCGTAAGTTGCAGCGGGTTCTGGTGGAGCTGGTGCGCCCGAATCAGACCTACGCGGCCCCCGTCGCCGCCGCTCCCAGTCGTGCCGCACGGGTTCTCTGCGTCGACGACAACCCCGCCAACCTGCTGCTGGTGAAGACACTGCTCGGTGACATGGGTGCCGAGGTCGTTGCGGTGGACAATGGCCCCGCCGCACTGGATGCGGTCAAGCAGCACAGCTTCGATCTGGTCCTGATGGACGTGCAGATGCCCGGCATGGACGGACGCCAAACCACGGAAGCCATCCGGCACTGGGAGCACACCAGCGGCAGCACCCCACTGCCGATCATTGCCCTTACCGCCCATGCGCTGGCCAACGAAAAGCGCTCGTTGCTGCAAAGCGGCATGGATGACTACCTGACCAAACCGATCAGCGACCGACAGTTGGCGCAAGTGGTACTCAAGTGGACAGGTCTGGTCCTGCGCAGCCAGCCGCAGCATTCGGAGCCTTCCTCGCAACCCGAGCTCAGCCTCAAGGTGCTCGATAAGGAAGAAGGTCTGCGCCTGGCTGCCGGCAAGGCAGACCTCGCCGATGACATGCTCGGCATGCTGCTGCAGTCCCTGGAAGGTGATCGCCGCACCATTCGCGAGGCGAGGCAGTCGGGTGATCGCCAGGCGCTGATCGAGCGCGTGCACCGCCTGCACGGCGCGACCCGTTATTGCGGCGTTCCGCAGTTGCGCAATGCCTGCCAGCAGAGCGAGACCCTGCTCAAGCAAAACCATCCGGACAGCGAGACCGCACTGGACGAACTGGATGCAGCCATCGACCGCCTGGAACAGGTAGTCCAGGTCGACGACTAATCGACCTCCCCGGGCGCAGATGCGCTCGACCGAGCCCGTCGCGTTGTCCCGCCAATTCAGGAACCCGCATGAACGATCACCCTGCCCCCGACACCTTCCAGCATGCCGAACTCGACTGGGACGAGAACGGCCTGCCGCAATCGCGCCAGTACGGCGACGTGTATTTCTCGCGCGCCAGCGGACTCGCCGAAACCGAGCACGTGTTTCTTGCGCAGAACGAGCTGGCTCGGCGCTTCGCCGCGCTGCAGAGCAACCAGCATCTGGTGATCGGCGAAACCGGCTTCGGTACGGGTCTGAACTTCCTCTGCGCCTGGCAATTGTTCGAGCGTACCGCCGATGCGCAGGCGCACCTGCATTTCGTCAGTGTCGAGAAACACCCGCTGAACCACGACGACATGCAGCGCGCGCTGGCATTGTGGCCGGAACTCCAGCCGCAGGCGGCACAGCTGCTGCAACAGTACGTCGCGCTGAATCCAGGCTTTCAGCGCTTCGTCTTTGCCGGCGGGCGCGTGGTGCTGACGCTGCTGATCGGCGATGTACTCGATTGCCTGCCCAGCCTGGATGCACGGGTCGACGCCTGGTTTCTCGACGGCTTCGCACCGGCTAAGAATCCGCAGATGTGGCAGCCGGCGTTGTTCGCCGAACTGGCCAGACTGTCCGCACCGGGCGCAACCCTCGGCACGTTCACCAGCGCCGGCTTCGTTCGACGCGGCCTGGTCGAGGCCGGCTTCGACATGCAGCGGGTGCCCGGTTACGGCCACAAGCGCGAGATTCTGCGCGGGCGCCTGCTGGCGGTCGCCAATCCGGTTTCAGACAAGCCCTGGTTCGCCCGTCCCAACCATGGCATCACCGAGCGCCGGGCCGTCGTGATCGGGGCCGGGCTGGCGGGTTGCGCCACCGCCGCATCGCTGGCTGCCCGGGGCTGGCAGGTCAGCGTGCTGGAGCGCCACGCCGAGGCCGCACAGGAAGGCTCCGGCAATCCTCAGGGTGTGCTCTATCTGAAGTTATCCGCCCACGGCACCGCGCTTTCGCGGCTGGTCGTCAGCGGCTTCAGCTACACCCGCCGCCTGCTCGCCAACCTGCAAGCGGGCCAGGACTGGCAGGCATGCGGCGTCCTGCAGCTCTGTTACGACGACAAGGAGCGCGAGCGTCAGGCCGAACTGGCGGAAGCCTTTCCTGCGTCGCTGGTCCATCCGCTATCGCACGAAGCGGCCGAAGCACTGGCAGGAGTCAGGTTGCCCGCCGGCGGCCTGTTCTATCCCGATGCCGGCTGGGCCAACCCGCCCGCCCTGTGCCACTGGTTGCTGCAGCAACCGGGCATTGAGCTGCTGCAGCATCATGAAGCGCTCGAGTTGCAACGCAACGGCCAGTCCTGGCAGGTGCTCGCTGGCGAAAAGGTTCTCGCCGACGCACCCGTGGTGGTACTCGCAGGTGCTGCTGACGCAGCCCGTTTCAGCCAGAGCGCCTGGCTGCCGCTCAAGCGCATTCGCGGGCAGATCTCCTGCCTGCCGGCCAACGCCGAAAGCGGCCAGCTGCGTACCGTCCTCTGTGCCAAGGGCTACGTCGCACCGCCACGCGATGGCACGCACACCCTGGGCGCGAGTTTCAACTTCCAGCAAACCGACGACGCACCCAGCATCGCCGAGCATCAGGCAAATCTGGAAATGCTGGAGCAGATCTCATCCGATCTGTATCAGCGACTTCAGGCGGACCCGCAGCAGACCGCCGCACTGCAAGGACGCGTTGCATTCCGCTGCACCAGTCCGGATTACCTGCCACTGATCGGCCCGCTGGCCGAGCCGCAGGCCTTCGCCGACACCTATGCCGCGCTGGCCAAGAATGCGCGGCAATCCCAGCACGCCGCCTGCCCGTGGCTGGAGGGCCTGTACGTCAACACCGCCCATGGCTCGCGCGGCATGATCAGCGCACCGCTATCCGGCGAGTTGCTGGCGGCCTGGCTGAATGACGAGCCGCTGCCGCTGCCACGAGAAGTGGCCGAAGCCTGCCATCCCAATCGCTTTCTGCTGCGCAAGCTGATCCGCGGTAGCTGAGAACACGCATTCGCAAGCCTCCGTTTCGCCGCGGCGGCTTGCATCACTGCCCGCGCCCAACGGATACTCCCCCCCCTATATAAACAAGCATACGGAGGTCCCCATGAAATCGCTGTCCCTGTTCGCCCTTGGCTTGTTCACCCTAGGGGTGCACGCAGCTCCTGCCGTCGATAGTGAGCAGCTGCGCAACGAAGCAGCCAGCCTGATCCCGCCGTTCCAGCAGCAGCTGCTCGGCACGGTGAAGCAGGCCATGACCGACGGCGGCCCGGTTCAGGGTGTCGAAGCATGCCAATCGCTGGCACCGAGCATCGCCGAACAACACAGCCAGGCACCGTGGAAAGTCGGTCGCACGGCGCTCAAGTTGCGCAATCCGGACAACGCGCCGGACGCCTGGGAACGCTCCGTGCTGGAGCAGTTCGCCCAACGCGCCGCGGCCGGCGAGCCAATCCAGGAGATCAGGCACGCCGAGGTGGTCGATGGTCAGTACCGTTACATGCAAGCGATCGGCACTGCCGAAGCCTGTCTGGGCTGCCACGGCGAGAAGGTCAAGCCAGAACTACTAAGCCTGCTCGACCAGCATTACCCGCAGGACCAGGCACGTGGCTTCCGTGAAGGTGATCTGCGTGGCGCCTTCACCCTCAGCCGTCCGCTGGCCCCCTGAACTGCCGATCCATACGGGATGACGTGATACCGTCTCGGTTCGCCGTTAGTGGCTGGGAACACGTGTTGACGTGAACGTACCAATGTCATGAGCGACGACCCTGTTTTCAGACGGAGCATCCCAATGAAGTCGGCGACACCAAACAGCCCGCGCGCCCGTCCGGTGGGCCATCTCGCCTGATGGACGTATTGCTGCTGGAAGCACTGGGTATCGGCCTGATCCTCGGGTTGCTGCTCGGGCTGACCGGTGCCGGCGGCTCGCTGGTCGCGCTACCGCTGCTGCTCAGCCTGCACTTGCCTTTGCGCGATGCGATCGGCGTCAGCCTCGGCGCGGTCGCCATGTCCGCGCTGATCGGCGCGATTCCCCGCGCACGTCTCGGCCAGGTCGCCTGGCGCCCGGTGATGTTGCTGGCCATCTGTGGCCTGCCGGGCAATGCCGCCGGCCAATGGCTGGGGCAGTTCATTCCCGAACGCGCGCTGATCATCGGCTTCTGCCTGCTGGTGCTGTGGTCGGCCTGGCGCATGTGGCGTGGCGCCAGCCTGCCGGCGAAGGAGAACGTCGAGGATCATCAGCTGGCGCTGCTGGGTATTGGCGTCGGCGTTGGCCTGCTGTCCGGGCTGATGGGGGTTGGCGGTGGTTTCCTCATCGTGCCGGCGCTGCTCTGGTTCACGTCCTTGTCACTGCTGAGCGCCATGGCCACGTCGATGGCGGTGATCGCCGTGGTCAGCGGCGGCGGTTTCCTGCTCTACCTCAGCGACGCCGAGCCACCGCTGCCGCTGCTTGGCGGACTGGCGCTTGGCGGCGCCATCGGCGTGCTGGCCGGCAATCGCCTGGCGCAGTATCTCAACAGCAGTCTGCTGCAACGGCTGTTCGCCTTGATGCTGGTCATCGTCAGTCTGTCATTGGGCGTGCAGAAGCTGCTGTTGGGTCACTGATCAGCGCCGGTCCGGATCATCCCAGAACGGCCTGCCGGCCTCCTGCTCGATATCGGCGCGGCTGCGACCGATGTCCTTGAGCATTTCGTCGCTGAGGCTGGCAAGTTGTCGCCGCTGGCGCGCCAACTGATTCCAGCGCCGCAGCGTCTGCATGGCCTGCGCTAGCAGAGACGCTGCAGGCCGGTTTGCCGCCTTGGCTGGATGGAAACTATCTGAGGTCAGTTTCTGCGTATTCATCACGGCACCCTCCTCTTTGATTGGCACCAGTCTCTCGCCGGGTTTAAGATCAATCCAACGAATGTTCCTGATGCCATGCATCTCGAGGATTGATGAATGGCCAACTACCCGAATATCGATACCGAGCTGCTGCGCAGCTTTGTCGCTATCGCCGACCATGGCGGTTTCACACGGGCCGCTGCTGCGGTAAACCGCACCCAGTCGGCCGTGAGCATGCAGATGAAGCGCCTGGAAGAGGACGTGTTGCAGCGCCCTTTGTTCGAGCGTAACGGGCGCCAGGTCAGGCTTACGGCCGAAGGTCAGATACTGCTGGGCTACGCACGGCGGATTCTCAAGTTGCATGGTGAAGTCATGACCACGTTGCGCCAGCCGCACATGGTTGGCGCAGTGCGCATCGGCACGCCCGATGACTACGTCATGCGTTTTCTGCCGGGCATTCTCGCGCGGTTTGCCCAGGCATTTCCGCTGGTACAGGTGGAGGTGCATTGCGAACCGTCGAGCCAGCTATTGCAGCGGCGCGATCTCGATCTGAGTATCGTGACTCGCGAGCCAGGCACCGAGATCGGCCAGCTACTGCGGCAAGAACACGTGGTCTGGGCTGCTGCGCCGGGGTTCGATCTGCATGAGCGCCGCCCGTTGCCACTGGCCACCTTCAATACCGATTGCTTCTGCCGGGCCTGGGTATGCAATGCCCTGGACGCGCGGGAGATGGAGTACCGGATCGCCTATAGCAGTCCCAGTCTATCGGCGATCATGGCCGTGGTGGGTGCCGGACTGGCGCTGACCGCGCAGCTGCAAAGCCTGATTCCCGCGGAGCTGCAAATACTCGGCGAAGCGGAAGGGCTGCCCCGGCTGCCGCAGTCCAGCATCGTGCTGCTGCGCAATCCGCAGCAGCAGTCGCCGGTCAGCGAAACGCTTGCAGGTTATATCGTCGACGGTTTTCGTCTGTAACGCAGGTTAGCTGCGGCCGGCGGCCATCTCGTCGAAGACTTCCGGTACCAGCGCCGCGTCCCCCTTGTCGATCAGACGCTGGCGCTGACCGACGTCCTGCGGATTATCAAGGAGCGCCAACAAGCGCGTGCCACGCTCGGTGAGGACGAAGTTCTCGCCGTTGCCGCCCTGTTCCTCCGGTCGAGTGACGATAAATCCACCTTCGAACAGCAGGCTCTCGTAGTCGGCCGCTTCGGCGCGCAGGCTGTCCAGGTTCGGCATCGGCTGGCCTTCGCTCTCCATCTGCGCGGCGTGCTCCTCGGCATAGCGGCGCGGCTTGAAGCTGTCGTTGGCGCTGGTCTGCACTTCATGCAGCAGGCGCTGGATCAGATCCCAGTTGTAGCTCATGGCCATTCTCCCGTGACGGTTGCGCCCCAGAAACGAGGCGCCTGTATATACCGACCGTCTGTGGTGCCAGGGGGTTCGCCGCTGAACTAAAGCGGCTGCGCTGCGATCCACCGTTCAGACCGATTGAGCGAGGAACATGCCATGAAACTGCTGACGATCACGCTGACCGCCGCCCTGCTGGCCAGCCCTGCGGTGCATGCGGCCTGCACCACCGACGAGGTGAATGCCAAGGCCGAGCAGCTGGCACAGCGCATCAACCAGCTCACCGAGAGCAATCCACAGCGCGCGAAGGAAATAAACGAAGAGATTCGCCAGATGGAGGCCAAGCGCACCGCCGACCAGCTGGGCGACGAGTGCGAGGCCTATGACAAACGCCTGCAGCAGATAGAAGAAGCCGAGCGTGAGGCCGACATTCCGCCGGCCGACACGCAGCGCTGAGCCAAACGGCCGACGGTCATTCGGCCGTCGGCTTCTTGCGCTTGAGCGGCGCCATGCCGTCCTGACTCACCACCGGTGATGGGGCTTCTCGCTTGGCGTTCTTTGGACGCTTGGCGGTGGGCTTGGCCTTCTTCTTGTCATCTTTCTTCTTGTCGTCCTTTTTCTTCTTCGGGCCGGCCGCCTTACCGGAGGCCTTGAGGTTCTTCGGCCCCATGTAGCTGCCCTTCAGGCCCTTGACCACTCGATGCTCGAAGCGCTGCTTGAGGTAGCGCTCGATGCTCGACATCAGGTTCCAGTCGTTGTGGCAGATCAGCGAGATCGCCAGCCCCTCGGCGCCAGCGCGCCCGGTACGACCGATGCGGTGCACGTATTCGTCGCCGGAGCGCGGCATATCGAAGTTGATCACCAGATCCAGGCCTTCGATGTCCAGGCCGCGGGCCGCGACATCGGTCGCAACCAGCACCTTGACGCCGCCTTCCTTGACCCGGTCGATAGCCAGCTTGCGGTCCTTCTGGTCCTTGTCACCGTGCAGCACGAACGCCTTCACGCCTTCTGCCACCAGGCGCCCATAGAGGCGGTCAGCCTGCACGCGGGTATTGGTGAAGATGACCGCCTTCTTGTAGGTTTCGTTGGCCAGCAGCCAGTGCACCAGCTTCTCTTTGTGCGCGGTGTCCTCGGCGGTGATGATCTGCTGGCGGGTGCCCTCGCTCAGCTCGCTGATGCGGTTGAGCTGCAGGTGCAGCGGATCGCGCAGCACGCTGGCGGTCATCTCGCGCAGTGCCGAGCCGCCGCTGGTTGCAGAGAACAGCAGGGTCTGTTGGCGCTTGGCGCACTCGCCCACCAGACGTTGCACGTCCTCGGCGAATCCCATGTCGAGCATGCGATCGGCTTCGTCGAGGATCAGCATCTCGACGTCCTTGAGGATCAGCGTGCCGGCATTCAGGTGCTCGATCATCCGTCCCGGCGTGCCGATGAGGATGTCCGGCACCTTGCGCAGCACCGCTGCCTGAACCTTGAAATCCTCGCCGCCGGTGATCATCGCCGACTTGATGAAGGTGAACTGCGAAAAGCGCTCGACCTCCTTGAGCGTCTGCTGCGCCAGCTCCCGGGTCGGCAGCAGAATCAGCGCGCGAACGTCGGTACGCACCACCGCATCGCCAATCAGGCGGTTGAGCATCGGCAGGACGAACGCGGCGGTCTTGCCGCTGCCGGTCTGTGCCGTCACGCGTAGGTCACGCCCTTCCAGCGCCGGCGGAATCGCCGCTACCTGCACCGGGGTCGGCTCGACGAATTTGAGTTCGGCGACGGCCTTGAGCAGGCGTTCGTGCAGGGCGAATTGGTCAAACAAGGGAGCTACCTCGACGGTCTAAAAAATACGATGGCATAGGTTAACCCGTCTGCCGGGCAAAGGCGCGTTCTGTAACAGCCGGCATGTTTTCCCACGCGAACACAGGCTAAGCTGACAAAAGCGAAGCGGCTTAATGCCCAGGAGGTTCGCATGATCTCAACGAAGCGGGGTGCGCTGCTGGCCAGCGTACTTTCATTAGCGCTTTACGCTACGGCTGGCACCGCCCAGCCAGGCAATGACCACCCCGGCAACAAGGGCAGGGGGGATCGCCCCAACGATTACCCGCCCGGATCACAGCAGGATTATCGCTATCGCGCACCCAACGTCGATCTTGGCGCCGTACGGGTAACGCTGCGCGATCATCGCGACCTGCTGGCGCCCGCCTCGTCCCTGCCACCCGGGATCCAGAAAAACCTCGCACGTGGCAAACCACTACCGCCGGGTATCGCCAAGAAAATGGACAGTCGCCTGCTGGGACGCCTGCCGCACTATGAAGGCTACGAGTGGAAACAGCTGGGCCGCGATGTGATTCTGGTGGCTATCGCGACCGGCATCGTTCACGAAATCCTGGAAAACATACTGGATTGATGCAGCCGGCGCGGTGGGTCGGTACTCGCGGCAATGCAACGAGGCCTATTGCGGCTCACAGGTCAGCTTGACGCGAAGACGGATCACGTCGCGTTTGAACTTCGACGTCAGCGCCTTGCGCTCCCCCGGTTGCAGCTCCGTGCGCCGGGTACGCGGCGCTTCCGGGCCATTCTGAAACACGGCGGTGCACACCGCGGCCGTTTCGCCGTAGTTGAGCAGCAGCAACCCGGCCAGGTCGCGGTCGATCACCTGCGGAGTGACATTGATGTCTGCGCCATTGAGTTGCTGATCGACATCTATCGGATAGGTCGCGGCATGGGCGGTAAGCGGTAACAAGGCAAAGAGCAGGTAACCGATTGTTTTCATTTGACTGGGCTCCTCGATAGAGCGGCCAGCGTAACAGACCCTATAGGAAGCGAAGGAATGAAAGTGCCCCGTGTGACGCTCGATCAGTGGCGCACCCTGCAGGCGGTCATCGATCACGGCGGCTTCGCCCAGGCGGCCGAAGCGCTGCATCGGTCGCAGTCCTCGGTCAGCTATACCGTGGCGCGCATGCAGGAGCAGCTCGGCGTACCACTGCTGCGTATCGATGGCCGCAAGGCGGTACTGACCGAAGCGGGCGAAGTGCTTCTGCGACGCTCCAGGCAGCTGGTCACCCAAGCCAGCCAGCTGGAAGAACTCGCGCATCACATGGAGCAAGGCTGGGAAGCCGAGGTGCGGCTGGTGGTCGACGCAGCCTACCCCAGCGCCAAGCTGATCCAGGCACTCAGCGAATTCATGCCGAAGAGCCGCGGTTGCCGTGTCCGCCTGCGCGAGGAAGTGCTCTCAGGCGTCGAGGAAGTGTTGAAGGACGGCACCGCGGACCTGGCGATCAGCGGCCTGGACATCACCGGTTACCTGGGCAGCGAGCTCAGCACCGTGGAGTTCGTCGCCGTGGCGCACGCCAACCATCCCCTCCATCAGCTGGGGCGCAAGCTCAGCGTGCAGGATCTGCAGAGCCAGATGCAGATCGTGGTGCGCGATACCGGTCTGCGCCAACCCCGTGATGCCGGTTGGCTCGGTGCTGAGCAGCGCTGGACGGTAGGCAGCCTGGCGACGTCGGTGGCCTTCGTCAGCAGCGGGCTGGGCTTCGCCTGGCTGCCGAAACACCTGATCGAGCGAGAGCTGGCCGAAGGCATTCTCAAGCCGTTGCCGCTCGTCCAAGGCAGCATTCGCCGGCCACTGTTCTATCTCTACACTAACCATGATCGACCACTTGGTCCGGCTACCCGGATTCTCATCGAGCTGATCAAGACGTACGATGCCGGGCAGGCCACTACACTGGCCGGCTGACCGCACCCACAACATCAGGAAAGAAATCATGTTGAAACGCATCGCCCTCGCCGCCTGCTCCCTACTGCTGGCCGGCAACCTGCTTGCCGCTGAAAATCCCCGCGTGCTGTTGAACACCAGCCTGGGTGAGATCGAACTGGAGCTCGAAGCGGAAAAGGCACCGATTAGCGTCGAGAACTTTCTCGGTTACGTAGACAGCGGTTTCTATGACGGCACCGTCTTCCACCGTGTTATTCCGGGCTTCATGGTCCAGGGCGGCGGCTTCGGCGAAGGCTTGAACCAGAAACCGACCAAGGCCCCGATCAAGAACGAGGCCGACAATGGCCTGCACAACGTGCGTGGTACCGTGGCGATGGCCCGGACCCAGAACGTGAATTCGGCGACCAGCCAGTTCTTCATCAACCATCGTGACAACGATTTCCTCGACCACGGCAGCCGTGACTTCGGCTACGCGGTGTTCGCCAAGGTCGTACGCGGCATGGACGTGGTCGACCAGATCGCCCAGGTACCCACGGGCAACCGCGCCACGATGCAAAACGTACCGCTGACCCCGGTGAAAATCATCACCGCGAAGAAGCTTTGACCCCCCAGGGGCCGGCTCGCCGGCCCTTCTCTTTTATGGCGGCCCTTACAAGGCGTCGCCTTTGCGAACCCCTCAACCAACAGGAGATCGCGACATGACCACCCCGCAAAGCCCGCTGAACACACCGGAAGGCCAAGCCCAGCTGCTGCAGGATCTACTCAGCGCTGAACGCGCGGGCGCCAAGGTTGCCGGTGAGTCGCTACAACAGCCGTGCACACCGGAACAACGGCAGCTGCTCGAGCAGGTCCGCCAAGGGGAGATCGAGAGCTGCAAGCTGCTGCTCAACTGCCTGCAGCACCTGGGCCTGGAACCCAACAAGGACACCGGCGCCTTCTACGGCAAGGCGATGGCTATCGAATCGCTGGACGAGCGTCTGCCCTTCATCGACAGGGGTCAGCAGTGGGTGATCCGCAAACTGCGCGAGTACCTGCCGGGATGCCAGGACCCGCTGCTGCGTAGCGAACTGCAACGCATGCTGCTGATCCACGAGGAGAACAGCGCCGCCTCCCACGCCTGAGACAAACGACTAGCTGCCGGCCTGCCGGTACGGCAGCGCCTGGCGCGCCGCCTCGGCGTACGCCAGCACGCCCGCACGCTCCTGCTGCAGGAAATCCGCCACTGCCGCGCGCAAGCCGGGGTGCTGTAGATAATGCCAGGAGCGCGTGATCACCGGCTCGAAGCCACGAATGAGCTTGTGCTCACCCTGCGCCCCGGCATCGAACCGCTCCAGGCCGCCCGCGATGGCCTGATCGATACCCTGGTAGAAGCACGTCTCGAAGTGCAGCCGGTCGAACTCCGCCAGACAACCCCAGTAGCGGCCATACAGGCCTTGTTCGTTGCGCAGGCTGAAGGCCATCGCCACCGGCCGCGAACCCTGCAGGGCCAGCACCACACGAATCGCCTGCGGCATGCGTTCGGCCAGCAGGCTGAAAAACTGGCGGGTCAGGTACGGAGTCTGCCCGCGGACCTGATAAGTGTTGGCGTAGCAGGCATAGACGAAATCCCATTCCGCTTCGCAGAGCTGATGGCCTTCGCGCCAATCGAACGTGATGCCCTGCCCTGCGACCTGTTCGCGTTCCTTGCGTAGCTGCTTGCGCTTGCGCGAGGTCAGTGCGTCAAGAAAATCCTGAAAGTCGCGATAGCCGCGGTTATGCCAATGAAACTGACAGCCGATGCGCTCCAACCAGCCGTCCCGGCCCGCCAGCAGCTGGTCAGCCTCGGGCTCGGTGAAATTCACGTGCAGCCCGGAGAGCTCGTGCCGCTCCAGCCCATCGGTCAGCACATCGAGCAGTGCCCCTGCGCTTTCCACATCACCCAGCAATCGGCCGCCAGTGACCGGAGTAAACGGCACTGCGCAGAGCAGCTTGGGGTAGTAGCCGATACCGGCGCGCTGGCAGGCATCCGCCCAGGCCCAGTCGAACACGTACTCACCGTAGGAATGGCTCTTGCGATACAACGGCAACGCCGCCTGCAACTCACCCAGCTCGTTACGCAACAGGACATGGGCGGGCTGCCAGCCACTGCGCCCGCCCACACTGCCGCTGTCTTCCAGCGATGAGAGGAAGGCATGGCGCAGGAAGGGCTGGGTATCGGCCAGCAAGGCATCCCATTCGGCGGGATCGAGTTCGGCGAGGCGGTGCAGGGTCTGGATAGGCATGGATCGCAGTCTGGCCTGTCGCGCAGACGAAAAAAAGCCCCGCCAAGGCGGGGCTCAAATGGAGCATCACGGATGAGGGTGATGTTTAGAACACGTACTGGGCACGCAGGCTGATGGCATCGCCATCGTCGTCGCCGTTGGCGTTGACCACGTCATCCACACTGGTCTTCAGGTAGTTGGCCGAGAGCTTGACCGACTCGTTGGCGTACCAGTTGAGACCGATGGTGTGAGTCTTCGCACCTGCTTCTGCGCTATCCAGGGCACCGACATAACCGCTCGGTGCAACACCGGTTTCATCGACGGTGATGTCGTCGAAGCGGTAGAACACTTCCCAGGCACCGATCTGCTTGTTCTCCGGCTTGATCTTGTCGAACTTGCCGCCATCGAGCTTGTAGGAGCGCGACTCACCGGTGAGGGTGTACGCCAGCTGGACGTTGTAGCCGGTGGCTTCGAGGTCTTCGAAACCTTCCATGGCGTCGACGGTACGGGTCAGGTATTCGCCCTGCACCGAGAACGGGCCGATCATGTAGGCCGCCTCCAGGCCCCAGGCCTGATCGGTGCCGTCGGTGCGAGTGCCGCCGAAGGTGGCGCGGTTGCCGTTGGCACTGTCTTCGGTGGTGCCACGCACGGACAGGCGCGGACGAATGCGTTCCAGGTAACCTTCTTCCAGGTCACGCTGACCGAAGCTCGCGCCCAAGTGCAGCACCTGGTCCTTCTCGACGATCGGAGCTACCACGCCACGCAGCACGAAGCTGGTGTTGTTGGCGCCATCTTCGTCCTCGAGCATGTCGACGCCGTCGCCACCATCCTGACGATAGGCACCGGCCTCGCCGTGGAACATGCCGACAGTGGTACGCACGCGGATGCCTTCGCCGTCTTCGTGGTCGTTCAGCCAGGGCGCCAGGTCATAGATCGCAGAGCGCTCGATGGCGGTGATCCACTTCGAGCTGACCGCCTCCTCCAGGCCGAATGTCGGAATGATACGGCCAATCGAAACCTGGACCGGCTCCCAGCCGTTGTAGTGGATGGCCAGCTCTTGCCAATCGCTGGAATCGTTGCCAAAGTTGCGGTGGAAGGTGTAGCCCCAATCGGTGAAGGCAACACCGGAAATCTCCAGACGCGCACGACGGAAATAGGTCTCGTCTGCGCGCTCGCCGTTCTGGGTGTAGAAACCATCGAAGCTGTCGGCATCAGCCTGCAGGCGGCCATTGATCTTGAACGAGAACTCCTTGTCGGTGGTTCCGACCTCCAGGCCGCCCTTGGTCTTGATAACGAGATCGGCGCCGTCGGTGGTGACGGTACCGGCGAAAGCCTGGGCGGAAACGGCCAGAGCCAGAGCGCTGGCAGCGAAACCGGCGAAGTGCTTACGGATCATCCAAAATTCCCCTTTATGTTTAGCGTCGGAAACACACGAGATGGGCTCTTTGTGTTGGGGGGAATCTTGGCGACGGCGTATGTCAGCCAAATGGCTGATATGTAAAGCTTTTGTGACAGCGGAACTTTCCGTGGAGCCGCATCACAGAGCGGCTGAGGCACTTTTTCGTCAGCTGCGAACGTTGCGCTCGCTGGGGCGTCGGGCTCCGGCGACCAGCTTGTCGACGGCCCTGGCGGCTGCAACCATGCCGAAACTGGCGGTCACCATGGTCACCGCGCCGAAGCCTCCGGCGCAGTCGAGCTTGACCCCCTCGCCAACGAAGCTCTTGCTCTGGCACACGCCGCCGTCCGGCTTCGGGTAGCGCAACTGCTCCGTGGAGAACACACAGGGCACGCTGTAGGTGCGCCCCGGCGTGCGCGAGAAGTTGTATTCGCGACGCAGCAGCGAGCGCACCTTTGCCGCCAGCGGATCGTTGAAGGTCTTGTTCAGATCAGTGACCTGGATCTGTGTCGGATCGACCTGCCCGCCGGCTCCGCCGGTGGTGATGATCTGGATCTTGCGGCGCTTGCACCAGGCGATCAGCGCCGCCTTGGCCGACACGCTGTCGATGCAGTCGATGACGCAGTCCATGTCTTCGGTGATGTACTCGGCCATGGTTTCGCGGGTGACGAAATCCGCCACTGCATGAACCTGGCAGGCCGGGTTGATGGCGCGAATACGTGCGGCCATCTCGTCGACCTTGGCTTTGCCCACTGCGCCATCGAGGGCGTGAATCTGCCGGTTGGTATTGGTGATGCACACATCGTCCAGGTCGAACAGGCTGATCTCGCCTACCCCGCTGCGCGCCAGCGCCTCGGCCGCCCACGAGCCGACGCCACCGATGCCGACCACCGCCACATGCGCAGCCGTCAGCCGCTCGAGGCCGACGCGGCCATACAGGCGGGCAATACCGCCGAAACGCTGATCATCGATAGACATGCCGACTCCCCGGAAAAAACCTGGCGATTATAAGACCTCACGACGCCACGACCACTGCATCCGGCCGTCACCGAGGACATGGCTTTGCTTTAATATGGCGCCCTTTCCCCGCCGCATCGGAGCCCTGATGACCGCCCCTGCCCTTTCCCCGACCCTCGAACTCGCCTGCGAGCTGATCAACCGCCCCTCGGTCACACCGCTGGACGAAGGCTGCCAGCAGCTGATGACCCAGCGCCTGGCGGCCTGCGGCTTCGCCATCGAGCCGATGCACATCGAGGACGTGGAGAATTTCTGGGCGATTCGCGGCAGCGAAGGCCCGGTACTGTGTTTCGCCGGCCATACCGACGTGGTCCCGACCGGCCCGCTGCAGGCCTGGCAGAACCCGCCGTTCAGTGCGCGCATCGACGAGCAGGGGATGCTGCACGGGCGCGGCGCGGCAGACATGAAAGGCAGCCTGGCAGCCATGGTAGTCGCGGTGGAGCGCTTCACCGCTGCTCATCCGGATCACAAGGGGCAGATCGCCTTTCTCATCACCAGCGACGAAGAAGGTCCGGCGCACCACGGCACCAAGGCCGTGGTCGAGCGCCTGCGCGAACGTGGCCAGCGCCTGGACTGGTGCATCGTCGGCGAACCGTCAAGCACGACGCTGGTAGGCGACGTGGTGAAGAACGGTCGCCGCGGCTCGCTGGGCGGCACACTCACCGTGCGCGGCCAGCAGGGCCATGTCGCCTATCCGCATCTGGCGAAGAATCCGATCCACCTGGCTGCGCCGGCGCTGGCAGAACTGGCCGCGGAGCATTGGGACGATGGTAATGCCTTCTTCCCGCCGACCAGCTTCCAGATCTCCAACCTGAACGCCGGCACCGGCACGACCAACGTGATTCCCGGCACGCTGGAAGCAGTATTCAACTTCCGCTTCTCCACCGAATCCACCGTCGAGCAGCTCAAGCAACGCACCGCGGCGATTCTCGACAAGCACGGCCTGGACTGGAACGTCGAGTGGGCCCTGTCCGGCCTGCCCTTCCTCACCGAGCCGGGCGCGCTGCTCGACGGCGTGGCCAAGGCGATCCGCAGCGTTACCGGCCGTGAGACCACACCATCCACCAGCGGCGGCACCTCGGATGGCCGCTTTATCGCCACCCTCGGTACGCAGGTGGTCGAACTCGGCCCGGTGAATGCGACCATCCACCAGGTCGACGAGCACATCCTCGCCAGCGATCTCGATCTGCTCACCGACATCTACTATCTGACCCTGGTGAACCTGCTCGCATGCTGATCTGCCCGATCTGCCAGGCGCCGTTGAGTGCGCTCGACAACGGTGTAGCCTGCCCGGCCAACCACCGTTTCGACCGCGCGCGCCAGGGTTACCTGAACCTGCTCCCAGTGCAGCACAAGAACAGCCGCGACCCCGGCGACAACCAGGCCATGGTCGAAGCACGGCGACGCTTTCTCGACGGCGGCCACTACGCGCCGCTGGCCCGGCGCTTGGCCGGACTGGCCGCCGAGCGAGCACCGCAACGCTGGCTGGATATCGGCTGTGGCGAGGGCTACTACACCGCGCAAATCGCCGACGCATTGCCGCACGCGGACGGCTATGCCCTGGACATCTCTCGCGAGGCGATCAAGCGCGCCTGCAAGCGGGCGCCACAGCTGGAATGGCTGGTCGCGAGCATGGCCCGGGTGCCGTTGGCCGATGCCAGTTGCGATCTGCTGGCCAGCGTGTTCAGCCCGCTGGACTGGCAGGAAGCGCGACGCCTGCTCACGCCCGGCGGCGGACTGCTGCGCATGGGGCCGACCCGCGAGCATCTGTGGGAGCTGCGCGCGCGGCTCTACGACGAGGTGCGCGACTACGATGACGAGAAGCACCTGTCGCTGATTCCCGAAGGCATGCGCCTGGCCCATAGCGAAACCCTCAGCTACGAGCTGCAACTGGACGATGCCCAAGCCCGTGCCGACCTGCTGGCGATGACCCCGCATGGCTGGCGCGCCAGCGCCGAACGCCGTGCGGCGGTGATCGAAAGTCACCTCAGCGTGCGGGTTGCGATACGCTACGACTGGATCGAACGCACGTCCTAGCATTCGTCTTTTGCTCGACCACTGAAGAACCTTGCTTCACCACATAAGGCAGTCGCCCATGCGTCAACCCGATATCGAGATCTACCTCAGGGATGCCAGCCAACAAGCGGTTGGTGAATGGCTGGCCCAGGCCATCGGTCCGTGCACGGACTGGCAGCAGAAAGGCCAGACCTTCAAGTGCAGCGCCGCCGGGATTCCAGTGACCTGGCTGCCGAAGGCGGTGGGCAAATGGCATTGCCTGCTGCTGGAAAGCGACGCCACGCCTTGGGCGGACGACCTCGCTTGCGCCCGCGCCGCTCACGCCGCCTTGGGCGTGGAGATCCGTTGCGCGCCGGGCGGCTGGCAGGAAGAGGAAGCCGTCGAAGTGGCCGACCGCTGGATCCGCATCAGCGATGACGGCGAAGAGGAGATCGTCTGGCACACGGGCTGACCGCGGCCTTCTTCATCGCTTATCGGTGCCGGGCTGAACTACCCGGCGCGTAGAAAACAAAGCCCGTCACATGGACGGGCTTTGTCATTGTGCAACCGAAGTCAGACGCCGGCGACGTCTTCGGCCTGCAGGCCCTTCTGGCCCTGAGTCACCGAAAACTCCACCTGCTGCCCTTCGGCCAGCGAGCGGTGGCCGTCGCCACGGATGGCGCGGTAATGCACGAACACGTCGGCGCCATTACCCCGCTGAATGAATCCGTAGCCTTTTGCATCGTTGAACCATTTGACGGTTCCTGTCTCGCGCTCAGCCATTACCACTTCTCCAACTCGCTTTTTGTTATTCCTCGGAAGAGGGGTCTACGACCGCGTCTCGTGCAGTTGCTTCAGCGCAAATGCGACTCGAACGCAGCCGTTGCCGGAGTATAAAACAACGATTTTGGCTGTCAGCCTCTTTTTTCCAAGGCCCTTTCTTGTCTCTGCGCCAGCCCCGATCAGCGCCGGGGCAGGCGCTTGGATCAGGCGCTGCGCCGGCGGCGCCACAGCCACAACGCCAGCACGCCCAGCGTCAGCACCAACGGCACCAGAGCGATATTGGCGAACTTGAGCGTACGCCCGAGCGCCTCGATGTCGGCGTTGAGCTGGTAGCGCACCTCGCGCAGTTCCTTGCGGATACGCACCTTTTCCTGCATGAACTGGCGTAACGCCTGCTCCTGCTCAGCGGTCAGTTCCAGCGCCTGCTCCGGGTCCGGGCTCTGCAGCTCGGCAAGCTTCTGCTCGGTATCGGCCAGGCGTTGCTGCAGGACCTCTTCCTTCTCGCGGAAGCGGTTCTCGGCCTGACGCTGCAAGGCCTCCACCACCACGAACGGGCGGGTGAAGCGACCGCGAGAGCGCACGCTGATCAGCGCATCGGTGCCGGACAGATTGTCCAGCGCGTTGATCACGAAGGCCCCGTTGTCGGCCCAGGGCTGCGGGATGCGCTGACCGAAGAAGTCCTGCACCTGCACCCACATCCGATCACTCAACATATCGGTGTCGGCCACCGCGATGACATTGATGTTCTGGCTCTCCTGAATGCCCTTCTCCCGACCCTCAATGCCGTCAGGGAACGCTGTCTTCGCCGGGCCCTGGATGCGTGCCGCCAGGGTATAGCGCTCGCCGGTCGGCTCCAGACCGAGCAGCAGGGTTTCCGGGTTGTCCAGCGTGGCAAAGCGCTCGGCCTCGACCGGCATGCTGTACTCGGAACTGCTGAACAGCGGCGTGAAACGCGTCGTCGCATCTTCCAGTGGCTCGAGAATGCCGGCGCTGGCCACGGTGATGTTCTCCAACGCCGCGGTGGTCACGTCATCCTGGTCCAGCGCGCTGCGCGGCAGGCTCAACCAGCCCGCATGGCGCACCGGATGGCGTTCCGCGCCCATGCCCACCGACATGGCATAGGCCCCGTCGGCCAATGCGCGCTGCGGCACCATGCGCACGCCCCAGGCCTTGAACAGCGGCTCGAGGTCCGAGGCACGCTCCTCGCCGAACTCGCCCGGGCCGATGCCCATGCCCGGGTCCGCTTCGCTATGCGGATCGAGGAACACCAGCAGCTTGCCGCCACGCAGGACGAACTGGTCGATGGCGTATAGCGTCTGCTCCGGGAGATCCTTCGGATGAATCAGCAGCAGCACCGATACGTTGGTCGGGATCAGGTCCACATCACGACGCAGGCTCTCGATATGGAACAGCTGGCGGACCTCCTCCAGCACCATCCACGGCGGCGTCGCCTGTTGTGTGCGCATGTCGAAGCCACCGGTCAGCTGCAATCCGGACAGCACACCGACCACCGGCAGTTCACCGGCTGCCAGGCTCTGCACCAAGCGGCTGATTTCGTATTCGAGGAACTCCTCCTGATCCAGCGGGAAGAACGGGATGATCTGCGTGCCGCCCTCGGCGTTGGTTCCAGCCAGACCGAAGTAGACCTTGTCGCCGCCCTGGTTGAGCGGTACCGCCTGCAGACCAAACTCGGCCGCGCGGTCCTCCTCCTCGGAAAACGGTTGCGGGTCGATCACGTGCAGCTTGAGCTTGCCGCCGGAAGCACGCTGATAGGCCTTGAGCATCTCCTCGACACGACGCGCGTAGTTACGCAGCGCTACCAGGTCCTTGGCGGTCTCGTCCGAATAGAAGAAGTGCAGTTCGATAGGCGTCTGCAAGCCATCGAGAATGCGCTCGGTCCCCTCGGAGATGGTGTAGAGCTTCTGCTCGGTCAGATCGAGCCGGGCATTGGTCAGAAGCGTGCCGGAAAGACCGTTGAACGCCAGGAAGGCCAGCGCGATCAGCAGCAGCCCGGCACCGGAATAGATGAGTCGTTTCATATCTGTTCCCTCAGGCGGCTTTCTTCAGATCGACGACCACCGCAGTGGCCGCCAGCCAGGCGACGATCAGCGTGACGAAATACAGCAGGTCACGCAGGTCGATCACACCCTTGCTGATGGAATCGAAACGGATCAGGAAGCTCAGCGAAGCCACCGCATCGATCAGCCACTGCGGGGCCCAGGCAAGCGCATCGAGCACCATCGGCAGGCCGCTGACGATAAACAGGAAGCACACCGCTACCGAGAGGATGAAGGCGATCACCTGATTCTTCGCCAGCGCCGACATGCAGGAACCGATCGCCAGAAAGGCACCGGCCAGCAGCCAGCTGCCGAGGTAGCCGGCGACGATCACGCCGTTGTCCGGCTCGCCCAGGTAGTTGACGGTGATGACCATCGGAAACGTCAGCAGCAAGGCGATCCCGGCGAACACCCAGGCAGCGAGGAACTTGCCGCCAACCGCTTCGAAACGGGTGATCGGCAAGGTCATCAGCAATTCGATGGAGCCCGACTTGCGCTCCTCTGCCCACAGGCGCATGGCGATCGCCGGCACCAGGAACAGATAGAGCCAGGTATGGAAGCTGAAGAATGGCGTCAGATCAGCCTGGCCGCGCTCGTAGAAGCCGCCCAGGTAGAAGGTGAAGACCCCGGACAGCACCAGAAAGATGACGATGAATACATAGGCGAGCGGGGTGGCGAAGTAGCTGCCCAACTCACGCTTGAAGATAACCGGCAACTGGGTCATAGCGACTCCCCACGGGTCAGGTTACGGAACACCTCATCCAACCGGCCGCGCTCGACGTCCAGCTCCCTCACCACCCAACCCTGCTGAGTGATCAGCGCGTTGACCTGCGGAAAGATCACCTGCCCCGGCTGCGCCAGCACCGTCAGGCTGTGCTCGCGCTCGTTGCGCTCGACCCCGGCGACACCCGGCAGCGCGGCCAGGGCGACATCATCCAAGGGGCCGTCGCTGACCAGCGTGACCGCCTGGTGATACTTCGAACGGCTTTCCAGCTCCAGCGGCGTGCCGTCGGCCACCAGCCTGCCGTGGGCGATCACCACCGCGCGGGTGCACACCGCGCTGACCTCTTCGAGAATGTGCGTGGAAATGATGACGATCTTGTCCTGCGCCAGGCCCTGGATCAGCTGCCGCACCTGATGCTTCTGGTTCGGATCGAGGCCATCGGTAGGCTCGTCGAGAATCAGCACCTTGGGGTCATGCAGAATTGCCTGCGCTAGGCCGACGCGGCGCTTGAAGCCTTTGGACAGCGTCTCGATGGACTGTCCCAGCACATTCTCCAGCTCTACCTGCGCCACTGCGGCTTCGACCCGCTGGCGCTTGTCCGCA
Organism: Stutzerimonas stutzeri RCH2; assembly: GCF_000327065.1. NCBI lineage: Bacteria > Pseudomonadati > Pseudomonadota > Gammaproteobacteria > Pseudomonadales > Pseudomonadaceae > Stutzerimonas > Stutzerimonas stutzeri. The sequence continues at coordinate 1,716,529 of NC_019936.1, read as the reverse complement.
CCGCGAAAGCCACGAACCTCGGCGATGAACTCGAGAAAGCTGCGAACGGTCATGTCGCCATAACAGGGGGCGCCCTCGGGCAGATAGCCGATCTGTCGCTGGGCCTGCAATCTCTGAGTCTGGATGTCGTGGCCGAGAATGCTGGCAGTGCCGGAGGTCGGCGCGAGAAAGCCGGTCAGCATCTTCATCGTGGTGGATTTTCCCGCGCCATTCGGGCCGAGGAAACCCAGCACCTCGCCACGCTGGACCTGGAACGACAGGTCGTCTACCGCCGTGTGCTGGGCGAAACGCTTGGTCAGGTTGCTTATTTCGATCATGGACTCTCACCAGTGCGCTGAAGGCCTGGCGCGCCGCCCGTGCGACACGGCCCAGACCCTGCAAAAATGCCGGCGGAACTATAAGAACAGCTACCGGACGAATGCAACCGGGCCAGCAGCATGGATAGCTTGCCGAAAGTTGCAGGATTGGCAGCCTAGACGCCCTTCCCATCAGGTTACTATCCGCCGGCAAGTGCTTCTGTCTGACTCAATGTTGCGCGGTGTCAGCTGCATCGACCTACGCTAGCCCGCAGCATCCGCCTTCCATACTCCGGTGTCCGTCGTGCCTGTCCTGCTGCTGTCTCTGCTACTGCTCGCTTCCCCCGGCTTCGCCTATGCGGACGATGGGACGATTGCCCGTCTGTTCGAACGTGCGGGCGTCGAGGGGACACTGGTGATCGAGTCGGCCACCACCGGCCAGCGCTACGTGCACAACGAGGCCCGCGCAAAGCAGCCGTTCACCGCCGCATCCACCTTCAAGGTGCTGAACACCCTGATCGCGCTGGAGGAAGGTGCCATTACCAGGGCGGACGAGGTCATCGCGTGGGACGGCACCCACTACGAGATCGAAGACTGGAACCGCGACCAGACCTTGAAAAGCGCATTCAGGGTCAGTTGCGTCTGGTGCTACCAGTGGCTGGCCCAGCGGGTGGGCGCGGCAGTCTATCCGCGCCACATCCGCCAGGCACACTACGGACAGCTGCGCGAGCCCTTCAATGGCACCGAGTTCTGGCTGGATGGCTCGCTGAGCATCAGCGCCGAACAGCAGGTCGCATTTCTCCAGCGCATCGTCGAGCGCAGCCTCCCGTACCGTTCGAGCAGTTACGACACCCTCAAGACCATCATGCTCGTCGACAGCACGCCGGCTTACCGCCTGTATGCCAAGACCGGCTGGGCTACCCGCAGCACGCCGGGTATCGGCTGGTATGTCGGCTATGTCGAGCTGGACGAGAATACCTGGCTGTTCGCCTTGAACATCGATACCCGCGGCGCCACGGATCTGCCGCTGCGCCAGCAGATCGTTCTGCAGGCACTGCGCGCCAAAGGGCTTCTTCCGCCACGCTGAGGGCGGCACGGCAGCTCGCTTGCAGCGTGCATCGCCACATCTCCCTACCGCAAAGGCACTACACTGGCAAAAGGCCGTCATCCCGCAACCACGCTGTGACAACCGTGTCATCCAAACCACCGAGTTGGAGTACCGTCATGAACAGATCGCTTCTGGCTGTGCTGGCGCTGGGATCGTTGCTCAGCGGTTGTGGCTCGACCCATCTCTACCCCAATGATGTACCGCCCAGCTCGCTACGGTTGGTTCAGGTCGTCGACGTTGCAAGCAGCGCCGCGTTGGCACAAGACAAGATATTCCTTGCCGAGCTCGAGCGAACCGGCATACCTCGCAGCGATATCCGCGACGGTCACATCATCATCGGGCGCGTCTATTGCTGTGGCGGCAGTGCAGAATACCCAACGCGCCAGTACGCTTTCGTACCCGCCTCGCTTGTCATCGAGCCTCTCGATATCGTCGAAGTACGCGCCGGCACCCCGCCGTCGAGTGGCAACCGCGCAACAGCCAACCGGGTGACTCGCATCGTTCAGAAGCACGATGCACCGACCAGGCAGTGCGCCTGGGTTCCGCCAGATCCAGGCCTATGGATGCGCGTGCTGTATTGCGAATGGATGGTGGAACAAGGCTGGATCGAGCAGACGGGCTGGAATCACACCTGGCTGAAGCCCACCGCAACGCCTGACGAATGAGCTGCCACAATTGGGCCGCAGCACGCCTGCGTCAGCAGGCCGCCCTGAACTACTCGAATGGCAGCCTCTATACTCACAGGACGGTGCGGATCGTGACCTGTGATCCGCGTTTCATGTCACCAACGAGCCCTATCTCATGAACAGAACAGTTCTTATCACCCTGGCCGCCGCCACGATTGCAGTTGCCACGGCAAGCCATGCGCAAGGCCCTGGGCAGGAAGGCAAAGGCAAGAATCGTTACGAGCAGAGCCAGCCAGCTGGCAAGGGACAGGCGGAGAAATCCAAGGCAAACGAACGACGTGAAACGCTCCAGCAAAAGGAGCGGGAGACTGTTCAGCAACGCGATCGCGCGCGTGAGCATCAAACAGACGGCAAAGGCCTGGAGAAACAGCAGGACAAGAAACAGGGCCAGGTCCAGAAGGAACTGGAGCGCGGTTCGGAACAGGGACAGGAATCACGCGAAGAACGACGCAAATGGTGGCGATTCTGGGGCAACGAATAATCGATGTACCGGCGGCATCGCTACCCGAGCGCCGCCAGCTGAGCTGAATACCGCCGAAGGGTTTGTTGAGACCAAACAAACCCGGCGGCACGCCCGTTGCTGCTTTTGCGGTGTGGTTCTGCTTGCGGCACACTTGCCGCCTTCGAGGGCACCGCCCCCTTCCCAAGCCGAATCTGTCGTATGACCCGCTCCCCCATTCGCCGTCTGATTTTCTCCGTGCTGCGCCGCGTTCTGTATTTCTGGGTGCGCTCGGAAACCATCAACCAGTCCGCCTTCACCCTCAAGCTCGATCGCAGCAAGCCGGTGTTCTACGTACTGCAACAGTCCTCACTGAGCGACCTCGCCGTGCTTGACGTCGAATGCACCAAGGCCGGGCTGCCGCGCCCCGTGGCTGATGTTGCGGTGGGCGAGCACGTGGAGCCGGCCGCTTTCTTCTTTCTCAACCCGGCCGCGAGCTGGTTCGGCCGGCGTACGCGGCTGGTGGCCCCGCCGGCGCTGGTGCGCCTGGTCGGTGCGCTGGAACACAACGCGGTAGAGAACGCGCAGATCATCCCGGTCAGCGTGTTCTGGGGGCAGTCGCCAAATCGTGAAACCAGCGCCTGGAAGCTGCTGTTCGCCGACAGCTGGGCGGTCACCGGGCGCCTGCGCAAACTGCTCAGCATTCTGGTGCTGGGGCGCAAGACCCGCGTGCAGTTCTCCGCACCAATCCAGCTCAACGAGCTGATCGCCCTGAACAAGGGTCACGAGCGTACCCTGCGCATGGTGCACCGCATGCTGCGCGTGCATTTCCGCAACCAGAAGACCGCGGTGATCGGGCCCGACCTTTCGCACCGGCGCAATCTGGTCAAAGGTCTGGTGCATGCACCACAGGTCCGGCAGGCGATCCGCGATGAGGCCGAACGCGAGAACATATCCATCGAGCGGGCCGAAGCCAGGGCGCTGCGCTACGGTAACGAGATCGCCTCCGACTACGCCTATACGGCCGTGCGCTTCCTGGAAGTGGTGCTGTCCTGGTTCTGGAACAAGATCTACGACGGTATCCGCGTCAACCATATCGAGCCTCTGCAGGAGGCCGTACGTGGCTATGAGGTGATCTATGTGCCCTGCCACCGCAGTCATATCGACTACCTGCTGCTGTCCTACCTGCTGTTCCGCAACGGCCTGACACCGCCACACATCGCCGCGGGTATCAATCTCAACATGCCGGTCATCGGCAGCCTGCTGCGCCGCGGCGGCGCTTTCTTCATGCGCCGCTCGTTCAAGGGCAACCCGCTGTACACCTCGGTGTTCAACGAATACCTGCATACCCTGTTCAGCCGCGGCTTTCCGGTCGAGTACTTCGTCGAGGGTGGCCGCTCGCGTACCGGCCGCATGCTGCAGCCCAAGACCGGCATGCTGGCACTGACCCTGCGCAGCTACCTGCGCTCGTCGCGCCTGCCGATCCTCTTCGTGCCGGTGTACATCGGCTACGAAAGGGTGCTGGAAGGCCGCACCTACCTTGGCGAACTGCGCGGCGCGGCGAAGAAAAAGGAGTCAATTTTCGACATCTTCAAGGTCATCGGCGCACTCAAGCAGCGCTTCGGTCAGGTCTGGGTCAACTTCGGCGAACCGCTCAAGCTCAATGAATTCCTCGAACAGGAGCAACCCGGCTGGCGCCAGCAGAGCCACACGCCGGACTTCCGTCCCGAATGGCTGAACGACACGACCAATCGCCTGGCCGAGCGCATCGCTCAACGCCTGAACGAGGCGGCGGCGGTCAATCCGGTCAATCTGGTGGCGCTGGCGATGCTCTCAACCAGCCGCCAGGCGCTGGATCAGCAATCCCTGGCGCGCATTCTCGATCTTTACCAGACCCTGCTGCGTGCGGTGCCCTACTCGCCGCACACCACGTTGCCGGAAGGCGACGGCAACGCGCTGATCGCCTATGTGAAGAGCCTCGACCTGCTCGCCGAACAGAAGGATGCCCTGGGCAACATCCTCTATCTGGACGAGCAGAACGCTGTCCTGATGACCTACTACCGCAACAACGTGATGCACATCTTCGCCCTGCCGGCGCTGCTGGCGAGCTTCTTCCAGAGCAGTTCGCGCATCAGCCGCGAGCAGATTCAGCGTTTCACCGAGGCGCTGTATCCGTATCTGCGTGCCGAGCTGTTCATCCGCTGGGAAGTCGAAGAGCTGGAAGCGGTGGTCGACCAGTGGCTGGCTGCGTTCGTCGAACAGGGCCTGCTCAAGGTGGACGGCCAACACTACGTGCGTCCCGCCCCAAGCTCCCGCCAGTTCGTGCTGCTGACGCTGCTCGCGCGGGTGGTCATGCAGACCCTGCAGCGCTTCTACATGGCCACCTCGCTGCTGCTCAACAGCGGGCAGAACAGCCTAACCGCCGAGGAACTGGAAACCCTTTGCACCGTCATGGCCCAGCGCCTGTCGATCCTGCACGGGCTCAACGCACCGGAGTTCTTCGACAAGACGCTGTTCCGTCATTTTATCCAGAGCATGCAGGAACAGGGCGTGGTCAGCCCGGACGAGAACGGCCGGCTCGGCTATCACGAAAAGCTCGCCGAACTCGCCGAGGGCGCAGCCAAGCGTGTGCTGCCGGCCGAGATTCGCCTGTCGATCCGCCAGGTGGCGCTGGAACGTCACGAGGACGAAAGCGAGCCGGCGCCACCGGCAACCGGGGCCTGAGGCTGCCAGATCATCGCCAGCTCCGTATGGCCGGTGTGCTCGTCCAGTTGTTCGCCGGCAACCTGGAAACCGTGGCGAAGGTAGAAGGCGATGCTGGCCTCGTTGGCAGCGTAGACCGTCAGGCTCAGCCGTTCGCGCTGACGCTTGGCGTGCTCGAGCAGCGCCGAGCCGATGCCACAGCCCTGCTCCGTTGGCGCCACGAAGATCGCGGCCAGGGTGTCGTCGACTAGCGAAACGAAACCGACGACCGTTCCGTCCTGCTCGTGAACCCAGGTCTGCGCAGCGGGCAGATACAGGTTGCGCATATCATCCAGCCGCGCCTCCCAAAAGCTGCGCGCGACGAAATCATGGGCACCGCTGGATGCTTCGAGCCAGATGTTCAGAACGGTTTCCAGATCAGCGGGGCGACACGGGCGAATCATGCGAAGAATCTCCAGACAATGAAGCGCGGGACCGTAACCCATGATCGTCAGGATGTCGCGCTGCCCGTAATCCACTAGCATCAAAGAACGAAGCCAACCGGCGCTCGTCGCCAGGCTCACGCCCATCCGCACAGCAAGGTAAACGCCATGTATCGCATCACCACTCTCGTCGCCGGTCTGCTCCTGTCCGCCAGCGCCTTCGCCCTGTCCCTCGCCGACCTGACCCAGAGCGACGCCAGCGCGGGCCTCAAGGATGCCTTGAGCCAAGGCACCAAGGTTGCCGTGCAGCAACTCGGCCGGCCCGGTGGTTTCAGCAGCGACCCGAACGTGCGCATTGAGCTGCCGGGCAACATCGGCAAGGCTTCGCGGATGCTGAAGATGCTCGGCATGGGCGCGCAGGTTGAACAGCTGGAAAACAGCATGAACCTCGCCGCCGAAAAGGCCGTGCCGCAAGCCCAGCAATTGCTGCTGGATGCGGTGCGCAAGATGACCGTGCAGGACGCCAAGGCGATTCTCGCCGGCGGCGACGATTCGGCTACCCAGTACCTGAACAAGTCCAGCCGCGAGCAGATTCGCGCGAAGTTCCTGCCCATCGTCAAGCAGGCCACCGACCAGGTCGGCCTGGCGCAGCAGTACAACGCCGTGGCAGCGAAGGTTCCGGCCGGGCTGAACGGCAGCTACGCTAATATCGAAAGCTACGTGACCGAACAGGCGCTCGACGGACTGTTCACGGTCATCGCCGAGCAGGAAGCGGGCATTCGCAAGAATCCCGCTGCTGCCGCCACCAGCCTGGCGAAGAAAGTTTTCGGCGCGCTCTGACGAATACTCCGCAGATCGCACGAGCGAGCCGGCTAGCGGAGGGTGCAAGGCTTTTTGCCAGCCGGTTGGGGCCGACGCGACTCAGCGTGGCCCCATGATCTCTTCCAGGGCCTCGGGCCGCGGCGCACCCTGATGTTGTTGCAAGCGGCCGTTGTCGTCGAGGTAGAAGATCGCCGGGGTCGCCTGGGCGCCAAGTTCGCCCATCAGCATCAGGTTGGCGGTGAGCTGTTCTTCCAGTTCTGCAGGGATCTTCTCCAGCGCCTTGAGCTTGCTCGCCTTGCCCGCCGCCTCGTGCTCGTTGAGTGCGGCCTGCGGATCCTTGGCGCTGAGCAATGCGGCAGACTTGCCGGCGCTATCGGCGCGCAGCATGCCGACCATGATGTGCCGCAGCTGCACCTTGCCGGAATCGACCCAGGGCCGGGCCTGCTTCCAGAACATGTTGCAGTACGGGCAGTTCGGGTCACTGAACATGTAGACGATGCGCGGTGCGTCGGCCTTGCCGTCAGCGATCCAGCTGCTGTCTTGCATGCGCGTCCACATTTCCTTGCCCAGCGGTTCATAGACCAGTTTTTCCAGCTGCCCGCGGGTCAGGTCCTCGCCGTTCGCATCGAGCAGGCTACCGATCAGCACATGCTCGCCGTCCGGCGTGAGATACAACGCCATGCCCTGACCGTTGTAGCGCGCGGCATAGCCCTTGAGCCCACCGGGAGCTTCGAAGCGGCCGACCACCTCGGCGCCCCGCGCCTCGACAGCCTTGATCGCCTCCGGCAGTTCCTCGGCCTGGACCGTGGGCAGGACCAGCAGGCTGACCCCAGCCAGCAGGTAGGGTAACGGCTTGAATCGAATCACTGCGCAGCTTCCTCTTTCAGTTTTTCCAGCGCGCGCGCCAGGCTGGCGTGCGAGAGTTCGCCGAGATGGCTGCTGACCTGGCGGCCATCGGCGTTGTAGAACAGCGTGGTCGGCAGCGCCGTGGAGCCGACGTGCTGGCCGAGCCGCCCGCCACTGTCGAGCAGGACGTTTTCCAGCGTCAGCCCGGCCTTTTCCAGAAAGCGATTGATCTCCCCTTCCCCCTCGCCCTGGTTGACGAACAGGAACAGCGTGTCGCTTTCCCGCGCCTGGGCATCGGCCAGCACCGGCATCTCGCGCCGGCACGGTGGACACCAGGTCGCCCAGAGATTGATCACCAAGGGCTGACCGGCGTACTCCTCGAGCGCCACCGGACGCCCCTGGTTGTCGCGCAGGGCCATTTCCGGCAGACGCGTGCCCTGTTCGAAGGAATGCCAGGCCAGATTGCCGAAGCCCCAGCTGAGGATTCCCACCGTCAGCGCGATGCCCAATGGCTTGCGCATCTCCCGGTCACGCCAGCCCCACCAGATACCCAACGCCAGTGCAGCGACCAGCCCCGGCCAGGCAATGAAGCCACCATCGCGGATATCGATGACGCTCAGCCAGTCGTCTCGGTAGTACGCCCAGTACAGCGCGACGAATGCCAGGCGTGCTACCAGCAATGCCACCAGCAGCAGGCGAAACAGCTGCCGCTCAGGATTGCGTTCGCTCCGGCGGCCGACCCACCAGCCGGTCAGGGTCGCCAGCAGCAGGCTGCCCAGCAAGATCACATGAGGCACCGCCAGTGCCAGCGGCCCGATATTCACAGTCAGCATCAACCTCGCTCCCGGGTCTGGTTCCAGTTCTGCAGAAAGCCCTCGGCACCGACCTCGCCAGTGATACGGCGCTCGCGGCGCTCCACGCCGTCCGGGCCGATCCACACCAGCGTTGGCGGGCCGAGTACCTGGTAACGGTCCAGCAACTCGCGGCTGGCGGCGCCACTGCGCGTCACGTCGGGACGCAGCACCCGCACGCCATCCAGGCTTGCCTGTACCTCGGCGTTGCCGAAGACCTCCTTCTCCATGACCTTACAGGAGACGCACCAGTCGGCGTAGTAATCGATCAGCACCCACTGGCCCTGCGCCTTGGCCGCTGCCAGCTCACGATCGAGTACGGCCGGATCGCTGAAACCGAGCGCGTGAACTTCGGCGGAGATGGCATCCGCCCCACCGCCGGCATAGATCGCCAGCGGCCGACGCGGATCATCCGCTCCGCCGGCGGCACCCAGCAGCATCGCCGCACCCCACAGCCCCAGCAGAACGCCGCTGGCCTGACAGAGCACGCGTTGGCGTTGCACTGCCTGCGCCACATTCAGCAAGGCGGTCGCGAGCACCACCAGCAGTGCGCCCCACAGGCCCAGCCACAGCCAGTCGGCCAGCAACGGACGGGCAACGAACAGCGCCGCCGCCAGGAAGAGAAAGCCGAACACCACCTTGACCCGATCCATCCAGGCGCCCGGCTTGGGCAGAAAGCGCTGGCCAACCGTCACCAGCAACAGCAACGGCGTGCCGATGCCCAGGCCCAACGCGAACAGCACCAGGCCACCCTGCAGCGCACTGCCGCTCTGTGCGATGAACAGCAGCGCGGCGGCCAGTGGCGCGGTCATGCAGGGGCCGACCAGCAGGCCGGAGAGCACGCCCAGCGCGCCAGCCCCGGCGAGGTTACCGCCGCGCTGGCGATCACCGACACGCTGCAGACGATCACGCAGCGCCACCGGCAATTGCAGCTCGAACAAACCGAACATTGGCAGCGCCAGCAGCACGAACAGCACGGCGAAACTGGTCAGCAACCAGGGTTGCTGCAGTGCCGCCTGCAGGTTGGCGCCGAGCAGCGCCGCCAGCACACCGAGCCCGGCGTAGACCAGCGCCATGCTGACCACATAGGTCGAAGCCAGGGCGAAACCGCGACGCGACGTGGCGCCGCTGCCCACCACGATGCCTGCCAGGATCGGCAGCATCGGCAACGAACAGGGGGTGAAGGCGAGCAACAAGCCGAGGCCGAAGAACACCAGCAGACTCCAGCCCAGCGCCTGGCCCGCCAGACCACTGGCCAGCGCCTGATCTCTGGCCTGCCCGGAGGCTGCCGAGGCGCTGCCGTCACCGCTCAGCGACACTTCACGCGTCTGCGGCGGATAGCACAGTCCCGCATCGGCGCAGCCCTGCCAGCCCAGACGCACGTTGTTCTCGGCGCCCGCCGGGATGATCAGTTCGAGGCTGTCGCGGTAGATCTGCGAGTCGCCGAAGAATTCGTCGCTGTAGGGCTGACCTTCCGGCAGCTGTGGCTGGCGCTCCGGCGGCAGCCCGTCGAATTGCAGGCGCTGCTGATAGAGGTAATAGCCCGGCGCGATCCGCCAGTGCAGCAGCGTCGCGCCATTGTCCTGCGGGCTGACCGTCAGCGCGAACGCCTCTTCCACCGGCAGGAAATCCTGCTGCGCAGAACCGCCGAACAGTCCACCGGCCGGCAGGGCCAGCCCCGGCAGGAGCAGCAGAAGCATCAGCAGCAACGCACGCATCGGACACCTTCTATGTAAAACGACTGCCGCGCAGCATGCCGGTGCGGGATTAACGCGCCATTAACGCAACGGCACGGGCTGCATAACGCTGCCTTAATCGTTAAGGTCGACTATTGAGCTTTGCCACCGGACCCCTTTCATGCACGTGCTGCTTGCCGAGGACGACGCGCTGATCGCCAGCGGTATCGTCGCCGGACTCAATGCCCAGGGCCTGACCGTCGACCATGCCACTACGGCCGCCAATGCCGAAGCGATGCTGCGCGCCGCCAATTTCGATGTGCTCATCCTCGACCTCGGCCTGCCCGACGAAGACGGCATCAGCCTGCTGCGACGCCTGCGTCAACAGGGCATGGCGCTGCCGGTGCTGGTACTCACCGCGCGCGATGCGGTCAGTGATCGGGTCACCGGCCTGCAGGCAGGTGCGGATGACTACCTGCTCAAACCCTTCGACCTGCGCGAGCTGGCCGCACGCCTGCACACGCTGATGCGGCGCATGGCCGGGCGCAGCGTCAACATCATCGAGCACGGCCGGCTCAGCTACGACCCAGACCGATGTGAGGTGCGCCTGGACGGCCAACCGGTGGATCTGTCCCGCCGCGAACAGGCGCTCTTACAGGCGCTGCTCAACAATCAGGGCCGGGTACTCAGCAGCGAGCAACTCAAGGATGCCGTTTACGGCTTCGCCGATGACGTCGAGAGCAACGCGCTGAACGTGCATATCCACCACCTGCGCCGCAAGCTCGGCAACGGTATCGTCGAAACCGTGCGCGGGCTTGGCTATCGTCTCGGCCCCGCCGGCGACGAGGACGCGCCATGAGTCTGCGCCTGCGCCTGACACTGATGCTCGGCTCGGCCTTCGTGCTGCTCTGGGCGCTGGCCGCGACCTGGATGCTGGTCGACCTGCGCAGCCAGATGATGCTCTCACTCGACCAGCGCCTGGCGGCCTCGGCGCGCATGGTTGCCGGCCTGCTGGTGCAGCTGCCGCAGCCACTGCCCGGTGACAGCTCGGCGAAACGCCTGAGCGCCGAGCAGCTGGGCATTCCCAACGGCCTGGCCTGCCAGGTCAGCTCGCTGCGCGGCGAGGTACTCGCGCGCAGCCACAGTGCACCCGATCAGCAGCTGGATGCGGAGGGGAACGGCTTTCGTGACCAGCTGATCGATGGCGTCCCCTGGCGCAGCTTCACTCTGGTGCAGGGCGAGCTGCGCATCACCACGGCCGATCGCCTTGACGAGCGCGCCGCGCTGAAACGTTCGGTGTTGCTGGCCGCTGCGCTGCCAGTGGCGGTCGCCCTGCTCGGCAGCCTGGGCCTGCTATGGCTCGGCCTTGGCCGCGGGCTGGCGCCGTTACAACGGATTCGCCAGGCGTTGACCCGGCGCGGCGCGGACTCCCTGGAACCGCTGCCGCTCGACGGTTTGCCAGCGGAGTTGCTGCCGCTGGTGCAAACGCAGAATCAGCTGTTCCAACGCATCAGCGATGCCATCGAACGCGAGCGCCGGCTGACCGGGGATGCCGCCCATGAACTGCGCAGCCCGCTGACAGCGATCAAGACCCACCTTCAGGTGGCGCGGATGACCGAGGGCGCTGCGGCCGCGCAGGCACTGGCCAACGCCGAGGCCGGTGCCGATCGGCTGCAACGCACGCTTGAGCAGCTGTTGCTGCTGGCACGGGTGGAAGGCAGTCTGGATTTCGACGACGGCCTGCAGTGCTCGGCCGCCGAGGTCGCACGGCTGGCGATACAGGACGCCAATGGCGGCGATGGCGCACCCATCCAGCTGCAGGTGCCGGCGAACCTGCCCGCTGCGCCACTGGCGATGCCGCCGGTGCTGGCAATCGCCGCGCTGCGCAACCTGCTGGAAAACGCCCAGCGTCACACGGCTGCCGGAACGTCGGTGTTGCTTGTGCTGCACGGCGATGACTCACGGGTGCGCTTCGAAGTGCACGATCAGGGGCCAGGGATTGCGGCCGAGCATCTTCAGCATCTGACCCGTCGATTCTGGCGTCATACCAGCAGCAGCGGCAGTGGCCTCGGTCTGGCCATCGTCCAGGCGATCGCGCAACGCTGCGACTGCACCCTCGCCTTCGACAGCCAGCCCGACGGCCTGCGCGTATCGCTGACCGTGCCGCTGCAGCGCTGATCGAGATCAAGGCTGCGAACCACGCCTCGGCGTCCAATGCCGGAATCTCGGGCACTTACCCGTCCCGAAGAGGAAATCGCCATGAACGCTAACGAGCACGAGCAAGAGCACAGCGGCTGCCCGATGGAAATGGGCCGCGCCATGGCCCGTAAGATGATGGCGCAGATGGGAAAGGGGGGCTCCGGCCCCGACCCGCTGAGCATGATGAAGAAGATGCTCGGGGATGCCGGCAACTCGGCCCCACCGATGATGCAGATGTGCATGGGCATGTGTTCGCAGATGCTGACCGCCATTCAGCACACCACTGACATGGCTGCATTCGCCACACCGGAACTGCAGCAGCTGTTCAGCGACTGGCTTGAGCAGTTGCAGGGCGATGCCCTGCAGCACCTGCGCGAGAAAGGCGAGCTGGATGCGGCCGGGTTGGCCGCCGCGCTGGGCATCGGTGAGCAGAGCGCTGCCTATCTCGTCGCCCGACTCAGCGTCAGCGGAGCGATCAGCATGCGCGTTCAGCTGGCAGACCCTGCTTCCTGAACGCGCACTCAGGCCGGGAACTGCAACCGGAAGGTCGTCCAGCCTTGCTCGGAGGCACAGCCGATAGAACCCTGATGGGCCTGGACGATAGAACGGGTAATCGCCAGGCCGAGGCCGGCATTACTCGGATTGCCTTCGCGGCGCGCCGGGTCACCCCGATAGAAGCGATCGAACAGCCGGTCCAGATGTTCCGGCGCAATGGTCGTCCCGGGATTGCTCACCTCAAGCGCCACGCCAGTGGCGCCCTGCTCGATGCGCACGCCAATCACCCCGCCATCAGGTGTGTAGCGCAGCGCATTGGACAACAGGTTGGACAATGCCCGGCGCAGCATCAGCAGATCGCCCTGGATCGTGCCAGCACCAGACAGTTCGAAGCGCACCCCGCGTTCGTCAGCCGAGAGCTGATAGTAGTCCAGTAGCTGCGCGCACAACGCCTCCAGCGCGACGGGTTTGGCATCCGGCACGATCAGGCCGTTGTCCGCCTTGGCCAGAAACAGCATGTCGTCGATCATCCGCGACATGCGCTGCAGCTCCTCCAGATTCGAATGCAGATTGTCCTGATACTGGTCCAGGGTGCGCGCGCGGGTCAGCGCCACCTCGGTGTGGGTCATCAGGTTGCTCAGCGGTGTGCGCAGTTCGTGGGCGATGTCGGCGGAGAAGTTCGACAACCGCACGAAGGCGTCTTCCAGTCGCGCCAGCATGGCGTTGAAGGCCTGTACCAGCTGCTGCAGTTCCGCCGGTGTCGACTCGTCGGGGATGCGCTCACGCAGCGACTTGGCCGATACCGAAGCCGCCACCTGCGTCACCTCGCGCAACGGTCGCAAGCCGCTACGCACCAGCAGCCAGCCGAGCAACCCGCTGAGCAAGGCGCAAAGCACCAGTGCCGCCCACAGCCAGCCGCTGAAGGTGTGAAAGAAGGCCTTGTGCGCGGTGACATCGAGCAGGATCAGCAAGGTCAGCCGCTGCGCGCCGATCGCGACATGCCCGGCCTCACCGCGCCAGACGTGCCCGTCGAGTGTCAGCTCCCCGCCCTCCCGGCCGATCAGCGCAAGCAACGCCGGCTCCGCTTCATCAACGCCCAGCTGAGGAAACAACTGAGCACCGCGCCCGTCGAAGACGAAGCCGCGCATCTCGCTGTGGCCGCCGAGCAACGCCTGCAGCTGTGGGCGCACACGCTCGAAATCCTGCAGATCATCCAGCTCCCCCAGCAAGCGTCGGCTTGCCTCGAGCTTTTCGTGCAGCGTATGGCGGTCCAGTTCGTCGAAATGATGCTCGCTGAGCTGGCTGAAGAAGTATCCGGCCGCCGCCAGCACACCGGTTACCGCCAGCATGAACATCAGACTCAGCCTTGCAGTCAGCGACAGTCGCTTCATGGCGTGTCCGGCTCGTCGAGCATGTAGCCCATGCCCCGTGCGGTATGGATCAGCTTGGGCTCGAAGCCATCGTCGATCTTTGCCCGCAAACGCCGGATCGCCACCTCGATGACGTTGGTGTCGCTGTCGAAGTTCATGTCCCACACCTGCGAGGCGATCAGCGATTTCGGCAGCACCTCGCCGCGCCGGCGCAGCAGCAGTTCCAGCAGGGCGAATTCCTTGGCGGTCAGGTCGATACGCTGACCGGCGCGCACCGCGCGGCGCTTGAGCAGGTCGACTTCCAGATCGGCGACTTTCAGCTGCGTCTGCAGGGCCGCCGCGTTGCCGCGCCGGAGCAAGGTACGCACCCGTGCCAGCAGCTCGGAAAAGGCGAACGGCTTGACCAGATAGTCGTCGGCGCCGAGCTCCAGCCCTTTTACCCGATCCTCGACGCGGTCGCGCGCGGTGAGAAACAGCACCGGCACTTCGTTGCCGGAAGCCCGCACCAGCCGCAGCACTTCCCAACCATCCAGACCCGGCATCATCACGTCGAGAATCAGCAGGTCATAAGGCGCGCTCAGCACATGCTGCAGCGCGTCGGTGCCGCTGGTGACGCGGTCGACGGTGAAGCCGGCCTCGCTAAGGCCCTGCTGCAGATAGATGCCGGTTTTGGGTTCGTCTTCGGCGACCAGCAATTTCATCGGGAACATCCTCATCGGGGACTCGCCAGTTTGCAGCGGCACGTTAGCAGCGACCAGCAGCTGACAGAAACGTAATGTTCGCATCAGTCGAGCGTAAGGCTGGCGGAGCTAGGGTGAGTACAAGCAACCACGCTCGAGCCAGCCGGAGACGCGCCATGCCAAGCCACCCAGCCCCGCGTGATTCACATGAGCCGTTCTGGCGCAGCAGAAATGGCGTCGTCCTGCTGATGCTGCTGGTGATCGGTCTGTTCTACGTGGTCCGGGAACATGTCGACCACGCCATCCAGGCCTTGCCCTACCTGATCCTGCTGCTGTGCCCGCTGATGCACCTGTTCGGCCACGGCCACGGGAAGCACCGCCACGGCGAACACGATAAGGAGAGCTGAGCGCGTCGCCGGCCCTTCGGTACGGCTGGCTACACGCCCGCGCCGCGCATGCCGTGCAACGCGACCTGGAATCTGCGCTTGAGCAGCAGCGAATTGCCGATGACCGAGAGCGAACTGGCGGTCATCGCCACCACCCCGATCATCGGATGCAGCAAACCGAACGCGGCAATGGGAATCGCGGCACCGTTGTAGGCGCTGGCCCAGATCAGGTTCTGCACGATCTTGCGAAACGTGAGCCGCGACAGATACATGGCTTCGACCACGCCGGTCAGCTCGCCGCGCACCAGCGTCACGTCGGCCGCCTCGATGGCGACCTCCGCACCCGCTCCGATGGCGATGCCGACGTTCGCCTGCTTCAGCGCCGGGGCATCGTTGATGCCATCGCCAACCATGGCGACGTGCTCCCCGTGGCGCGCCTGCAAATCACGCACAGCGTCCACCTTGCCGGCCGGCAGCACGCCCGCGCGCACCTCGTCGATGCCGACTTCATCGGCCACCGCGCGGGCAGCGCGCTCGTTGTCCCCTGTGACCATCACGACTCTCAGGCCCAGCGCATGCATGGCGCGAATGGCCTGGCGCGACTCTTCCTTGATGGTGTCGGCTACCGCGACGATGCCGCAGGCCACGCCTGCTGCCCCGACGATAACGGCGGTGCGCCCACGTGACTCCAGCTGGTCCAGAGCACTGTCCAGTGCATCGAGCCCCGTCACGCCCTCCTCTTCGAGCAGCAACCGGTTTCCGATGATAATTGGCACGCCGGCGACCTCGCCATGCACGCCACGCGCACCCGCGGAGCGGAATTCGTGAACCTCGTCAGGCTCGACACCCCGCGCGCTCGCCCCCTCGACGATCGCGCGGGCAATGGGGTGTTCAGATGCGCTCTCGACACTGGCGGCCCATTTCAGCAGTTGATCTTCGTCCGTCCCCGCTGCGGTTATCACTTCGGTCAGGCGCGGTTCACCGCGGGTGATGGTGCCGGTCTTGTCCAGCACCATCACCGTCACGTCCTTGAACGTCTGAATGGCTTCACCCGAGCGGATCAGGATGCCGCGCTCAGCCCCGAGGCCGGAACCGACCATCAGCGCGGTCGGCGTCGCCAGCCCCAAGGCGCACGGGCAGGCGATGACCAGCACGGCGACGGCCGAGAGCATCGCCAGCACCGGCACGCTGGCAGTCGGATCGACCCATGGGAGAAACCCTGCGCCCCACAGCAGAATCGGTCGGAGCAGTTCAGGCAGCAGCAGCCAGGCCAGCAGACTGGCAACCGACACCAGCAGCACCAAAGGCACGAAGCGCCCCGTCATGCGGTCGGCGAACTCCTGGATCGGTACACGCGAGCCCTGCGCCTGATCCACCAGTCGAATGACCTGCGACAGAAAGGTGTCTCCGCCGACCCGGGTTGCGCGCACGCGCAGTCGCCCCTCCTTGTTGATGGTCGCGCCGAGTACCGTCGACCCTGGCTCCTTGTAGACCGGTAGCGACTCCCCGGTCGCGATGGATTCATCGACATGGCTGTCCCCACCTACCACTTCACCATCGGTGGGGATCTTGTCACCAGGGCGGACGATCATGATGTCACCGGGCTGCAGCGCCTTCACCGACACCTCGATCTCTGCCCCATCGCGCTCGATGCGAGCCGTCTTCGCGCCAAGGGTTACCAGCTTGCGGATCGCCTGTGATGCCCGTCCCTTCGCTCGGGCCTCCAGGTAACGGCCCAACAGATGGAAGGTCATGATGGTCGCGGACATCTCGACGAAGGATGTCATCGGATGTAGGAAACCCAGCAGGCCGATCAGGTACGGCGGCAGACTGCCCATGGAAATCAGCACATCCATGTTCGCCGTGCGGTTGCACAGTGCGCGCCAGGCGGCCTTGTGGGTCGCCGCACCGCCGTAGAGAAACACCACTGGGAAGGCCATCAGGGCCACCAACGCCAGATAGCCCGGTATGGGCTGCCAGAACATGTGGGGCGCCATCATCAGCATGATCAAGGTCGTTGGCACGCCGGCAATCCATAGCCGTCGCCTGGCCTGGCTGAGGTAGGCCTCTTCGACGACCGCATCAGCCGCGTCATCGCTCTGCTGTGCCGTGTCGACACGCGCAACCTCGTATCCGGCGCCCTCCACTGCCGCCTTGAGGTCGGCGGCCGAGGGGCCGTCAGCGCCGACGCTGACCGAGACGCGGTGCGCTGGCACGCTGGCCTTGACCTCAGCAACACCCTCCAGCTTTTCCAGGGTGCTGCGAATGATCGCAGCGCAATGCTCCGATCCCATGCCAGGAACCGACAGGTTTATGGTGCGACCCAGCCCTGCATTCGAACCGGCGACCGTATAACCGGCCGCTTCCACTGCGGCACGCACGATGTGAACTTCCGTCAAACGGGGATCGTATTCAACCCGCACTTTGTGCGAAGCGATATTGGCGTGAACATCCGATACACCCGGCACGCGCCGCAATGAAGTTGCAATTATTCCGGCGCAATGGTCACTGCCCATTCCTGGGACATGCAGCTCAGCGACATCAAACGCCACAATCTGGTCCGGCTGCATGAATACACTCCTTGATATGTCGGTTTAACACCCCCAGGGATCGCAGCAAGCGAGCCTGCTAGCGATGAACTCCACGCCAGCCCTGGCCTTTGTCGCAAAACACCATAGCGTTACCGAATTTGAAAAACGCACCTGATGATAATTAGTAGCGCTCCACAGATAGTTTTAACAGCAGTTCAAAATTACTTTTCTGTCAGCTAGCCGAACATGCGGTTATTGTTTCACGCGACGATTAGACGCAGCGTTTCGCTCGCAGCAGCGCCTGATAAGGATTACGGGGGTTTATATACGCAGCAGAAGTTTCGCGAAGAACCGCTCCGTACAAATACGCCTGCAATTGCTGACAGAAAAGTAATCTTCCAATCAGCCTGCTGACAGGCTCGCAGCGATAGCGTGTGCCCTAGCAAAAGAGGCTTGACCTTACCATCGCGTCAAGGTTGAGCATCAGGCCAGCTCATTGAACTGGCTAACCGAGGATCACCCAATGACCAGCATCGAACTCAAGGTATCCGGCATGACCTGCGGGGCGTGCGTCCGCCATGTCAACTCAGCGCTGCAGCCGCTGGCGGGCGTCGAGCGGGTCGACGTCGACCTGGCCACCGGGCTTGTTCGGATAGACGGCACGACCGACAGCGCCACGCTCATCGCAACCCTCGACGAAGCCGGTTACCCTGCCCAAATTGCCACCGGCTCACCTGCCCCTGCAGTACGCAAAACAGGATGCGGCTGCGGCTGTAACTGAACATCGATCTGGAGATCTCCATGAAACTCTATCTCACCGCACTCGCCGCCCTGCTTGTGTCCGGCATGGCCCATGCGGCGGATGTCATCGACGTGCATCGCGATGCCAACTGCGGCTGCTGCAAGGACTGGATCAAGTATCTGGAAGCAAACGGTTTCGAGGTACGCGACCACGTCGAAGTCAACATGCTGCCCGTCAAGGAAGGGCTCGGTGTGCCGCCACGTCTGGGTTCCTGTCACACCGGCGTGATCGACGGCAAGTTCGTTGAAGGCCACGTGCCGGTGGCAGCGATCCGCGAGCTGCAGCAGCGCGACGACCTCGCTGGTGTCGCCGTACCGGGCATGCCAGCCGGCTCGCCGGGCATGGACTATGGGCAACCGCACCAGCGCTACCAGGTCATCGGCCTGACCAACAAGGGACGCGATCTGGCGCTCGGTGACTACCTCGGCAGCCAACCGGTTCGCTGAACCACAGGCGGCGGCGAGCGCAGGTGAGTGCATGAGCTGGATCGTTGCCAAGTACCTGCTGACTGCCGCCGTCGTGGTGCTGGTATCGGAAGCCGCCAAACGCAGCGACAAGCTGGGCGGTTTCCTTGCCGCGCTGCCACTGATCACTCTGTTGACGCTGATCTGGCTCTATGTCGAGCGGCAGCCAATGGACAAGATCGCCAACCACGCCAGGTACACCTTCTGGTACGTGCTTCCAACGCTACCGATGTTTCTGGTCTTTCCCCATCTGCTGCCGCGCCTCGGCTTCTGGCTGACCCTGCTAGGCGGTGCGCTGCTGACCGTCACCTGTTTCGCCCTGCTTACGGTAGCGCTGCGCCGCTTCGGCATCGACCTGCTCTAGGCACTGGCGACTACTGCGCGATGCGCGGATAGCGAAACCAGAAACGTTCGCCGCGATACACCGGCAGGAACAGGAATACCCCACCCGCCTCGGTCCGTCTCTGCACCAGCAGATCGCCATGTGCGTTGCGGGCGAAGCGCTCGCTGTCGGTACCGGTGAGAACCGGCGTGGCCCAGAAGTAGCCACGCTGCCTGATCAACCAGCCATCCTCACAACGGAAGTCAGGCCCCTCGTTCCAACGCTGCTCCAACAGAATCACGTCTTGCGCATCGAGCAACCGTACGACCACCGCGCCGCCATCGGGGCCATCGAAGTCGACACGTTGCACCTGTTTCAGCGGGTCGGCGGTATCCGGCATCAGCTGTTTGGCCAGGCCGACGGCAAAGCGACCCTCACCCTGATTCTGATATCGACCGGTCAACTCGGGGCAGCCCGCAACTGCTGTCAACTGCGCAGACCAATCGGCGGGATAGTCCTGTTTGTCGACATAGATCGGCGGCACGCAACCCGCCAGCAGCCCGGCGAGCAGCATACCAGCGGGCCATCGCAGGCTATGCCCGTTCATGGCTGAGATACTTCCGGTCGCTCCGGCTGCCAGCGCACATGGCTGGTGGCTGTCCTGTTGCCGCCGATCACCAAGAGCATGATCACGGCAACATGTCGGCGCATGGTCATCGTCAGTCCGCCCTCGCGATCACGGACAAAGGTCCGCCGGGTGGCGACACGCCCTCCGGTCAGAAGCATCGCGCCGACAATGGTCGGCGCCCCCGGATCCAGTGCGGACTGCGCCTTGTGAAAATGCAGCCCTTCGGCATCACAGCGAAAATCGCTACCGCGACGATATATCCGCGTGCCTGGCGCCGCGGGGCCGGAGTCGTCCAGGCTGACTTGCAAGGTATCGCCATCCGGCTGACTGAGCGTCACGACGCGCGCCTGGCGCCAGACACCGAAGTTCTGTGCCAGCCAGGGCGTGCAGAGGCTGGCGTCACCCGGCGGAACCGGACCCTCGGCTAGCGAACAATCGATTCCGGCCAATAACGACGGCGTTCCGAGATTTTGGTAGCGACCCGCTACCAGTGGGCAATCGCCGACCCGCTCGGCAGAACGCTGCGGCCACTGCTGCGGGAACTCGGGATTGTAGGAAGTGCTGAAACAGCCACCCAGCGACAGCGCAACCAGTACGGACAGGGTTCGCCCCGCAGGCGATGAAATACTCATTGATCACCGCTCCGAGGACGTGGACCACCCCCAGCATAGCCCTTGGCCAGTATCCGCGCCCGCCGACGCAGCTTACAAAATCGTAATCTTCCGCTCAGCCTGGAGTCAGCACGGTCTCACTAAGATGACATTGTGACGCACCCTTTCAGCGTACCGGTGCGCCCGCTCCGAATGGCCATCAACCAACAGGACCAGCATGCAATTGATCAGCTCTAGGCGCACCTTCGTCAAAAGCCTGGCTGCCGGCGGTGCCTTCGCCGGCCTCGGGCTCTGGCGCCAGCCCGTCTGGGCGCTCACCAGCCCTGGCCAACCGACGGTGCTCAGCGGCAGCGAATTCGACCTGACCATCGACTCCATGAGCGTGGATTTCACCGGCAAACGCCGCACTGCCATGGCCATCAACGGCAGCATTCCCGGCCCGCTGCTGCGCTGGCGCGAAGGCGACACCGTGACCTTGCGCGTGCGCAACCGCCTGCCGCAGGACACCTCGATCCACTGGCACGGCATCCTGCTGCCCGCCAACATGGATGGCGTGCCCGGCTTCAGTTTCGCCGGCATCGCCCCGGACGGCATGTACGAGTACCGCTTCAAGGTGATCCAGAGCGGTACCTACTGGTACCACAGCCATTCCGGCTTCCAGGAGCAGCTCGGCGTCTACGGCCCGCTGATCATCGATCCGAAGGAGCCGGAGCCGTTCAGTTACGAGCGCGATTACGTGGTATTCCTCTCCGACTGGACCGACGAGAGCCCCGCACGCGTGCTGGCCAAGCTGAAGAAGCAGGCCGACTACTACAACCAGGGCCGCCGTACCCTTGGCGACTTCATCAACGATGTCGCCGACAAGGGTTGGCGTGAAACCTTCAGTGACCGCTGGGCCTGGGCGAAGATGAACATGTCGCCGACCGATCTGGCCGACATCAGCGGCGCCACCTACACCTACCTGCTCAACGGCCAGGCGCCTGACGGCAACTGGACCGGAGTGTTCCAGTCGGGCGAGCGTATCCGCCTGCGCCTGATCAACGGCTCGGCGATGAGCTACTTCGACTTCCGCATCCCCGGCCTCAAGCTCACCGTGGTCGCCGCCGACGGCCAGAACGTCGAGCCGGTGCAGGTCGACGAGGTGCGCCTGGCGGTAGCGGAAACCCTCGACGTGATCGTCGAGCCGGATGGCAGCCAGGACGCCTACACGCTGTTCGCCCAGGCCATGGACCGCAGCGGCTACGCACGCGGCACTCTGGCCGTGCGCGAAGGATTGTCTGCCGCGGTGCCCCAGCCCGATCCACGCCCCGAACTGACCATGGACGACATGGGCCATGGCGATCACTCTGCCCATGGCCAGGCCGCAGCGGCACCCACGCAGGGTCACGATGCCCATGCCGGGCATGGCGCAATGGACCACGGGCAGATGGATCACACCGCCATGGGGCACGGCAGCGCTGCCGACTCCGGGATGCAGGCACATCCGGCCAGCGAGACCAACAATCCGCTGGTGGACATGCAGACCATGATGCCGATACCCAAGCTGGACGACCCGGGTATTGGCCTGCGCGACAACGGCCGGCGCGTACTGACCTACGCCGATCTGCGCAGTACCTTCCCCGATCCGGACGGCCGCGAGCCGTCGCGCACCATCGAGCTGCACCTGACCGGCCACATGGAGCGCTTTTCCTGGTCGTTCGACGGCATTCCCTTCGCCGACGCCGAGCCGATCCGTCTCAAGTACGGCGAGCGGGTGCGCTTCGTGCTGGTCAACGACACCATGATGCACCACCCCATCCACCTGCACGGGCTGTGGAGCGATCTGGAGGACGAGAACGGCAATTTCAAAGTGCGCAAGCACACCATCGACATGCCGCCGGGCTCGAAACGCAGCTACCGGGTCAGCGCCGACGCCCTCGGTCGCTGGGCCTACCATTGCCACATGCTGATGCACATGGACCTCGGAATGTTCCGTGAAGTCCGCGTAGAAGAATGACGGAGAAACCCATGAAAACCATCCAGCGCAGCGCCCTGCTCACCTTCGGCCTGGCCGCAATGTTCGGCCTCAACGCTGCCTACGCGCAGCAAAGCGAACACGACGGCCATCATCCCGAAAATGCTCCGGCCGAACAGGCCGCACCGCCAGCCACGCAGCCCGCACCGCAAGGTGGAGCCCAGGGCGGCATGATGCAGGGCATGGATCACGACAAGATGATGCAGATGCACAAGGAGCACATGGGCGACGGCAAAATGATGGACCACGGCAGCATGGGCAACGGCCAGATGAACAAGGATGCCGGGCAGGGCAACCCGCATGATCATTAAGCCACTGCCCATTGCCATCGCGCTGAGCCTGATCGCCACCACAAGCCAGGCGCAGCAGGGCATGGACCACTCCGCTCATGCCGGCCACGCCGCACCCGCAGACCATGGCCAGATGAACCACGGGCAGATGGACCACCGGAGCATGGACCATGGCCAGATGGACCACGGGGCCATGGACCACGGCAGCATGGACCATGGCAGCATGGACCATGGCTCCATGGCGCATCCGCCTGCTAGCGGCATTGCGCCAGGCGAAGAATCGCGCTCGCCGGTGCCAACGATCAGCGACGCCGATCGCGCCGCCGCCTTTCCCAACCTGCCGCCACATCACATGCACCAGGGTGGGACCAATTTCCTCTTCCTTGCCGACCAAGTGGAATGGCAGGACGCCGATGAAGGCAGCGCGTTGGCCTGGGATATCTCCGGCTGGGTCGGTGGCGACATCGACCGTCTGGCGTTCCGCTCCGAGGGCGAACGGACCAATGGCCACACCGAGGAAGCCGAGCTGCAGCTGCTCTGGAGCCATGCCATCGGCCCCTGGTGGGAAACCGTCGCCGGTGTGCGCCAGGACTTCAAGCCCGGTTCGCCGCAGACCTGGGCCGCCTTCGGCGTGCAGGGCATGCCGCTGTTCGGCCTGGAAACCGAAGCCACGGCCTTTCTCGGCGAGGGCGGCCAGAGCGCCCTGCGTCTGGAGGCCGAGTATGACATCCTGCTGACCCAGCGCTGGGTGCTGCAACCAACTGCGGAAATCAATCTGCACGGGCGCAACGACGAGGCCCGCGGTGTCGGTTCCGGCTTCAGCGATGCCGGCGTCGGCCTGCGCCTGCGCTATGAGATCAGCCGGCAGTTCGCACCCTACATCGGCGTGACCTGGAGCCGTGCCTACGGCAATACCGCCGACATGCTGCGTGCCGATGACGAGGATGTCAGCGACACCCGCCTGGTAGCCGGCATCCGCTTCTGGTTCTGAGTACCCTGACCCATGACAACAACAATCAAGACCCTGGCGCTGACCGGCGCCGTTCTGGCTGTCGCCGGTGCCGGGGTGCTGTACTCGGGCATCATCAACGTCGCCGCCGACGAGCCGCACTCTCAGGTGGTCGAGTCTCTGCTGGAGATCACCCGGGACCGCTCGATTGCCGTACGCGCGCGCGACATCGAGGTACCCAGCCTTGAGGATGACGCGCTGATCCGCTCCGGTGCGGGCAACTATCACGCAATGTGCATCGGCTGCCATCTGGCACCGGAAATGGGCTCCACCGAGCTCAGTCAAAGCCTCTACCCTGCCCCACCCAACCTGGCGGAGCGCGGCACCGGCGGTGATCCGGCCGCGACCTTCTGGGTCATCAAGCACGGCATCAAAGCCAGCGGCATGCCGGCCTGGGGCAAGAGCATGAGCGACGATTACATCTGGGGTATGGTCGCCTTCATCGAACGCCTGCCACAGCTAGATGCGGCGCAGTATCGGTCACTGGTCGCATCCAGCGATGGTCACCAACACGGCGGCGGCGAGTCGGACATGCATGATCACAGCGGCCAGCATTCCGCTCCTGGCATGCCCCAGGGATCAGCCTCAGCCGGAGACGATCACCACGGTGCGCACGACGACCATGCCCCGAAGCAGCCGGAAGCGCAGGACAATGTGCACCATCACCCGGATGGCAGCCGCCACGTGCATTGACCAGGGCCCGCCGGGCGAACGGCAATGCCCCTACTTGCGCAGCCGCCGCGCAAAAAGGCGGGCCAGCACCTGCGCCGAGCTGCCCAGCGGAACGCCTCGCAGGCTGAGAATCCCCAGCGTCATCGGGCCGGGAACCGGGGCTACTTCGAACTGCTGCAGACCCACCGCAAACAGCGAGTCGCTGAGCAGTGCCGTCGGCCCGAAGCCGATGTAGTCGGTACGTCTCATCAGCTCTAGCATCAGGGTCAGCGATGAACAGCGGACGATGTTCTTCGGTGCCTCGATGCCCTGGCTGGCCAGCCAGCGCAGCAGATGGTTGCCCAGGCTGCCATCGGTGAGATTGAGCACCCAGCTGGCGTCCTTGAGTTCGTCCCAGCTACGCGCATGGGCCAGCGGATGACCGAGACGGCCGGTCGGCACGGCATGCGCTTGCACCAAGGGCTCGAAAACGATCTCGTGGGGCAGATCGCTCGGGCTGGCCAGCGCAACCGCGAAATCCAGGCGGCCTTCCAGAAGGCCCGGCAGTACATAGGTCAGCAGCCCTTCTTCCAGGCTCAGCGCCGCATCGGGCTGGACGCGGCGAAACTCCGTGAGAATCGGCGGCAGGATGGTCGCGGCCACGAGCGGCGTCAGCGCGATGGCGATACGCGCACCAGCGCCGCCGCGCAGCTGGCGAATCTCCTCACGGGCCTTGTCCAGTGTCGCCTGTGCCAGGCGCGCGCGCACCAGCAGCGCATCCCCGGCCGGGGTGAAGCCGATGCCCTTGTAGCTGCGCCTGAGCAGCTCCGCGCCGACATCCTCTTCCAGCTCACGCAACGCCTTGGTCAGCGCGCTCTGACTGAGGTTCATCGCCCGTGCCGCGGCACGGATCGAACCGGATTCGGCGACCTGTATGAGCGCTTTGAGCTGGTGGTCTTTCATCGGGCAGGTGATTCCTCATGGTTGTCACTGAGGCGAAAATACTGCCTTCCGCCGATCACCACAAATCCTATGATCGGCACATGAATACTTCAGACCTTTTCCAGCCCGACGAAGCCGCCATGAAAACGTGGAGGCACGCCATTCATCAGAACCCCGAGCTCGGTTTCGCCGAATTCGCCACCAGCCGGCTGGTCGCCGACTGCCTCGAAACGTGGGGCTATGAGGTGCATACCGGCATCGCCACCACGGGGGTGGTCGGCATCCTGCGCTGGGGCGACGGGCAACCGCGACTGGGCCTGCGCGCCGACATGGATGCACTGCCGGTGCAGGAACTCACCGGCCTGCCCTGGGCAAGCCGCACACCCGACCAGATGCACGCCTGCGGCCATGACGGACACACCTCGATCCTGCTGGGCGCGGCGCAAAGCTTCGCGCTCATGCAGCGCGAAGGGCTTCTGGGTGCCAGCGGCACACTCACGCTGATCTTCCAGCCAGCCGAGGAACTGGGGGGCAGCGGCGGCGCACGACGCATGCTCGACGAAGGCCTGCTCGAGCGCTTCCCCTGCGATGCGGTCTTCGCCATGCACAACTATCCGGGCATCCCGACCGGCCACTTCCGCTTTCGCGAAGGGCCGTTCATGGCTTCCTCCGACCGGGTAGTGATTCGCTTCAACGGCAAGGGCGGGCATGGTGCGCTGCCGCATATGGCAATCGACCCGATGCTGCCCGCAGCGGCCACCGTGCTCGCCTTGCAAAGCATCGTCGGGCGCAACGTCGATCCGGTCGACGCGGCAGTGATCAGCGTCGGACGCATCGCTGCTGGCAACACCTACAACGTGATTCCCGAAACCGCCGAGATGGAGCTCAGCGTGCGCGCCCTGCGCCCGGACGTTCGCGACCTGCTCGAAATGCGCATCCGCGCGCTCGTCGAAGGACAGGCCGCGGCTTTTGGCGTCACCTGCGAAGTGCTTTACGAGCGCGGCTACCCGGTGCTGATCAACAGTGCGCGCGAGACGTGCCTGGCGGTCGAAGCGGCGCGCGCGCTGGTGGGCGATGAGCGGGTGGAGGTCGATGGTGCGCCCATCAGCGGCAGCGAAGACTTCGCTTTCATCTTGCAGCAGGTACCGGGTTGTTACCTGCTGATCGGCAACGGCGACAACGGCTTCGGTGGTGGAGAACACCTTGGGCCTTGCAGCGTGCACAACCCTCACTACGATTTCAATGATGCCTGCCTGGCGCCGGGCGCAGCCTTCTGGCTGACGCTCGGCAGCCGGTTCTTCGGCTGCTGAGATCGTTCCGCGACGTGGCATAACAACAAGCAGGACACGACAGCATGAGCAATTCAACCGCAGCACCCCGCAAGAATCAGGTTCTTGCAGCCGTCATCGGCAACGCACTGGAATGGTACGACTTCATCGTCTTCGGCTTCCTCGCCGTGGTGATTTCACGCCTGTTCTTTCCCGCCGAAAGCGAATACAGCGCCCTGCTGATGGCAACCGCCACCTTCGGTGTGGGCTTTTTCATGCGCCCGATCGGCGGCGTGCTGCTCGGCATCTATGCCGACCGCAAGGGCCGCAAGGCCGCGCTGCAGCTGATCATCAGCCTGATGACGCTCTCCATCGCGATGATCGCCTTCGCTCCTCCGTTCGCCGCGATCGGCATTGCCGCGCCGTTGCTCATCGTCCTGGCGCGCCTGATGCAAGGCTTCGCCACCGGCGGTGAGTTCGCCAGCGCGACGTCGTTCCTGATCGAGAGCGCACCGGCCAACCGCCGTGGCCTGTATGGCTCGTGGCAGATGTTCGGCCAGGGCCTGGCAGTATTTTGCGGCGCCGGCGTAACCGCGCTGGTGACCAGCAACCTGTCGCCCGAAGACCTGGACAGCTGGGGCTGGCGGATTCCGTTCATCATCGGTCTGATCATCGGCCCGGTCGGTCTATGGATGCGACGCAATCTGTCGGAAACCGAGGCCTTCCTTGAGGCCCGCCAGGCACCGAAGGAGAAGCAGTCACTGGCCCGCATGCTGCGCTCGCACCTGCGTCAGGTGGTCACCGTGATGGCGTTGACGGTCTGCGGCACCGTGGCCTTCTACGTGATCCTGGTCTACATGCCGACCTTCGCCAACCGCCAGCTGGGCATGCAACTGAAGGACGCCTTCACCGCTCAGGTCGTCGCCGTCGCGGTACTGACGCTGCTGATGCCGGTATTCGGTGCGCTATCCGACCGGGTCGGCCGCAAGCTGCTGATGATCGTCGCCACGCTGGGCCTGCTGGTCGCGCTCTATCCGCTGTTCAGCTGGATTCATGCAGCGCCCTCGTTCGGCCGTCTGCTGACCATGCAGCTGATCCTATGCTCGCTGCTCGCCGTGTTCTTCGGCCCCTTCTCTGCCGCCGTGGCCGAACAGTTCCCTGCTGGCGTGCGCTCGACCGGCCTGGCACTGGCCTACAACCTTGCAGTGATGATCTTCGGCGGCTTTGCCCAGTTCATCGTGACCTGGCTGATCCAGAACACCGGCATGGCCATCGCGCCGGTGTTCTACGTGCTCTTCGCGGTGACGCTGGGCCTGATCGGCTCGTTCTTCCTCATCGACCGCACCCACGAGGCGCACCTCGCCGTGGTCGACGAGAGCAGCCCGCTCAAAGCGGCCGCACAACCGACCGGCACGCTCAACCGAGTGGTTGCTCAAGGCGCCTGATCGAAGCAAGAGAGACCGCGGCGGATTCCGAGGCGTCCGTCGCAGCCGCCCGCAACAAAGGGAACAGCCGGCAGGTCGCTGAAACTGCCGGCGTCGCCAGACGGGCAACGCTGCCAGCAAGCCCGCACACAAGCAGCTTCAACCTCAACCGGGAATAACAACAATGAACCGCATCCAATCCGTTGGCTCGCGCGCCCTCGCCTGCCTGCTGGGCGCGCCCTGCCTGCTCACCGCACCTGCCGTGATGGCCGATTTCATCGACGACAGCAAGGCCAGCCTGCAGCTGCGCAACTACTACCTGAACCGTGATTTTCGCCAGGATGGCGCCAAACAGGCCAAGGCCGCCGAATGGGCGCAGGGTTTCGTTACCCGCTTCGAATCCGGTTTCACCGAGGGGCCGATTGGCCTTGGGCTGGACGCCATCGGCGAGCTGGGCGTGAAGCTGGATTCCAGCAGCGATCGCCGCGGTACCGGCCTGTTGCCGTTCGGTCCGACCAGCAAGGAGCCGGTCGATGACTACAGCGAACTGGGCCTGACGGCGAAGCTGCGCGTCGACCAGAATGTGCTGCGCCTGGGCACCCTGCAGCCCTGGCTTCCCGTGGTGATCTTCAACGACACCCGCCTGCTGCCTTCGACATTCCAGGGCGGCATGCTGACCTCACAGGCGCTGGACGGCCTGACGTTCGATGGCGGACGGCTCACTCAGGCCAATCCACGGGATTCCTCGGCGCGAGAAAAGATCGGTTTCGGCAGCGCCACCAGTGACGCCTTCGACTTTGCCGGCGGCAGCTACGCGATCAACCCACAACTGGCAGTCAGCTATTACTACGGCAATCTGGAAAATATCTACCGCCAGCAGTTCGTCGGGCTGGTCCATAATACGTCGCTGGGCAACGGCTTCAGCCTGCGCACCGACCTGCGCTACTTCGACAGCCGCGGCGATGGCGAAGAGCGTGCCGGCGAAATCGACAACCGCAACTTCAACGGCATCGTTGGTCTCAGCCATGGCGGGCACAGGGTCAGTGCCGGCTGGCAGATCCAGTCCGGCGACAGCCGCTTCCCATCGCTCAATGGCGGCGCCGCCTATGTCGTCAACCTGGTCACCCTGCATGACTTCACCCATGCCGACCAGGACTCCTGGCAGCTGCGCTATGACTACAACTTTGCCGCGCTGGGCCTGCCCGGGTTGTCCTTCATGACCCGCTACGTCGATGGACGCAACGCCAGGACGAACTTCAGCCGCAGCGGCGAGGAATGGGAGCGCGACAGCGACATCACCTATGTCGTGCAGAGCGGTGCCTTGAAGGGCCTGAGCGTGCAGTGGCGCAATCTGAGCTTCAGATCGGGGAACGGCCTCAAGACCGCTATCGACGAGAACCGGGTGATCCTCAACTACACCCTGGCACTCTGGTAACGCCGCCCGCTCAATCGCGCAGCGACACGGTTACCCGATCGACGGCAGCGCAGGGAAGCGCTGCCGCTCACACTCTCACCCAACCGCCCCTTGCGTCTCAGCGCTTCGCCTGGATCTGCCCGACCCGCTCCAGCCACGCGGACTCCAGGCGTGGCTGGTCGATGTCCATGTGCAGCGCCTCCATCGTTTCGCGGTGACGATCGATCTCGGCCACCGATTCGCTGAGGCCATGGGAGTTGCCATCGAGCCGATGCATCTGCGTCAGTCCCATGTGATAGAAGCGCAGCAGCTTCATCGCGTCCGGATCGTCCGCACTCACACCTGCCTTGACCTGATGCATCATGTTGGTCACCCGCATCAGGCTGCGCTTGAGCTGCCAGCCGTACACGGCCGCGGCCATCCACGGCTGCCGCCAGTACAGCCACCGAACGATTCCGATCGTCAGCGCCAATCCGGCCACGACGCCAATGATGTTCAGCCGCAGGTTGTCGCCACCGGGCTCACCGAACAGCGCCACGGCCAGGGTAGCCAGGCCCATGGCGAGAGCGGCGAAGGTCGCCGCGACGATCAGCGTGCTGCGCCGGGTCTGCTGGCGATAGGTTTCGGGGCTGAGCGGAACGATCTCGAATAGCACCACGGGCGATGTCCTTGGCTGAGTCAAAAGATGAACGGCGGCCATTATCACCTCAATCGCCGCGCGGTGACTGATGCAGGGCAGTTTCTTCCGCAACCCGGCTATGCTGGGCCCGCCCCATACCGGAGAATCCCATGCGCCGCCTTGCCACGCCCGCCGATCAGCAGCGGGTCTACGACATCTACATGCACCCGGACGTGGTGCCCTACCTGGGCTTCGATCCCATGCCGCGTGAGCACTTCGGCAAGGTTTTCGAGCCGTTGTTCGAAAGCGCCAGCTTCTATGTCTTCGAAGACCACGGCGTGGTGCAGGGTTTCTACAAGGTGCAGCGCCATCTGGGCCGTGCCGCCCATGTGGCATACCTCGGCACCCTGGCCGTCGCGCCCGAGGTCAGGGGCAGCGGCCTGGCGCGGCGGATGATGCAGGAAGCCCTCGGCAAGCTGGCCGCCAGCGGCATTCGTCGTGTGGAATTGACGGTGGAAGCGGACAACCCGCGGGCGATTGCCTTCTACGAGCGCTTCGGTTTCGTCTACGAAGGCACGCAGCGCGCCGCTTACAAGCGCAGCAGCGACAACCGCTTCGTCGACGAACTGATGTACGGCCTGCTGCTGGGACCCGGACGGGGCCCAGCGTAGGCACAGCTAAAGCGGTCAGCCCACCAGTTTGCTGGTGATCTTCGCCACGTGCTCGCCCTGGTAGCGCGCGATGGTCAGTTCCTTCTCCGAAGGCTGACGCGAGCCGTCGCCGCCGGCGATGGTCGTGGCGCCATAGGGCGTGCCGCCGTTGGTTGCGGAGATGTCGAAGAACTCGCTGATGCCATAACCGGTCGGCACGATGACCATGCCGTGGTGCGCCAGGGTGGTCCAGGTCGAGGTGATGGTCATCTCCTGACCGCCGCCGGTGCCGGTCGAGGCGAACACACTGGCGACCTTGCCGTGCAGCGCGCCCTTGGCCCACAGGCCGCCGGTGCGGTCGAGGAAGTTGCGCATCTGCCCGGACATGTTGCCGAAGCGGGTCGGGGTACCGAAGATGATCGCATCGTAGTTCGGCAGCTCGTTCGGATCGGCGATGTCAGCCGCCTGATCGACCTTGCCGCCGGCATTGCGGAAGGCATCTTCGGGCATGGTTTCCGGCACGCGCTTGATGGTCACCTCGGCACCTGGGACACGGCGGGCGCCTTCGGCTACGGCATTGGCCATGGTTTCGATGTGGCCGTACATTGAGTGATAGAGCACGAGAATCTTCGCCATCTTTATTTCCTCTTTCGGTGGGTGGTCTGAATAAGGTTCTGACTGTGATAACGCCGCAGGCGGGTCGTTCCGACGCGATGCGTCAGCGCGACTCGACCAGGACGATTTCGCTTTTTTCCACTGCTCTGATGGTCAGCCGCGCCTCGTCGCGCACGGCAACGCCATCGCCTGCGGCAACTTCGAGCCCGTTGACCTCGATACGGCCACTGGCAGGCACCAGATACACGCGGCGCCCGTCAGCGATCTCGTAGTCGGTGCTCTGCCCTGCAGCAAGCGTAGCCGCTGCCAGCCTGGCCTCGGCACGAATCGGCAGCGCCTCGTCATCGCCGGGCAGGCCACTAGCGAGCGTGACGAAGGCGCCGGCGCGCTCGCCGGTGGGGAACTGGCGAGTGCCCCAGGCCGGCGGCAGGCCGGTCTGCTGCGGATGAATCCAGATCTGGAAAATGCGGGTTTCCACATCCTCCAGGTTGTACTCGCTATGCACGATGCCGGTGCCGGCGCTCATCACCTGCACATCGCCGGCGACGGTACGGCCGCGGTTGCCGAGGCTGTCTTCATGGGTGATGGCGCCCTGGCGGACATAGGTGATGATTTCCATGTCCCGGTGCGAATGCGGCTCGAAGCCCGACTGCGGCGCGATGCTGTCGTCGTTCCATACGCGCAGACGGCCCCAGCGCATACGCTCGGCGTCGTGATAACCCGCGAAGGAAAAATGGTGGCGGGCGTTCAGCCAGCCATGCTGAGCAGCGCCAAGCTCTGCATAGGAACGTCGTTCGATCATCTGAGCCTCCGAAGTGGAAGTGGCCGCCAGTGGCTGGCCAAAATCTGTGATGCGGATGATCCATCCACCCAGATCGATGATGTGCGCAATTTTCCGCCAATAATTATCGAGCTATTCGATATTTAGGCTCCCACGAGTATCGCGATATCCGCTCCGCGCCGACAGCGCCCCACCAGCACTTGCCTACGCTGCACGAACCTGCCAAAAACGGCGCCTTGGCAACCTGTACAGGAAAGTGCGAATGAGCGAAGAACTGCAAATCGAGGATATCCAGCTCGGCGAGGGCAAAGAGATCGTCAAGGGTGCGCTGATCACGACCCAGTACCGCGGCACACTCAGCGATGGTTCCGAGTTCGACAGTTCCTATCCGCGCGGCAAGCCCTTCCAGTGCGTGATAGGCACCGGCCGGGTGATCAAGGGCTGGGATATCGGTTTGATGGGCATGAAGGTCGGCGGCAAACGCAGGCTATTCGTGCCGGCGCACTTGGGCTACGGCGAGCGCCAGGTTGGTGCACACATTCCACCGAATTCCGACCTGCATTTCGAAATCGAGCTGCTCGAAGTGCTCACCCGCGACGATTGAGCAGAACGTCCATGCGGCCCCAAGCGAGCCGCATGGACAGACAGCTTAGCGAGGCTCGGTCAGTTCCCCACGCGACACCCCGTGCGGGTACTGCTTGCGGTAACGGGCAAGCCAGGTCCCACCGGCCGGATCATCCCAGGCGTATTGGTGCAA
Source organism: Stutzerimonas stutzeri RCH2 (assembly GCF_000327065.1). Taxonomy (NCBI): domain Bacteria; kingdom Pseudomonadati; phylum Pseudomonadota; class Gammaproteobacteria; order Pseudomonadales; family Pseudomonadaceae; genus Stutzerimonas; species Stutzerimonas stutzeri. The sequence continues at coordinate 1,683,758 of NC_019936.1, read as the reverse complement.
CAGCGCCATTCCGTCCGGGTCGTTGAGCAGCCGCCAGCGCGCCGCTTCGGCTTTTTCGCCTGAAGGTCCGGCCGCGAGCACTTCTGCAAGACGCTGCTCACGTAGGTGATCTGCAGCCGGCACCACCTTGGCATGCCGTGCCCGCGCCATGGCGCAAACCAGGGCGTTGTACAGCGGGTCGACTACCGCGACGAGGAAACCTTCACGCAAGGCATTGGCCTGGTTCTGCTGCTGATAGAGGTCGGTGTTGGCGAGCTCGGTGGGCGGCGCGTATTCCTCCGGGATCAGGAACAGCTGGCGCCGCCGCGCCGCCAGGCCGAGACCGGTGCGGCTGGTAATCACTGAAACCGGTGCCGAGAGCATCAGCGACACCACAATGGGCGCCAGCCACCAGAGGAAGGCCGCATCCAGCCAGGCCACCAGCGCCGTCCACAGCACCCCGATGACGATCTGCGAGCCGTGCCGGCGCAATGCCTCGCCCCAGGGCGTCGCGTCATCGCCGCGCTGCGGCGAATTCCATTGCACCGACCAGCCGAGGAACGCCGCGGTGACGAACACGCTATGGAATAGCATGCGCACCGGCGCCAGCAGCACCGAGAACAGCGTCTCGATCAGCATCGACAACAGCAGCCGCAGCCGTCCACCGTAGGCTTGCGCGCCCTGGATGCAGATCAGCAGCACGCTGAGCAGTTTGGGCAGGAACAGCAGGGTCATGGTCGCCGAGAACAGCGCGATGGCTTCTTCCGGATGCCAGCGTGGCCACAACGGATAGAGCTGGTTGGGCTGCAGGAAATACTCCGGCTCCATCAGCGTATGGATCGCCAGCAGGCCGGTGGATAGCAGCAGGAAGAGGAACCACAACGGCGCGGACAAGTAGGACATCACGCCGGTGAGGAACACCAGGCGATGCACCGTATGCACGCCGCGAACCATGAACAGGCGGAAGTTCATCAGGTTGCCATGACACCAGCGCCGGTCCCGCTTGAGCTCGTCGAGCAGGTTGGGCGGCAGCGCCTCATAGCTTCCCGGCAGGTCATAGGCGATCCACACGCCCCACCCGGCCCGGCGCATCAGCGCCGCTTCGACGAAGTCATGGGAAAGGATCGCACCGGCAAAGGAGCCGGTTCCCGGCAGCGGCGCCAGCGCGCAATGCTCGATGAAGGGTTTGACCCGGATGATCGCGTTATGGCCCCAATAATGCGATTCGCCCAGCTGCCAGAAGTTGAGCCCGGCCGTGAACAGCGGGCCGTAGACGCGCGTGGCAAACTGCTGCATCCGCGCATAGAGGGTGTCCATGCCGGAAGCCTTGGGCGCACTCTGAATGATGCCGGCGTTGGGGTTGGCTTCCATCAGCCGCACCAGGCTGGTCAGGCATTCACCGCTCATCACGCTGTCGGCGTCCAGCACCACCATGTAGCGGTAGCTGCTGCCCCAGCGACGGCAGAAGTCGTCGATATTGCCGCTCTTGCGCTTCACCCGGCGCCGACGGCGTCGGTAGAAGATGTGGCCGAAGCCATCCACCGCCCGGCACAGCTCGACCCAGGCTTTCTGTTCGGCGACGCAGGTGTCCGGGTCGTTGCTGTCGCTGAGCACGAAGATGTCGAAGTGCTCCAGCTCACCGGTCGCCTTGAGCGACTCGTAGGTCGCCCGCAGGCCGGCGAACACCCGCGGCACGTCCTCGTTGGCGATCGGCATCACCAGCGCCGTGCGCGCCTCGGCCGGAATCGTTTCGGTGCCGGTGCTGCTGGCGGAGATGCTGTAACGATCCTTGCCGCGCAACAGCTGGAAGAAGCCCATCAGCGCCGTCCAGAAGCCTACCGATACCCAGCAGAACAGCAGCGCGAAGAGCAGCAGGATGCTGGTCTGCACCACATACGGCAGGATCTGCCGTGCCGACTCGGCCAGCGGCTGCACATAGACGTCCTGCAGGTCCACCAGGAACCAGCCCTGGTAAGGCAGCACCGCCTTCATCTGCCAGGTAGCGAAGGCAGTCTGGCCCAGCATCAGCAACAGCAGAGCCGAGCGACGCAGGGCCGCCACGCGCCGCCAGCGCGCTTCATCGAGCGGCTGCGGGCTGGGCTCGAACTGCCGGCGAGGCGGCGTGCGACCCAGCATTCGACGCCAGCCACGGCGCAGGATGTTGGTGTGCCAGGGCTCCGGCACCATGCGCGTACGCACGATTGGCGGGGTCGACTGCACGTAGGCGCGCCCCTGATGATCTTCGGCGATCACCCCGGCGCGGTCGAACAGGTCGCCCCAGCCCAGCCGTAGCCGCGCCACCACCGAATCGAGCAGGCGGCGCGAAGAGCCGCGCCCCTCACGCACGTCCTCGGACAGCTCATCGTGTAGCGCAAGCAGGCCGCCCTGCTCCGCCGTCCGCCGATATCTGGCGGGGTCTTCGACGTCCTGCAACGCCAGGCCATCGCAATAGCCTTCAGCCACGCCGTTCATTGCAGCCTGCTCATTCATGGGGAGGAATCTGGTAGGTCCAGGTTTCGGAAAGGGTCTTTTCACCATCGACCAGTGCTGCGCGCATTTCCACCGGTCGCGCAGGGTCGCGCACCTTCAGTCGCAACGTCAGGCGCCAGCCCTTGGTGACGGTGTTGTAGCGCAGATTGTTTTCCACCAGTTCGGCGTTGTCGTCGATGCTGACGCGGGTGGTCACCGGCGCATCCTCGGCCAGCTGCTCAAGCACCGGACCGACGAAGTCCACGATCAGTGCGGTACTGCCGTCCGGCTGGCGGATCAGGTTGGCCTGCTTGACGTCGCCTGCCGAAACGCGGGTCTGCTGCACCCAGGCCAGCTTCGGGTCGTGCAGGCTGGGTTCGTCCATGGAGAAGTGCAGGCGATACTCCAGATCCAGCGATTGGCCGGGCTCCGGCTGCTTCTCGGGGGACCAGAAGGCGACGATATTGTCATTGGTTTCGTCAGGCGTCGGGATTTCCACCAGCTCTACGTGGCCCTTGCCCCAGTCGCCACGGGTCTCGACCCAGCCGCTCGGGCGCAGCTCATAGCGGTCGTCCAGATCTTCGTAGCGGTTGAAATCGCGAGTGCGCTGCATCAGCCCAAAACCACGCGGGTTTTCCACGCTGAAGGCACTCACCGCCAGACGCTTCGGATTGTTCAGCGGACGCCAGAGCCATTCGCCATTGCCGGCATGGATCGCCAGACCCTCGGAATCATGCAGTTGTGGCCGGAAGTTCAGCGAATCGCTGGGCTGATTGGCGCCGAACAGAAACATGCTGGTCAGCGGCGCAATACCGAGCTTGCCGACCGGCTCGCGGAGATACACCTTGGCCTGCACATCCAGCGTGCTGTCCTTGCCCGGCGTCAGCACCATGCGATAGGCACCGGTGGCGCGCGGCGAGTCGAGCAGCGCGTAGATCACCAGATTGCGCCGATCAGCCTGCGGCCGTTCGACCCAGAACTCACGAAAGCGCGGGAACTCCTCGCCCACCGGCAGTGCCGTATCGATCGCCAGCCCACGCGCGGACAGCCCGTACCACTGGCCCTTGCCGATGATGCGGAAGTAGCTGGCGCCGAGCAGGGTCATCACCTCGTCCTGCTTGTCCTTCTTGTTCAGCGGATAGAGCACCTTGAAGCCGGCGAAACCGAGCCCTTCCAGGGCGGCAGGATCGATCTCGACGCCATCGAACTGGAACATTGCCGGGTCGTAGCGGATCTCGCGAACGTCCGTGGCGGTGATTTCGTTGATCCGCACCGGCGTGTCGAAATGCATGCCCTGGTGATAGAACTGCAGGTGGAATGGCGTCTCGGCATCCTTCCAGTAGGCATGCTCGGGGTTGAAGCGCAGCCGCTGATAATCGGCGAATGCCATCTTGCGCAGCTCAGCGGGCAGGTTGCTGACCGGCTCTTCGTAACCGCTGGCAGCCAGCGCCTGTGCCCGTTCGGCTACATCATCGAGCCCGAAAGCCAGCGCGTTGCCGGCCAGCAGCATGCACAATCCGCCGGCCAGCCCCGCCAGCATGCGTGCCGACTGCGATCCCGTCTTCCACTGAAAAATGCGTAACACACCGCCTCCGAATTACAGGTTTGTGCAGAGTCCGCTCTGCTTCGCTGTGGTTTGGCTGCATACAGCCTAGCCGGTCAAACCGCTGCGCCAACAAACGCAACGGCAGGCTCGCTGCATACAGGATATTTCTTACAACAATTCAAAACGCTCGCTGAGCACCGACTGTGAATCGAGCCCCAGCTGGACTTCGAACTCGCCTGGCTCTGCCACATGGTCGAGTCGCGCGTCATAGAACTTCAGATCCTCCTCGCCGAGCACGAAGCGCACCAGCTGCGTCTCGCCAGGCTCCAGCATGAGCTTCGTGAAGCCCTTGAGTTCCTTGACCGGGCGAACGCTGGAGCCGACGAGATCCTGCAGATAGAGCTGCACGACCGTTGCGCCGGCTCGCGCGCCCGTGTTCTTCACCGTTACGCTGACCTCCAGCTTCTGCCCCCGGTTCAGCGTGCGGCGTGAAAGCTGCGGTTTTGACAGCTCGAAATCGGTGTAGCTCAGGCCATAACCGAAGGGGTAAAGCGCACCGTTGGGCTCCTCGAAATACTGCGAGGTGTAGTTGCCTGGGCGCCCTTCGACATAGGGACGGCCCAACCGCGGGTGGTTGTAATAGGTCGGGATCTGGCCGACCGAGCGCGGGAAGGAGATCGGCAGCTTGCCGGACGGGTTGTGCGCGCCGAACAGCACATCGGCTATCGCGTGGCCGCCCTCGGTGCCGGCGAACCAGGTTTCCAGCACCGCATCGGCGTGCTCCTTGACCCAGCCAAGCTGCAACGGCCGCCCGTTCATCAGCACCACCACCAAGGGTTTGCCGGTGGCGACCAGTGCTTCGAGCAACGCCTGCTGGCTGGCTGGCAGCGCAAGGCTGGTGCGGCTGGACGATTCGTGGGACATGCCGCGCGCCTCGCCCACTGCGGCAACGATGACATCGGCCTCGCGCGCGGCGCGTACCGCCTCGTCGATCATCGCCTGCGGCGTACGCGGGTCCAGCGAGACTTCCGGGCGGTCCCAGTTGAGGAAGTTCAGGTACTTGATCATGCCGGCATCGTCGGTGACGCTGGCGCCGCGGGCATGGATGATCTGGCCGCCCTTGCCGACAGCGGCTTCCAGCCCCTGGCGCAGGGTCACCGTCTGCGCCGCGACCCCGGCGGCCGACCAGCTGCCGAGCATGTCGACGTGGGAATCGGCCAGCGGCCCGACCAGCGCAATCGTCGCGTCCTTGCGCAATGGCAGCGTCTGCTCGGGGTTCTCCAGCAGGACCAGCGAATCGCGCGCCACTCGCCTCGCCGCCTGGCGATGCAGGCGGCTTTCGGCATTGACCTCGACCGGGTCGTCCGCTGCCTGGCCGATGCGGCGATAGGGATCATGGAACAGCCCGAGGTCGTACTTGGCGCCGAGCACCCGGCCCACGGCCTGGTCGATCAGCTCGATCGGCACCTCGCCGCGCTCGACCAGCCCCGGCAGTTCCTGCAGGTAGAGCGAGTCGTGCATGCTCAGGTCGATGCCCGCCTCGATCGCCAGGCGCGCGGCCTCGCGGCCATCGCGGGCCACACCGTGGCGCAGCAGTTCGTCGATGGCGCCGTGATCGCTGATGTTCAGCCCGCGGAAGCCCCAGTCATCCCGCAGCAGATCACGCAACAGCCAGCGGTTGGCACTGGCCGGCATGCCGTTGACCGTATTCAGCGCCACCATCACGCCGCCAGCGCCAGCGTCGACCGCCGCGCGGTATGGCGGCAGGTAATCCTGATGCATGCGCTGCGGGCTCATATCGACCACGTTGTAGTCGCGCCCGCCTTCGACGGCGCCATACAGGGCGAAGTGCTTGACGCTGGCCATCACGCTGTCTGCAGCGGAGAGGCGCTCGCCCTGATAGGCGCGCACCAGCGTGCCGGCGATCTGCGAGACCAGGTAGGGGTCTTCGCCGAAGCCTTCCGAGGTCCGCCCCCAGCGTGGATCACGGGTGATGTCGACCATCGGCGCAAAAGTCAGGTCCAGGCCATCGGCGCTGGCTTCGATGGCCGATACGCGACCGCTCAGGGCAATCGCCTCGAGGTCCCAGCTGGACGCCAGGGCCAGACTGATCGGGAAGATGGTGCGGTGGCCGTGAATGACGTCATAGGCGAAAAAGATCGGGATGCCCAGACGACTGCGCAGCGCTGCATCCTGCATCGGGCGGTTATCGGCGCGGGTGACGGAGTTGAAGGTGGCGCCGATACGTCCGGCGGCGATTTCCTCGGCGATTCGTTCGCGCGGCATGTCGCCACCGATGCTGATCAGGCGCAGCTGGCCGATCTTCTCCGCCAGGGTCATACGTTCGAGCAGGGTTTCGATCAGCGCCTGGCGGTCGTCCAGCGGCAATGCCGGCGGCGCCGCAAAGGCGAACGGACTCATCGCACCGGCAAGCAGGACAAACGGCAGCAGCCTTTTCATCATCACGTTTCGCAATCTCATAGGTTGGACCGATCAGCCACACACAGGCACACCCATCACGCCGGCCTCGGGCCGCCCGCAATGCATGAAAAATAGTTGTTTAAAGTTCGATGGTGCCGTCGAGAAAGAGCACGGCCTGCCCGGCCACCATCACACGATCCGCCTCGACCCGACAGTGCAGGATGCCGGTACGCGCCGAGGCCTGCAGTGCCACCAGTTCATTGCGCCCCAGCTGCCCTGCCCAGTACGGCGCGAGTCCGGCGTGAATGGAACCGGTCACCGGATCTTCGGCGCCACCATTGGCTGGCCAGAAGTAGCGCGAGACGAAATCCTGTTCGCGCCCTGGTGCGGTCACCACTACATCCAGCGGCGCCAGCGTGCGCAGCGCGTCGAGGTCAGGCGTCAACATGCGCACCTGCTGTTCGTCGCGGTAGACGGCGAACCAGGCCTGCTGGTTGCGCAGCACTGCGTCTGGCTCGCATCCAAGCCCCTGCAACAATGCCGCTGGCGGTTCGGCAACAAGATCTGGCGCGCGGTTGGGGAAGCTCATTTCCAGCAGACCGTCAGCCCGCCGCTGCACGCTCAGATCGCCCACGGCCGCAGCGCGGAAAACCAGCGGCGCCTGTGCCAGGTCTTGCTCCAGCAGCACGAAGGCGCTGGCCAGGGTGGCATGCCCGCAGAAATCGATCTCGGTAAGCGGCGAAAACCAGCGGATGTGAAACGCCCCGTCCGCTTCACGGACGAAGAAGGCGGTTTCGGAAAGGTTGTTTTCGGCGGCGATGGCTTGCATCAACTCGTCCGACAGCCAGGCTTGCAGGGGGATCACCGCCGCGGGATTGCCCCGGAAACGTTCAGCGGTGAAAGCATCGACCTGGAACATCCGCAATTTCATGGTTTGCACCCTGTGCACGGTCAAGCGACCGCCGCCTACTTTAACGGGTCGGACCGGGCGCTAGCCAGTGCCACGTGAGGGCTGAAGCGCCCGTATTTCGCGCGCTTGGTCAGCAACACCGATGGCAGCGACTCAACCCAGGGCGAAAGGCAGCAGCAATGCGATCAGAATGCCCAGCAGGCTCATCCCCAGTGCCGCGAAAGCGCCGCATTCGTCGCCCTCCTCCAACGCCCGTGCCGTACCGATGGCGTGCGCATTGATGCCATAACTCAGACCCCGAGCAGCGGGATGATCGACACCGGCCCAGCGCAGCAACAGCGGCCCCAGCGCCGTGCCGATAACGCCAGTAAGCATGACGAATACCGCCGCCAGCGACGCCAGGCCGCCGAGCTGCTCGGCCACCAGCATGGCAATCGGCATGGTCGCCGACTTCGGCGCCAGGCTCATCAGCACCGGCATCTGTGCGCCCAGCGCCCAGGCGATCGCCAACGTCAGCACCACGCTGAGCACGCCGCCGACGGCCAGGGTGATGACAATCGGCCAGAACAATTGCTGAATCCGCTTGAGGTGACGATGCAGCGGTACCGCCAGCGCCACGGTCGCCGGGCCGAGGAGCATGGCGACCAGCGAAGCGCCCTCGCGGTAGCGCGCATAGTCGAGGTCCACCAGGGTCAGTGTGCCGACCACCAGCAGCATGCCGACCATCACCGGCTGCAGCACCAGCCAGCCGCTGCGCCGATAGAGCATCAGCGCCAGCTGGAACGCGATCAGGGTCAGCGCCACGGAGAACAGCGGGTGCACCACGACGGCCGCCCAGGCCGTTTGCCAGTCGAGAACCGTCATGCCTGATCCTCCCGCTTGAGGTCGAGCCGGCGAATCAGCCGCTGCATCAGCCAGCCGCAGAACGGCACAGTGATCAGCAACGACAGCACCAGCCCGGCGGCAATCGCCGGCAGATCATCCAATAGTGCGGAGCCACTGGTCATGATTCCGGCTGCGGGCACGATCAGCAGCAGCGGCAGATACTGCAGCAGCAGCGCCGCGGTTTTCTCCAGCGACTCGGGAATGCTGCGGCGCAGCAGCAACAAGCCGAACAGCAACAGCATGCCGATGATCGGCCCCGGCAATGCCGGCAGCAGCACCAGATTGATCAGATTTCCGAGCAGTTGCAGCAGTACCAGCCAGGTCAGGCCCTTGAGAATCATCGACGGTGCTCCATCGGCGGCAGGTCAGACATCATGACGCTAGCTCCTCGTTGCTTGGCAAAAGGTCTCGACTATGACCGCCCGAGCCGCGACAGAACAGGTGCAGATAGGCCCAAAAAAAAGCGGATCAGCTGATTGCGACACAGTCCACTGACACAGGTCAAGCCGTGGCAGCACAAGGCCTGAAGGCGCACACAGGGCATTCATCTGATCCGTATTTCCTCGGTCCATCTGAGTCTGTTATGCGCTCCCCTTCGCAGGGATCATCGCCTCGCCTGAAAAGCCTATGGGGCGAAGCCAAATGACCGACCGCATACCCGCGCAGATCATCGAAACCGTTGATCCGAGCCAACCGATCCGCCTGACGCCCGCGCAAAGCGGCGGGCCCATTCATACACGCAGTTTCAGCGGCCGCTTCCGCAACCTGCGCCTGTTGGGCGGCGCCCTGCTGATGCTGCTCTACTTCGGCACCGTCTGGCTGAACTGGAACGGCCGCCAGGCGGTGCTCTGGGATCTGGACCGGCAACAGTTCCATATCTTCGGCGCCACCTTCTGGCCGCAGGATTTCATCCTGCTTTCGGCGATTCTGATCATCGCTGCGTTCGGCCTGTTCTTCATCACCGTGCTGGCCGGGCGCATCTGGTGCGGCTACGCCTGCCCGCAGAGCACTTGGACCTGGATGTTCATGTGGGTGGAAAAGCTCACCGAGGGTGATCGCCTGCAGCGCATCAAGCTCGACGCCGCGCCCTGGTCGCCTGCCAAGCTGCTGCGCCGTGCCGCCAAGCACACGCTGTGGCTGGCGATCAGCCTGGCCACGGCCCTGGCTTTCGTCGGCTACTTCACGCCGGTGCGCGAGCTGGTGGCCGACCTCGGCCGTTTCGACGCCGGTGCCACCACTGCCTTCTGGCTGCTGTTCTTCACCGCCGCGACCTACATCAATGCCGGCTGGCTGCGCGAGCAGGTGTGCCTGCATATGTGTCCCTACTCGCGCTTCCAGAGCGTGATGTTCGATGCCGACACCCTGCTGGTTTCCTACGATGCCGCCCGTGGCGAGAACCGCGGTGCGCGGCGCAAGGGCGCCGATCCGCGGGCACAGGGCCTTGGCGATTGCGTCGACTGCACGCTGTGCGTGCAGGTCTGCCCCACCGGCATCGACATCCGCGACGGCCTGCAGCTGGACTGCATCAGCTGCGGCGCCTGCATCGATGTCTGCGACAGCGTCATGGACCGGATGGGTTACGCCCGCGGCCTGCTGCGCTACAGTTCCGAACGCGCGCTCAAGGGCGGCATCACCCGCTTCTTCCGTCCACGGCTGGTCGGCTATGCCGTGGCGCTGATCGCCATGATCGCGGCCTTCGTCTGGGCACTGGACGCGCGGCCGCAGCTGCAGCTGGACGTCACCCGCGATCGCACGCTGTACCGCGAGAACATGCAGGGCCAGATCGAGAACATGTATCGCCTCAAGCTGATCAATAAGACGCAGCAGCCGCGCCGCTATGCGCTCGGGCTTGAGGGTGGGCCGTTCGCGCTGCAGGGACCGCGCGAGATCGTCCTGGCCCCGGGCGAGATCGCCGATCTGCCGGTCAGCGTCGCGCTGCTCGACAACGCCCGGGACTTCAGCCGCGAGCTGCGCTTCGAGGTCAGCGACATCGCCGAGCCGAGCAGTCGGGTGAGCACACCGAGCACCTTCGTCGCCCCCATCGCGGCGCTGCGCCAGTAGACTGGCCATGCCCAACCGCCACGGCCCGGACACGATGAAGCGCTACGAGAAATTCGCCGATGAGATTGCCGAACTGATCCGCAGTGGCGTGCTCGCGCCGGGAGAAAAGGTGCCCTCGGTGCGCCACGCCAGCCGCACCTACGGCGTCAGCCCGTCCACCGTGTTCCAGGCGTACTACCTATTGGAAGACCGCGGGCTGATCCAGGCGCGGGCGCGTTCGGGCTATTTCGTCCGCGAACATGCCAAGCGCCCGTTGCACGAACCGGACATCAGCAGCCGCCCGGCAGAGACCACCGACGTCGGCGTCAGCGAGCTGGTGTTCTCGGTGCTCGCCTCGCTGCGCGACCCAGCCACTGTGCCCTTCGGTTCGGCCTTCCCCAGCCCCGAGCTGTTTCCCCTGCAGCGCCTAGCGCGCTCGATGGCGCAGAGCGTGCGCGACATGCCGGCACGCGAAGTGATCGCCGAGATGACCGCGGGGAACCCTGATTTGCGCCGACAGATCGCCCTGCGCTACATGGTCAGCGGCGTGATGCTGCCGATGGACGAACTGGTGATCACCACCGGTGCGATGGAGGCACTCAATCTGTGCCTGCAGGTGGTGACCGAACCGGGCGATCTGGTAGCGATCGAGGCGCCAGCGTTCTATGCCACGCTGCAGGTGCTGGAACGGCTCAAGCTCAAGGCGGTGGAGATCCCGGTGCACCCGCGCGAAGGCATCGACCTGGACATCCTCGCCGATCGCCTCGCGCACCTGCCGATCAAGGCCTGCTGGTTCATGAGCAGCCTGCAGAACCCGCTGGGTGCGAGCATGGGCGAGGCGAAGAAGCAGCAGCTCTATGAGCTGTTGCAGCGCCATCAGGTGCCGCTGATCGAGGATGATGTCTACGCCGAGCTGTACTTCACCCGCGAGCCGCCCAAGCCGGTGAAAAGCCATGATCGCGAAGGTCTGGTGATGCACTGCGGCTCATTCTCCAAGAGCCTGGCGCCCGGTTACCGGGTCGGCTGGGTCGCCGGCGGTCGCTATGCCGAACAGATCGCCCGGCTCAAGCTGATGACCACCATCTCGCCATCCGTGCCGGCCCAGGCCGCCATCGCTGACTATCTGCAGCATGGCGGCTACGACCGTCACCTGCGCAAGCTACGTCACGCATTGGAGATGCAACAGGGCGCAATGCTCGCCTCCGCCGCCCGCCATTTCCCGGCCAGCACACGGGTCACGCGGCCCAGCGGTGGGTACTTTCTCTGGTTCGAATTTCCCGAGCAGGTGGATTCGCTGCAGCTGCTGCAACTGGCGCTGGCCCAGGGCATCAGCCTGGCACCAGGGCCGATCTTCTCGGCGACTCAGCGCTTTAGCAACTGCGCGCGGCTGAATCACGGCCACCCATGGGATGTGCGCAGCGAGCAGGCGATGGAGTTGCTGGGCAGGATGCTGAAGTCGTTCTGACGAAAGCCCGATATCAGTCGCAGTCCACCGATTGCTGGCCCCCACGGGCCTTCATCAGGTACATGCGATCGTCGGCCTGCTTGAGCAGCTGCGTCTCAGTCTCGCCGTCCTCCGGGTACAACGCGATGCCGATGCTCATGCCGATCTCCAGGCTGTGCCCGGTGATGCTCAGTGGCTGTTCAAAGGCGCTACGCACCTTCTCGACCACGCGCTGGGCATCCTCCGGTTCGGCGATGCTTTCCAGCAGTACGACGAACTCATCGCCACCCAGACGCGCTACGGTATCGGTGTCGCGCACGCAGGCGGTCAGGCGATCGGCAACGGCACGCAGCAGCTGATCACCACCGCCGTGGCCGTAGGTATCGTTGATCTGCTTGAAACGGTCCAGGTCAACATAGAGCAAGGCGATACGCCCGCCGTTGCGCCGCACGCGCGCAAGTGCCGTGCTCAGGCGGTCACGGAAGCACGCGCGATTTGGCAGCCCGGTGAGTTCGTCGTACTGCGCCATACGATGCAGCCTCGCATACAGCTGCTGGCGTTCAATGGCCGTGACCACCTGGGTCGAGACGAACTGCAACAGCTCCTGATCCTTTTCGGTGTAGGGCACCGCTGTGCTCTTGAGCAACAGCACGCCGATCACGCCCTCGCTCGAGTTGAGCGGCACACCCAGCCACCAGGCACGGATATCCCCGTCACCGAGCGGGAGCGCCAGAGCACGCATCGAGTCAGCATTGAAGCGCAACGGCTGTGCGCCATGCAGAACGGAAAAGCACAGAGACGCCGCGGGCTCCGCTGGCAGACCGGTCGAATCGAGCGCCAGCGCCTGGTAGGGATAAGTCAGCTCGCCGCTGGCAGCATTGCGGATGGCGACGATGAAATCGTCCACCGGCAGCAGACGAGCAATGGTCAGATGAATCTGCTGATAGAGAGCGGCGAGATCCTTGGCTCCGTGCGCAGCTTCGGAAATCGAATAGAGCGCCGCCTGCATGGCTTCGGACTGCTTGCGCTGGGTAATGTCGCGCGCCACGCCGATACGCAGCTTGTTGTCTGTTGACCAGCAGGCAGACCACATGATGTGCGCCACGCTGCCGTCCTTGCGCACATAACGATTTTCGAAGTGCAGCAGCGGCTGGCTGGCCATGACTTCGTGAGCGGCGGCCACGGTGCGGGCACGGTCTTCGGGATAGACCATTTCGAGCATCCGCCTGCCCACCATTTCCTCCGGCGTATAACCGAAGATGCGCTCACAGGCGGCATTTACGTAGACGATGTTGCCCTGCGCATCGACAACGCAAATGGCATCCAGCAACAGATCGATGACACTCGCCAGGGGCGCGCAGCTATCCGTCTTCACAGCGGCAGACCTACTTCGGCCATAGGGCACGGGCCGGACAATCGAGGCCGGCGCTTGCGCGCGGTGCGATCTGTCCAGCCCTTGCGTCCTAGCATCGCCTATATCCGATCCTGCCGCGCGGTATTTTTTTATCCTCCTTTGTCGGCTCACTGCACCCAGCGTGGGTAATAGCCGAGCGCGGTCTGTGTGGCGGCATCCTGCAACGTTGCGACGCCTTCCGGCACGCCATCCGCGCTGTGCTCCGGGCGGTCGCCGCGGAAGAAGAAGCGACGCCCATCGTCGAGAGTCAGATAAAGGCCGACGGCCCCATGGCCGGAGAGCGGAACCAGGACCAGCTTCCCATCCCCATAGAGGTCCAGGCTTCGTGCATGCCCCAGATACGGCCGGGAGCGGAAGTCCAGCGACTGCCAGCGCACCGGATGGCGAAACTGGCTGGCAAGCACAGCCGGCGCTGTCGCCGCTTCCAGGTAGTCAAGCGTCTCCGAACTGGCCAGTACTGGCACCTCGGGATAATCGGCCAGGCCCGAGGCGTGCTCCCAGCGCACGCAACCCAGCACGATGCGATCGACCGTCAGCCGATCCTTTTCCAGCTGATCGCGCACCGGTTGTACAGTCCCGTAACGCTTGGTCCGCCACGGCAGCTCGGCATTCCACTGTGTCTCGATCTGCCGTCCCAGGGCGGTACCGAACAGCAACCGATGGCCGCGATGCTCGATAAGCACCGCGATGTGCTGAGTTGGGGGCAACTCTTGCCAACCGCCCCTGCGGAGCAGGAAATCGCCACTTTCGCTCTGCGCTGTCTTCACCAGGCTGAAACGCAGCCCCTCTGCTGCCTGCGTGTCATCGGCAGAGCCGGACAGCGGCAGCAACAGAGCGACAGCCAACAACAGCCACACTCCGCTCCGCTTGCCCGGCAACCAGCGACCATTGGCCAGCGCTCTGTTCTGTGCGGTCATCACGGCTACAGCCCCGAAATGCCGGTACAGCCCAGCAACGCGCGAATGAGCCTGGATCGGTAGTGCAGCGCCGGGATAGGACGCCCGCTCATGGCGCTTCATGGTATCTGCCCTCACTGGTGGGTGTGACTGGATAATAGACAGACCTGTCTGTATACTTCAAGCACCAATGAGAAAATGGTCAGCTGGAGCGAACGGCGAGCGCTCCCGCATAATGTCGAACCACAGGAGGTATCCATGGCATCGAACAAGCGCGACCAGTTGCTCAACACCGCAGAGGATCTGTTCTATCGCGAGGGTTATCACGCCACGGGTATCGACCGCATCCTGGCCGAATCCGGCGTGGCCAAGATGACCCTGTACAAGCACTTCAAGTCCAAGGACGAGCTGATCCTCGCCGTGCTCGAGGCGCGTCACGAGCTGATGCTGACGCGCCTGCGCGAGCGGGCCAGCAAGATGCCGCCACGCGAAGCGCTACTGCGCGTGTTCGATGGCCTGCACGGGATGATCCATGGTGGCGAGCAGTTCTGCGGCTGCCTGTTCATCAATGCAGCGGCCGAGTACCAGGACCGTGAGCACCCCATCCATCAGCGCTCGGCGGCCTACAAAGGCGAGCTGCAGGCCTACTTGCGCGAACTGCTGGAGCGCATGAGTGCACCTAACGCGACGCAGCTGGCGCGGCAGCTGCAGTACCTGCTCGAAGGCGCGCTGAGCATGGCGCATATCGAAGGGCCAGGCGAGCAGGCGCTGGACGCCAAGGCCGCCGCCGAATGCCTGCTGAACGCCGCAGGCATCTGAGCGCGCCACTCAGACGCGCCCCTATAAGCACCGTCAGCGGGCGCTCGCCTCGTCTTCGCGAACCCGGAACCAGGCCGCGTATAGCGCCGGCAGGAACAGCAGCGTCAGCGCGGTGGCGACGATCAGCCCGCCCATGATCGCCACCGCCATCGGCCCGAAGAAGATACTGCGCGACAGCGGAATCATCGCCAGTACCGACGCCAGCGCGGTGAGCACGATGGGCCGGAAGCGCCGCACGGTGGCCTCGACGATGGCGCTGAAACGCGCCTGACCTGCACCGATGTCCTGCTCGATCTGGTCTACCAGAATCACCGAGTTGCGCATGATCATCCCCGACAAGGCGATGGTGCCAAGCATGGCGACGAAGCCGAACGGCTGGCCGAACAACAGCAGGAACAGCGCCACACCGATGATCCCCAGCGGTGCCGTGAGAAACACCATGGCCGAGCGCGAGAAGCTCTTGAGCTGCGCCATCAGCAAGGTCAGCACGACGATGACGAACAGCGGCATGCCGGCATTAACCGAACGCTGACCGCGCTCGGAATCCTCGACAGTGCCGCCCACCTCGAGCAGATAGCCGCCGGGCAGCTGATCACGGATTTCCGCCAGCGTCGGCTCGATCTCCCGCACCAGCGCGGCTGGCTGCTGCTCTCCGTAAACGTCGGCGCGCACGGTAACCGTCGGCAGACGGTTGCGATGCCAGATCACGCCCTCCTCGAAGCCGTATTCGAGCGTCGCCACCTGCGACAGCGGCACGCTGCGCCCGCTCTCGGTGGGAATGGCCAGGCTCGGCAGCATCGACAGCTCAAGCCGCTCGCGCTCGGTGCCGCGCAGGAGGATCTCAATCAGTTCGTTGTCTTCGCGGAACTGGCTGACGCTGCTACCGGTGAAGGTGCGTCGCAGGAAGCCGGACAGCTCGGCAGTGGTCACGCCCAGCGCGCGGGCGCGATCCTGATCGACGTTGAGCCGAACCATCTTGCTCGGCTCCTGCCAGTCCAGATGGACGTTGGCCACGTGCGGGTTCTCATTGACCTTGGCAGCGACCTGGCGAGCCAGCCCACGAACCACGTCGATGTGCTCGCCGGTAACGCGGAACTGCACCGGATAGCCCACCGGCGGGCCGTTCTCCAGTCGTGTCACGCGGCCGCGCAGGCTGGGGAAATCCTCGCGCATGCGCTCGATCAGCCAGCTGCGTAGGGCTTCACGGGATTCGATGCTGTCCGCCAGCACGACGAACTGGGCGAAGCTGGTCGCCGGCAGCTGCTGGTCCAGCGGCAGGTAGAAACGCGGCGAGCCGGTGCCGACGTAGGCCACGTAGTTGTCGATACCGGCCCGCTCCTTGAGCAGCTCCTCCAGGCGCCGAACCTCGGCTTCGGTGGCCTTGAGCGAAGCGCCTTCAGCCAGTTTGAGATCGACCATCAGCTCCAAACGGCCGGACGCCGGGAAGAACTGTTGCGGCACCAGACGGAACAGCACTACCGCGGCGGCGAAAATCGCCAGGGTGAGCAGGATGACAGTCTTGCGCCGGCGCACGCAGAAGGTCACCAGGCGACGCACGCGCTGGTAGAACGGCGTGGCATAGGGATCGTGACCTTCGCTGCTCGTGCCGTGCTTGTGTGCGGTTTTCTTGGCCAGGTCGGGCAGCAGCTTCTCGCCGATCAACGGCACGAACATCACCGCGGCGATCCAGGACGCGATCAGCGAGATGGCCACCACCTGGAAGATCGAACGGGTGTATTCACCGGTACTGGAGTTCGCGGTGGCGATGGGCAGAAAGCCGGCGGCGGTAATCAGTGTGCCGGTCAGCATCGGGAACGCCGTACTGGTCCAGGCGAAGCTGGCGGCCTTGAGGCGGTCGTAGCCCTGTTCCATCTTGATCGCCATCATCTCCACCGCAATGATCGCGTCGTCCACCATCAGCCCGAGGGCCAGTACAAGGGCACCGAGGGAGATCTTGTGCAGGCCGATGTCCAGATAGCTCATGGCGGCAAAGGTCATCGCCAGCACCAGCGGAATCGATAGCGCCACCACCAGACCGGTGCGCACGCCGAGCGAGAAGAAGCTCACCAGCAGCACGATCACCAGCGCTTCGATCAGCACCTTGACGAACTCACCGACGCCGGTCTTCACCGCAGCCGGCTGATCCGACACCTTGCGCAGCTGCATCCCCGCCGGCAACTCCTGCTGCAGGCGAGCGAATTCCTGCTCCAGTGCCTGGCCCAGTACCAGGATGTCGCCACCGCTTTTCATCGATACCGCCAGCCCCAGCGCCGGCTCGCCCATGAAGCGCATGCGCGGCGCGGGTGGGTCGTTGAAGCCGCGATGTACCTCGGCAACATCGCCGATACGGAAGGTGCGGCCGGCCACGCGGATGGGGAAATCGCGAATCTGCTTGACCGTCTCGAAGCTGCCGGTGACGCGCAACTGCACCCGATCGCTGATGGTCTCGACGAAACCGGCGGCAGTCACCGCGTTCTGCGCCTCCAGCGCCTGACGCACAGCCTCCAGCGGAACGCCGAGCGTGGCCAGTTTGACGTTGGACAGCTCGATCCAGATCTTCTCGTCCTGCAGGCCGATCAGCTCGACCTTGCCAACGCTTTTCACTCGCTGCAGCTGCAACTGGATGCGATCGGCGTAGTCCTTGAGGATCGCGTAGTCGAAACCGCTGCCGGTCAGGGCGTAGATGTTGCCGAAGGTGGTGCCGAACTCGTCGTTGAAGAACGGTCCACGCACTCCCGGCGGAAAGGTGTGCTGGATGTCGCCGATCTTCTTGCGAATCTGGTACCAGAGGTCAGGGATGTCCTTCGAGCGCATCGAGTCGCGCGCCATGAACGTCACGTTGGATTCGCCCGGCCGGGAGAACGAGACGATGCGCTCGTACTCGCCGGTTTCCATCAGTTTCTTCTCGATGCGCTCGGTGACCTGGCGCGACATTTCCTCGGCGGTAGCGCCCGGCCACTGTGTCTGGATGACCATCGCCTTGAAGGTGAATGGCGGGTCCTCGCTCTGGCCGAGCTTGCTGTAGGACAGCGCGCCGACGATCGCCAGCAGCAGCATCAGGTAAACGACGATCTGCCGGTTCTGCAGCGCCCAGGCGGAAAGATTGAAGCGCATCGCGATTACTCCTGGGCGGCCAGCTCGACGGGGCGATTGTGGCGATCCACCGGGCGAACCGACTGGTGATCGCTGAGCATCTGCACCCCGGCCAGGACGATCCAGTCGTCGGCCTCCAGCCCCTCGAGTACCGGCACCAGTTGCTCACCGAACGGCCCGGTCCGCACTTCCACCCGCTCCACAGTAGAATCGGCCTTCAGCCGCCAGACATGCGCCCTGCCCTGCTCGGCGCTCAGCGCCGAGAGCGGCACCGCCAGCGCAACCTCGCCAGCACGGCGAATGCTCACCAGCGCGCTCTGCCCAAGCTCCGCTGGCACCTCCTGCTCGCTGAAGGCGACGCGGGCGGAATAGGTCCGCGACTGCGCATCGGCCGCCGGAGAGAGCTCGCGAATTTTGCCGAGATAGTGGCGCCCCGGCTGCGACCAGAGTTCGACCTCGACATCCTGGCCAACCCGGTAGCGCTCCAGCGACTGCTCCGGCAGATCGATGGCAACTTCGCGCTCGCCATCGGCAGCGAGCACGAAGGCGGTCTGTCCAGCGGCTACCACCTGACCGACCTCGATGCGGCGCTGCGCGATCAGACCATCACTGGTGGCGCGCAGCACGGCGTAGTCGACCTGGTTGCTGGCCACATCGAACTCGGCCCGTGCCTGCTGCAAACGGGCAGCCGCGGCGCGATAGGCGTTGTCGGCATTGTCGAACTGCGACTGGCTGACCAGCTGGCGACCAAGCAACGCCTTGTAGCGGTCGTGTTCCGCCTTGGCCACCCGCAAATTGGCTTCCGCTGCCGCCACTTGGGCGCGCATGCCGTCCAGCTGCAGCCGCACGTCCTGCGGATCGAGCCGCGCCAGAGGCTGATCCTTGCGCACGCGATCACCGGCTTCCACCAAGCGCTCGACGACCTTGCCGCCTATACGAAACGCCAGTTCAGGCTCGTAGCGCGCGTGCACCTCACCGGGATAGCTTTCGCGCGCTTCGCTGGCAGGCTGCGGCTGCACCACCATGACCGGACGAGGCAGCTGCTGCGGCGGTTCGCCGTTGCCGCAGGCGACCAGGGCAAGGGCACAACCGAACATGGAGGCAAGGGACAAGGCATGTCGGAACACGATGAAGTCTCTCTGTCGCGAAGCGGATTGGAATACTTATACTGCGCGGTATAGTAAAAATACCGTACCAGCCAGTCCACTATTAAAACGTTCATGACAGAAAACCACTCCGTATCACCCGGCCCAGGTCGCCCGAAGGACCCAGCCAAGCGCGAGGCAATCCTCGCTGCCGCGCAGGTGCTGTTTCTTGGCAACGGCTACGAAGGCAGCAGCATGGAGGCCATCGCCGCTGAAGCCGGCGTTTCCAAGCTCACGCTGTACAGCCACTTCAAGGACAAGGAAGCGTTATTCAGCGCAGCCGTGAAGACCACCTGCGAAACGCGCCTGCCGAGGCGGCTCTTTCAGGTGGAAGCGGATTGCGACATCGAGACGGTGCTGCTGGCGATCGGCGGCGCCTTCAATGAGCTGGTCAACAGTCCCGAGTCCATCGGCTTGCATCGGGTGATGGTGGCGATGGCGACGCACAATCCGGGACTGGTGAAGATGTTCTTCGATGCCGGCCCGCAGCAGCTGCTGTGCGATCTGCAACAGCTGTTCACCACGGCCAACACGCTTGGCCTGCTGGAAGTCGACGATCCGCTGCGGGCCGCTGAGCATTTCTGCTCGCTGATCAAGGGTGCCCAGCACTTCCGCCTGCTGGTCGGTTATGCCGAGGCGCCAACCGATGAGGAAGGCAGCTTGCACGTACGGGATGCGGTGAGCGTATTTCTGCGCGCCTATCGCCGCTGACCTGACCAAACGGGAGGTTGCAGGCTGGTGAATTCAGCCCTGCAGCTTCTTTTTCGGATAGATGTCGTAGCGGCTGGATTTGCCTTCCAGGCTGTAGCCGGGCTTGCCGCCTTCGATTGCCGGCGCCTTGCGCGGGCGCTTGACCACCACGCGATGGCTGGCCAGTTCCAGCGCGGCGGCGAGCAGCGCGGGGGCATCCATATCGTCGCCCACGAAGGGCCGAAACAGGCGCATCTCCTTCTTCACCAGCGCGCTCTTGTCACGGTGTGGGAACATCGGGTCGAGGTAGATGACCTGCGGCGGCTCGACCTGCCACTGGCTCATCAACTCGATGGCATTGCCTTTGAGCAGCGTCATCCGCGCGGCGATCGCGCCGACCTCGGAGTCCGCTGCCGCGCGACTCAGGCCATCCTCCAGCAGCGCGGCGATCAGCGGCTGGCGTTCGATCAGGCTAACCTCGCAGCCCAGCGTCGCCAGCACGAACGCATCGCGCCCCAGCCCTGCGGTCGCATCCAGCACCCGTGGCCGGACGCCGGGCTGGATACCCACGGCCTTGGCGATCATCTGACCGCTGCCACCGCCGAACTGACGTCGATGCGCGGCAGCACCCTCGACGAAGTCCACACGCACCGGCCCCGGAGCCTGTGCCTCAAGCAGCTGCAACTGCAGACCGGCCTCACCTACCTGCAGCGCAAATTCGGCCCCTTCCAGCTCCTGCGGTAACCCCAGGCGCAGCGCCCAATCATGGGCTGCGGCAGCAAATTGCGCAGCGAGCGGCTCGACCCGAACCAGAGGATTGCTTGCAGACATGGGACACCAGCAACGATGAAAACGGCGCATTGTGCCAGAGCATTCCCGGCAGCGCCCGAATGGTCAGCGGCACATGCCGAAACCGCCCATGTCAACATGAAAGTGGTCGTGATGGGCCGCGTTGTACTCCGGCCCGAGCGTGACGTTGAACGCATCGCAGGCTGCGTCGCGGACCAGACGCAGAAAGCGCGCCTTGTCGCCGTCGCCCTGCCAGTCACGCGCCACGGTGATACGGGTGCCGTTTTTCAAGTGAAAGCCGG
The DNA here is from genome assembly GCF_000327065.1 of Stutzerimonas stutzeri RCH2. Lineage (NCBI taxonomy): Bacteria > Pseudomonadati > Pseudomonadota > Gammaproteobacteria > Pseudomonadales > Pseudomonadaceae > Stutzerimonas > Stutzerimonas stutzeri. The sequence continues at coordinate 1,662,916 of NC_019936.1, read as the reverse complement.
CCAGATCCAGTGCGTTGGCGCTGGCGTGCTGGCTGCGCCTATTGCTGCGGGCAATGTTGCGGCAGGCGAAGCTGCCGAAATGATCGATGCGCACCACGGGCTGGCCGAACACCGCCTGCGCGGCCGGTTGCAGACCGTGCAGCTCGAACATCGCATAAGCCGCCGCCAGCGGGCAGGTGGCGAGAAAAGGTCCGTTGAAGCGCACGTCCGAACCCTGGACCCGCACGCTGTTCTCCACCGGACAGCCGGGCTCCGGCGTGCTGTCCGGCACGACGACATAGCGCAGCGGCGCCGTAGCGAGCGCCTGTTCGCACAGCGAACGATCCTGCTGCAGGCGCCTGAGTTTGAGGGGAGTCAACAGATTCGGCGGCTCACGGATGTCCAGCGGCGCCCAGGGATTCCAGCGCGGCGGGATGTCGATCAGTTGCTGCCGGACCGCCAGGACGAAGCCCGCCAGCAGTAGCAAGAGGAGCACAAATAAGCGGCCAAAGGTCATTCCTTATGGGCAACGCCAGGCGCGCGAAGTTGGGGGCAGTGTTTTACAAAAGTGGTCGGGCCGCAGAGTTGACTCAATCGGCGAGCAAGGACAGTTGCGGCGCGACCTGCAGCGAAGGCAGGGCCGGCAGGCCGGGCAAGCGCTCGCTCAGCAACCGATGAAAACGCATCGCCAGTTCGGGTGCGCGGTGATTGTCCGGGGTATGCAGATAGACGTGCGGCGCCTTGCCCGCCTCGATCCAGCCAGCCACCTTGTCCAGCCAGGGCGTCATGAACACATCATTCATTGCCGGTTCGGGGTGGCCGACGAAGCGCAGCTGCGGCGAGTCGCTGAATGCTACCGGGCGCACCGGCAGGCGCGGCTTCTTGCTCTGCGCATGCAACAGCGCCGGATCAGCGGATTGGCAACTGAACAACGCACGGGTATCGAGGCAGATGCGCTCGACACCGCGATCACGCAGCAGTCGATTCAACGCACGTTCGCCCTCGCCCTTGTCGAAGAACGCCGGGTGTCGCACCTCGATTGCCAGCGGCTCGACGAAACCGTCGATAAATGCAGCAAGCTCGCCCAGTCTGGATGGCCCCACGCTGGCCGGCAACTGCAGCCAGAACGGCGTTACCCTTCGCCCCAACGGCAGCAACAGCTGCCGGAACGCGCGTGCCTGCTCCAGCGCCGAGTGCAGATCGCTGGCTTGACTGATTTCGCGGGGAAACTTGGCGCAGAAGCGAAAGCCTGCTGGCATCTGGCCGGCCCAGCGCCTGACCTTCTCCTCAGAGGGCCAGGCATAGAGTGTGGTGTTGCCCTCGACCGAGTTGAAGACCGAACAGTAAGTGGCGAGGAAATCGGAAGCGGACGTGCCCGTCGGATACAGGGCACCCAACCAGGCACTCTCGTTCCAGGAGGGACAACCGAGGTAATAGGGAAGCTCTGGCAGATCGAACCGCCTCAGGCGTACAGGTCGAGTCCGAGCACTTCGGTGCCGTCGAAATCGACTCGGAAACTCGCCGTGCTGGTATAGCTGGCCAACGCCTGGGCGACCCGGCTGGACAATGGGCGCTCCGGCTGCGGCTCGTCATAGCGGAAGGCTGAGTAGCGCTCGACCAGCGCGCTGGAGTTGACCCGCTGTTGCGGACGATCAGCCTGAGGCTGGTAGTCCTGCCCGGAGCGGCTGTCGACCCCGCGCTGCGCCTGCGCGGCTCGCTGCGTTTCCCCATAGCTATCCGCCGCCCTGCCGGTACGGGCAGAACGATCCGTTGAATAGGGAACAGGAAAGGAGCTTTCGACGCGCATCATTCGACTCGATCAGAGGCCCGGCGACTCTAACGGGCAGTCAGGACTTTGGCAACGCCCCTCGTCATTTGATCCCTTTCGGTGTTGCGACGTTGTCGCGCAGATACACCGGCTGAGCCTGGTCGGCCTCCAGCGCCTCGCCGCGCTGCCAGGCGAAGGTCGCCAGATGCAGGAGATCCTCGGCGTGCGGCAACATGCCCGCGTCGCTTGCTCGCACGGCTGACGGAATCCGCTCGGCATAGCCCCAGCCGGTGCCGGCGCCGAACCATTCGCCGTCAGCAGCGCGTGGCAGAACGGCCTGCTCGGGCGGCAACACGGCCTCGCTACCGAGTAGCTGCATCTCCCCGCCCTGCTCGCGGTAACAGCCCCAGTAAACCTCGTCCATGCGCGCGTCGATGGCAGCCGCGACTTGTGCAGCGCCGTGCTCGCGCCAGGCGCGTTGGGCAATGGTCGCGAGAGTCGAAACCGGCAGCACCGGCCGCTGCAGCGCGAACGCCAGCCCTTGCACCACACCAATGGCGATCCGCACGCCGGTGAACGCCCCCGGGCCCCGCCCGAAGGCGATGGCATCCACCGCGGACAGTGCAACGCCGGCCTCGCCAAGCAGCGTCTGCACCATCGGCAGCAGTCGCTGCGCATGCAGACGCGGAATCACCTCGTAGTGGCTCAGCACCTTGCCGTCATGCAGCAGGGCGACTGAACAGGCTTCGGTGGCGGTATCCAGGGCCAGCAAGGTAGTCATCGGGTTGGTCCGGTCGGTGAAAAGGCGCCGATTCTAGCGTATTCGCAGTGCCGGTTCTTTCGTTGTTGCCCAGAGCCTCGGGCAAAAAAATGCCCGTATCGTTGGATACGGGCATCTTCATCGAACCGTGCAGCGCGGGTGCGATCAGCTCAGCGCGGCGAACACCTTGGCGGTGATCTCGTCTACCGAACCGACACCCTCGATACGGGCGTACTTCGGCGTGCCTTCGGCAGCGGCCAGGCTCTGGTAGAAATCCACCAGCGGCTTGGTCTGCGCATGGTAGACCGACAGGCGATGGCGCACGGTCTCTTCCTTGTCGTCGTCGCGCTGGATCAGCTCCTCGCCGGTTTCATCGTCCTGACCGGCAACCTTCGGCGGGTTGTGCTCGGTGTGGTAGACGCGACCCGAGGCCGGGTGCACGCGGCGACCAGCGATGCGACCGACGATTTCCTCGTCGTCCACGGCGATCTCGATCACGTTGTCGATACGCACGCCGGCTTCCTTCAGCGCTTCGGCCTGAGGAATGGTGCGTGGGAAGCCGTCGAACAGGAAACCGTTGGCGCAATCGGGTTGAGCGATGCGCTCCTTGACCAGATTGATGATCAGATCATCGGAAACCAGGCCACCGGCATCCATCACGCTCTTGGCTTTCAGACCCAGCTCGGTGCCTGCCTTGACTGCCGCACGCAGCATGTCGCCCGTGGAGATCTGCGGAATACCGAATTTTTTGGTAATGAAGCCAGCCTGAGTACCTTTTCCGGCACCGGGCGCTCCCAGCAGAATCACACGCATGATGAGTCCTCGAGTTTCTTAGAAGGGGGTGACCCGGCCAGCGGTCCGGTACGGCTCGTCGCTGACGAATCAAAAATTCTGGTTTGCCGCCATGCGACAAAAGGTTGAACACGATACACAGCGCACCGGGACCGCACAAGCCGTCCCGAAAACGTCTCTCGAACCTGATAAATGTCACGATTCGACGCAACTGGCAGCCAACGGCGGCGCCAACTGACGCCGCCGGGCAGTGCGTCTCGCAGCCTCAACCGGTATTACGCAAACCTGCCGCGATGCCCGCCACGCTGACCAACAAGGCCTGCTCGAGCGGGCTTTCCGCCGGGTTCTGCTGCTGCCTGGAACGGGCCAGCAGTTCGATCTGCAGCAGGTGCAACGGGTCGAGATAGGTATTGCGCAGGCTGAACGCCTCCTGGGTCTTCGGGCTATGGTCGAGCAGATCGACCTGGCCGGTCACGCGGAGTACGGCACCGACCACCTGCGACAATCGGTCACGCAGATCGCTACCGAGCGAAAGCAATTCCGGCTGTACCAGGCGCTCATCGTAACGCCGCGCGATATCGGCATCGGCCTTGGCCAGCACCATTTCCAACATGTCGATGCGCGTGGTGAAGAACGGCCAGCGCGCGCGCATCTCCGCCAGACAATCGCCCTCCCCGCGCTGCAGCGCGTTGTGCAATGCCTGTTCCCAGCCGAGCCAGGCGGGCAGCATCAGTCGCGTCTGGGTCCAGGCGAAAATCCAAGGTATGGCCCGCAAGCTTTCCACCCCGCCCTCCCGGCGTTTTGACGGCCGGCTGCCCAACGGCAGGCGTCCGAGCTCGAGCTCCGGTGTCGCCTGGCGGAAGTAGTCGACGAACAGCGGATGCTCGCGCACCACCCCGCGATAGGCCGCCACACCCTCGGCGGCTAGGCGATCCATGGTTTCGCGCCAGCCAGGTTCGGGCATCGGCGGTGGCAGCAGCGTCGCTTCGAGCACTGCCGCGAGATAGAGGTTGAGGTTCTGCTCGGCGATATCCGGCAAGCCGAACTTGAAGCGGATCATCTCGCCCTGTTCGGTGGTGCGGAAACGCCCGGCCACCGAACCCGGCGGCTGCGAGAGGATTGCCGCATGCGCCGGACCGCCACCGCGCCCTACGGTGCCGCCACGGCCATGGAACAGCAGCAGTTCGACATCGTGCTCCCGACAAACCTCCACCAGCTGCTCCTGGGCACGGTACTGGGCCCAGGCGGCGGCCGTGGTACCGGCGTCCTTCGCTGAGTCCGAGTAACCGATCATCACCTCCTGCGGCCCGTGCAGACGCTGGCGGTACCCTGGCAAGGCAAGCAGACGATCGATGATCGGCGCGGCATGGTTCAGGTCATCCAGGGTTTCGAACAGCGGCACCACGCGCATTGGCCGCTGCAGGCCGGCTTCCTTGAGCAACAGCTGCACAGCGAGTACGTCGGAGGCCGCATGCGCCATGGAGATGACGTAGGAGCCCAGCGAGGCCGCGGGTGCTTCGGCGATCACTGCACAGGTGGCCAGCACCTCCGCGGTATCGGCGGATGGGTGATAGTGCGCCGGTAACAGCGGACGGCGATTGCTCAGCTCATGCTGAAGCCAGTCCAGGCGCTTCTGTTCATCCCACTGCTGATAATCGCCGAGGCCGAGGTAATCGGTAATCTCGGAGAGCGCGGCGGCATGGCGCGCGGCGTCCTGACGGATATCGAGACGCACCAGGAACAGCCCGAACACTGCCAGGCGCCGCAGACAGTCGAGCAGTGCGCCATCGGCGATCATGCCCATGCCACAGGCATGCAGCGAGCGGTAGCAGAGCTCCAGCGGCCGGCGCAGCTCGGCGCAATCCTGCAGCACCTCGATCGGTGCCGGCTGACCATGTTCGATAGCTGCGCGCGCCCATTCGCGAGTCGCACGCAAGCGTTGCCGCAACGGTTTGAGCAGTACCCGATATGGCTCGGCCGAATCGCCGCTCTGCCGCAGCAGTTCATCGCTGGCCTCGCGCATGGACAACGCGGTGATCAGCCCTTCGATCTCGCGCAGGTAAAGGTCGGCAGCCATCCAGCGTGCCGTCAGTAGCACCTCGCGAGACACCATTGCGGTCACGTTCGGGTTGCCATCGCGGTCACCGCCCATCCAGGAAGCGAAGCGGATTGGCGCAGCCTCCAACGGTAGATGCAGCCCCGTCGAACGCCTGAGGGTCGCATCGGCCTGGCGCAGCACATTGGGTATGGCCTTCCACAGCGAATTTTCGATCGCAGCGAAGCCCCAGCGGGCTTCTTCCACCGGGGTCGGCCGGTTACGACGAATTTCCTCGGTGTGCCAGACCTCGGCGATCAGGCGCTGCAACTGCAAGGCGATCTTCGCCTGCTCGTCTTCGGAAAGGTCGGTATGGTCGCGCGCCGCCAGCTGTTCGGCGATCGCGTCATACTTCTGAATCAGCGTGCGGCGCGACACCTCGGTGGGATGTGCGGTCAGCACCAGCTCGATCTCCAGACGACTGACCTGTCGCGCAATGAACTCGTCGCCGTGCCCAGCCGCTTTGAGGCGCTCGATAAGATCGGCAAAAACGCCTGTCTCGAAGGGTGCAGGCTCACCTGCCTTGCGGCGGCGTACCTGATGGTACTGCTCGGCGATATTGGCCAGATTGAGGAACTGGTTGAACGCCCGAGTCATCGGCAGCAGTTCGTTCTCGTCCAGGCTGTCCAGCGTCTCGGCCAGCAGCTTGGCCCCATCGGCCGACCCTTTGCGTGCCGCCTTGGCACCCTTGCGGATGCGTTCGATCTTGTCGAAAAACTGGTCGCCATGCTGCGCACGGATGGTGTTGCCGAGCAATTCGCCGAGCAGGTGTACGTTGTCGCGCAGGCGTGCATCGATGATTTTCGCCATGACCTTCTTGCTCCTCCCGCCAATACGGCCAAATGAGTTTCGCGAGCCTCGTCCGAACTATGCGACCGGTGCGCCGCATTGCATCAGACGCTCCGCTGGGAAAACGATCCTGAACGGCTACGCTGAAAATATCTCCAACCAGAGTGCCCACCACGCCGGGCCATGACAAGACGTCAGTGTTGGCAACGTTGGGCAGCGGCATGAAAGCTACGTTTCATTACCGCTCGTAAGCGCGGGCAAAGGAGTAATCATGAGAATTTCCGAGCTTGTCAGCCATTGGGAACGGGACGCCAAAGGCCACATGAGTCAGACCACTTACAGCATTCCGCTGGACGTCGAAAGCGCGGCGCGGCTTGCGGCGCTTGCCGAGATGTACCCCAAGCGCAGTACCGAGGCGCTGCTCGGCGAACTGGTCGGCGCGGCACTTGAAGCCGTTGAAACCAGCCTGCCCTACGTGCGCGGCACGCAGGTGATCGCCACTGACGAACAGGGTGATCCGGTCTACGAGGACGTCGGCCCCACCCCTCGTTTCCTCGAGCTTTCGCGCAGGCACCTCAAGCGCATGCTCGACGAAGAGGCCTCGCCCACATCGTCTAGCTGAGCGGTAAGCACAGCCCTTGCCGCGCCGGCGCCCTGCCTGGGCGCCTCGCCTCCCCACCGCTGCGTAACCATTCCCAGCCGCCCGTACGGCAGGTCCCCGGCTGTTCATCCGTCCCGACAGTCTTCGTGACAGCCGCTCTAGCTCGGCAATTTCAACTGAACGATTGGCGCCGCCAGGCCTCACAAAAATATGTCCCGACATCGGTAGTGACCTAATCAGCACTGCCCAGCCAGGGACGGTAGCTATCCGTATGCCATTCGAACTGGAGACTGACCATGAACAAAGCTGTCGCAACCCACGCTTCGAGATTTCAGCTACCCAAGCTGGCAGCCATTGCCCTTGGCGGCCTGCTGCTGACGGCGTGTGCAGGCAACCCGCCGACCGAGCAGTTCGCCGTGACTGAATCAGCGGTGCGCAGCGCCGTGAGTGCCGGCGGCCCCGAGTACGCAGCGGTCGAAATGCGTGCCGCGCAGGAGAAGTGGAAGCAGGCTGAAATGGCCATGCAGAAGGAAAACTACGAAGAAGCCCGCAAGCTGGCCGAACAGGCCGAATGGGATGCCCGTGTCGCTGAGCGCAAGGCTGAAGCGGCCAAGGCTCAGAAAGCCGTCGACGACGCGCAGCAGGGAATCCAGGAACTACGCGAAGAAGGTATGCGCAACGTTCGCTGATTTCGCCAAGCCGCCATTCCATTTATAGCCATAGGATGAACTCGTCATGCACAAGCTCGTAACTCTACCTACCATGTTGGCCCTGAGCATCGGCCTGGTAGCCTGCGCCAACCAGCCCAACGAGAACCTGGAAGAAGCCCGCAGCAGCTTCTCTGCACTGCAAAGCGACTCGCGAGCCAGCAAAGTCGCCGCGCTGGAAACCCAGGACGCCAGCAACATGCTGGACAAGGCGAACAAGGCCTATCTCAACGATGCCGACAGGGAAACGGTCGATCAGCTGGCCTACCTGACCAAGCGTCGCATCGAACTCGCCGAGCAGACGATCGCTCTGCGTGCTGCCGAAGATAATCTGGGCAAGGCCTCGGCCCAGCGTGCCGAAGCGCGTCTGGAAGCCCGCGATGCTCAGATCCGCAAGCTCCAGGAAGACATGCAGGCCAAGCAGACCGAGCGCGGTACGCTGGTGACCTTCGGTGACGTGCTGTTCGATCTGGACCGCGCCGAGCTTAAGCCGGGTGGCATGCGCAGCGTGCAGAAACTGGCTGATTTCCTCAACGACAACGCCGAGCGCAAGGTGATCGTCGAGGGCTACACCGACAGCACCGGTTCCGCCGAATACAATCAGCGCCTCTCAGAACGCCGGGCCAACTCGGTGCGCGCCGCGCTGGTGAAGATGGGCGTCGACCCACAGCGCATCGTGTCGCAGGGTTATGGCAAGGAATACCCGGTAGCAAGCAACAGCGACTCGGCCGGCCGTGCCATGAATCGTCGCGTGGAAGTGACGATCTCCGACGACAACAAGCCGGTGGCACCTCGCTCGTCGATGCGCTGATCCAGCACAGTACCGGCTGAACGAACGCTCCCGACGCCATCACTCGCGTCGGGAGCGTTTTCGTTTCAGGTCGCGGGGCAGCCGACCCTCAGCGCAGCAGGCCTGCCGGAACCTGTTCTTCCATGCAACGCACGGCGCGCTTTTTGTTGTCCACCAGCACACCGGTCAGGCCCTTCTGCTCGGTATCGAACAGCACCAGCACGCCATCGATGCACTGCGCCACCTGCGAGGCCGGCTTCAGCGATACCCGGTAGTCTTCGCCAGGAACGGTCTTGAGCATGGTGTAGTCCGCCAACAGCAGTGCGTCTTCAGGCTTGGCGATATGCACATAGCCGTAGTAGGTCAGCACGGCGACGGTGCCGACCACGCTGCCGATGGCGGTGAGGATCAGCGGAATGGGATTGCGTTCGGACATGGACGATCTCAGCGGGCCAAAGCGCGCATTGTGGCAAATTCGAGTGCTCCGGCGTCAGCTCATTTGCCGCCGGCACGGGTTTCGCCACGCGCCTGATAGGTGGCCTCATAGACCCGCTCGGCCAACCGCGAGAACGGCAAGCTCTGGATCCAGACGCTGCCGGTGCCCTTGAGCGTAGTCAGCAGCAGCCCTTCACCACCGAACAGCATGCTGCGCAGCCCACCAGCCAGCTGGATGTCGTAGTCGATGCCCGGCGTGAAAGCCACCAGACAACCCGTATCCAGGCGCAGGGTTTCGTTGTTCAGCTCCTTGCGGATCACCGTACCGCCGGCGTGAACGAAGGCCAGCCCGTCGCCATCCAGGCGCTGCAGAATGAAGCCCTCGCCGCCGAAGAAGCCGGCACCGATACGCTTGCTGAAGCTGATGCCGATCCGCGTGCCATAGGCCGCACAGAGAAAAGCGTCCTTCTGGCAGATCAATTGACCACCGAGCGCCGCGAGGTCTACCGGCACCACCGTACCCGGATACGGCGCTGCGAAGGCAACCCGTGCCTGTCCCTTGCCCTGGTTGGTGAAATGGGTGAGGAACAGCGACTCGCCGGTGATCATCCGCTTGCCCATGCCCCACAGCTTGCCGAGCACACCGCTCGCCGAGCCGTCGCCCATGCGTGCCTCGAAGCGCACGCCATCGGTCATGTAGTTCATCGCGCCGGCCTCGGCGATCACCGTCTCGCCGGGATCGAGGATGATTTCCACGCTCTGCGCGGACTGTCCGAGGATTTCGTATTCGAGTTCGTGACTGGCCACGGCGAGCTCCTGATCCTGTGATTGCAGCGCGGCGCGAGCGGCTTGGCTGCCCCTGTCTACTTGCGCCCGAGAATGCGCAGGATACGCAGGAACAGGTTGATGATGTCCATATAGAGCGCCGCAGCGCTGTCGATGGCGTTGTCCAGGGTTTTGGGAATCTGGTTTGCCCGCCCCCAGTCAACGCCGACATATCCGCAGAAGATCAGCACGACGATCCAGTCGATCACACCATGGTGGATACCGAGGATGAACAGCTCGACCAGCTCGACGACGATCACCAGCAGCAGCGCCACTGTCAGCGCACGGGCGATGCTGGCAAAGAACCTCGGAAACAGCGTGCCCAGCAGCATCATGCCCAGGGTTACCAGTGCCGTGATGCGGATCGCCTCATGCACCAGCGCGCTGTCGTAGCGGCTGACTACCAGGTTGACGACCAACCCGAACGGCACCACCACCAGGTTGTAACCAAGGAAGCTCACCCAGGGCTTGTTCGAACGATGGAACAGCCAGGCACCGGTCAGGCAGCTGGCGAAGTAGCCGCCAACGAACAACCAGGGATGGGTGCTGCGAATGGACTCGACGGGGATGTTGCCCACCATCCACCAGTTGACCCAGAAGCCCCAGCAAAGGGTCAGGCCAATGACGAGGTTGTAGGCGCCAGCCGAGAGGGTGCGGTCCAGCGGGCTGGACCGACGGGCAAAGACGGGGTTTTCCATGTCGTTACGCTTCCTTGCGTGAGGTGTATCCGGTGTTCGGGATCAGAGAATGTTGGCGTAGTCGGCTTCGATACGATCCAGACTCAGGTGATTGAGGAAGTTGGAGAAACACATCCAGGCCGATAGTGCGTTGAGATCCTGAAACTGCTGCGGCAGATACTTGGGCGGCACCACCATGCCTTCGTCCACCAGCTGGCGCAGCGTGCGCATGTCCTCCAGCGTGGTCTTGCCGCAGAACAGCAACGGGATCTGCTCGAGCTGGCCCTTGCGCACGGCGAGCTGGATGTAGTTGTAGATCATGATGAAGCCCTTCAGGTAGGACAGGTCCTTGGTGAAGGGCAAGCCATCCGGCGTCGAGCCACGGAACACGCGGCTGGCGTTGCTGTAGCTCTCGTCGTCGCCATAGCCCTGCTCGCGGAAGAAGGCGAACACGTCGAGAAAGTCGGCACCCTCCTCGGCCATGTGAATGGCGCGGGTGCGGTTGGTCAGCTTGCGCAGGCGCGTCGGGTAGGAGGCGAAGGCGATCACCTCCATCAGGATTGCCAGACCTTCCTGAGTCACCGTGGAAGACGGCGGCCCCTTGGCGAGGAAGGTGCAGATTGGCTGGTTCTGCCCGTTGAGTGTAGTGCCGACATGCACCAGCCCTTCGTGCACTTCCAGTGCGCGCACATCACGCTCGTTGAACAGCGCATCGCTGCGGATCTTGATGTAATCGGCGCCAGCCGCGGCATCGGCGAGGATGCCGTCGGATTCGAAGACACGGATCACGCCCTCGCCTTCGCCGAACACCACATCCAACCGCTTCTGCAGCAGCTCGACGGCCTGCGGCGCGGTTAGATTCTTCGGCTCGTCACGCAGGTCGCCGCGATCAGCGATGTTGTTCAGGTAGTCGGAGAGCATCAGGCCGAGGTCGGCCAGGGTTGGATCGCCCGCGTGGAAGGCATCGGATGCCGCGCCGTAGAGCTCCTGGGAGATCATGCCGAAGTCCGGCGTGCCCCGCGCTTCGAGCATGCGGATGACCATGCGGTATTCCTTGCACATGCGCCGCATGATCTGCCCGACCGGGTTGAACTGGCCGAGCTGACGGGTAATGTCGCGCTCGATGTCCTGGAATTCCTGCTTCTTCGCGCTGGAATCGAAGGCCAGTGGCCGACCCTCGTAGTAGCCGCGATCGATCTTCGGCAGCTCACGGCCCTTGGTGGCGAAAAAGCCCTGGCGGGTACTCTCGTCCCACTTCACCGCGTCCAGCACGCGCACCGGGGTTTGCGCCTCGACGATACGGTCGGACAGCGCACGCACGATGCTCTGGTATTCGTCCAGGTTGTTACGGGTGTTCATCACTACCTCTTCACGGATGATCCGTACCGTTGAGGTTATACCCGCAGATGCCTGCGCCAGCACACTGCGGGTCGGTGACCTTCGCAGTCAGTGGATCAGACTTCCGGTCGCATGTGCGGGAAGAGGATCACGTCGCGGATCGACGGCGAGTTGGTCAGCAGCATCACCAGACGGTCGATACCGATGCCCTCGCCGGCAGTCGGCGGCATGCCGTATTCCAGTGCACGAACGAAGTCGGCGTCGAAGTGCATGGCTTCGTCATCGCCGGCATCCTTGTCGGCCACCTGGGCATGGAAGCGCTCGGCCTGATCCTCGGCGTCGTTGAGCTCGGAATAGGCGTTGGCGATTTCACGACCACCGATGAACAGTTCGAAGCGATCGGTAACATTGGGATTGCGGTCGTTACGACGCGCCAGCGGCGAAACCTCGAACGGGTACTCGGTGATGAAATGCGGCTGCTCCAGCTTGTGCTCGACCAGCTCCTCGAAAATCATCACCTGCAGCTTGCCCAGCCCTTCGTGACCGAGCAGCTTGGCGCCGGCCTTCTTGGCGATGGCACGAGCCTTCTCGACGTCGTTCAGGTCATCCGCGGAGATTTCCGGGTTGTACTTGAGGATCGAGTCGAACACCGACAGCCGCGCGAACGGCTCGCCGAAGTGGAACACCTTGTCGCCATAGGGCACGTCGGTGCTGCCGAGCACAGCCTGGGCCAGCTCGCGGAACAGCTCCTCGGTGAGGTCCATGTTGTCCTCGTAGTCGGCGTAGGCCTGGTAGAACTCGAGCATGGTGAACTCGGGGTTGTGCCGGGTCGAGACGCCTTCGTTACGGAAGTTGCGGTTGATCTCGAACACGCGTTCGAAGCCACCCACTACCAGACGCTTCAAGTACAGCTCCGGCGCGATACGCAGGAACATCGGCATGTCCAGCGCGTTATGATGGGTCTCGAACGGTTTGGCCGCAGCGCCGCCGGGGATGGTCTGCAGCATCGGCGTTTCCACTTCGAGGAAGTGACGCTCGGCGAGGAATTTGCGGATATGCGAGATGACCTGGGAGCGCACGCGGAATGTTTCGCGGACTTCCTCATTGACCATCAGATCGACGTAGCGCTGGCGATAGCGCTGCTCGGTGTCGGTCAGGCCGTGAAACTTGTCCGGCAGCGGACGCAGCGACTTGGTCAGCAGACGCACGCTGTTCATGTAGACGTACAGGTCGCCCTTGCCGGAGCGCGCCAGTGTGCCCTCGGCGGCAATGATGTCGCCCAGGTCGAAGTGCTTGACCGCCTCGACCTGCTCGGCCGGCAGCGTCTTGCGATCGACATAGACCTGGATGCGCCCGCTCATATCCTGCAGCACCATGAACGGCCCGCGGTTGAGCATGATGCGCCCGGCGACCTTGACCGGAATGGCCGCCGCCTCCAGCTCCTCCTTGGTCTTCTCGGCGTACTGTTTCTGCAGGTCGCCTGCATAGCTGTCGCGACGGAAGTCATTGGGGAAGGCATTGCCCTGCTCGCGCACGGCAGCAAGCTTTTCCTTGCGCTGGGCGATCAGCTTGTTTTCTTCCTCTTGGATGGCGTGCTGGTTCAGCGGTTGTTCGCTCATTGCGGGTCGTCCCGGTCAAATCGTTTCAATGGGGGTGCTTGCGGCTTGAGGCTTGCAGCTGCTCTCAGAGCCCCTGTTTCAGGCTGGCTTCGAGGTACCCGTCGAGGTCGCCGTCGAGCACCTTCTGGCAATCGCTGCGCTCCACACCGGTACGCAGATCCTTGATGCGCGAGTCATCAAGCACATACGAGCGGATCTGATGGCCCCAGCCGATATCGGACTTGGTGTCTTCCAGCGCCTGGGACGCCGCATTGCGCTTCTGCATTTCCTGCTCGTACAACCGGGCCCGTAGCATCTTCATGGCGGTGTCCTTGTTGGCGTGCTGGGAACGCTCGTTCTGACAGGCCACCACGGTATTGGTCGGCACGTGGGTGATACGCACGGCCGAATCGGTAGTGTTTACGTGCTGACCACCGGCACCGGAGGAGCGGTAGGTGTCGATGCGCAGGTCGGCCGGGTTGATCTCGATCTCCACCTTATCGTCGATCTCGGGCGATACGAACACCGCTGAGAACGAGGTGTGGCGACGGGCGCCGGAGTCGAACGGGCTCTTGCGCACCAGGCGGTGCACGCCGATCTCGGTGCGCAGCCAGCCGAAGGCGTATTCGCCCTTGATGTGCACCGTCGCACCCTTGATGCCGGCAACTTCGCCCTCGGACAGCTCGACGATCTCGGCGCTGAAGCCGCGCTTGTCGGCCCAGCGCAGGTACATACGCAGCAGGATGTTGGCCCAGTCCTGGGCCTCGGTACCGCCGGAGCCAGCCTGGATATCGAGGTAGCAGTTGTTGGGGTCCATCTCGTGGCTGAACATGCGGCGGAACTCGAGCTTCTCGAGAATTTCGCGCAGGCGCTCGACTTCGGCCACGATATCGTTCACCGCGCCTTCGTCGTTTTCTTCGGCGGCCATGTCGAGCAGGTCGCGCGAATCGGCCAGGCTACCGGTCAGATCGTCGATGGTTTCGACAATCTGCGCCAGGGTGGCGCGTTCACGGCCCAGGCTCTGGGCGTATTCGGGCTTGTTCCAGACGTTGGGGTCTTCGAGTTCGCGGTTTACTTCGACGAGACGATCATGCTTCTGATCGTAGTCAAAGATACCCCCGAATTGACAGGGTGCGCTCGGACAGGTCCTTGATGCTGTTAAGGATCGGGTTGATTTCCATAGGTAGGCAGCTCTCAATCGGACGGTGCAAAAGCCGGCGATTATAACTCAGCCAACCCGCGCTGACAGCCCGCCAGGCGCGCCGGCGGACGGTCAGAAAAACGGATTTGCACTCGTAATGCTTGATCAGGCGCTCACGCCGCGTACCTGGCTTTCCAGTTCGGCTTTGAGGTCTGGGTCGAGTTGCAGGCAGCGCGCCAGTTCGTCGAGGTAGGCGCGCTCCATGAAATGCTCCTCGTCGACCATCAGCACGCTGGCCAAGTACATCTCCGCAGCCAGCTCCGGCGTACTGGCGCTACTGGCCACATCGGCCGGGTCCAGCGGCTTGTTCAGCTCAGCCTCCAGCCAGTGCTGCAGATCAGCATCGGCCAATTTGCCCAGCTCTGCCTCGATCAGCTGGCGCTCACGGGCATCGACATGGCCGTCGGCCTTGGCCGCTGCCACCAGTGCCTTGAGAATGCCCTGACTGTGCACCTCGACCTCTGCCGGCGGCAGGCGATCGATTGTCTGTGGCGTCTGCTGCTGCGTCCCGCCCTGCTGCGCCTGCCAGTTGCTGTAGGCCTTGTAGGCCAGCACGCCGAGCGCCGCCAAACCGCCATAGGTCACCGCCTTGCCGCCCATCTTGCGCACCTTGCGGTTGCCCAGCAGCAGGCCCATGGCACCGGCGGCCAGCGCGCTGTTGCCACTGCCGGAAAGCACCTTGCCGAGCGAACCGCCACCGACACCGGAGAGCAGGTCGCTCAAACCACCACCGCCGGGTTTGCCGCCCATGCCGGATTGCTGTTTCTGCAACAGGTCCTGCCCGGACTTGAGCAGTTGATCGAGAAGGCCACTGGTTTTCATCGGATTCTCCGCGTGAATGACGTAAAGGATTGCTAGTCGAACGATTCGGGCACCTGCCGAATCGGCGTGTCGCGATGGGCGGCGCGCACGTATTGCGCCGGCCAGGCCACGGAACTGTCGCGCAGGTCCTCGGCGGCATGCAGTGGCCAGTACGGATCGCGCAGCAGTTCGCGGGCGAGCAGAATCAGGTCGGCCTGGCCGGTGCGCAGGATGTGCTCGGCCTGCACCGCCTCGGTAATCATGCCGACCGTGCCGGTGGCGATGCCCGCCTCCTTGCGCACGCGCTCGGCGAACTGGGTCTGGTAGCCCGGCCCGACTGGAATATCGGCGTTGGCCGCGGTGCCACCCGACGACACATCGATCAGGTCGACGCCAATTTCCCTGAGCCGCCGTGCAAGCTCGACCGTTTCGTCGGCGTTCCAGCCGTCATCGACCCAGTCGGTAGCCGAAAGGCGGACGAACAGCGGCAATTCCTCGGGCCAGACCTGACGAACAGCTGCCGTAACCTCCAGCAGCAAGCGGATACGGTTGTCGAACGAGCCGCCGTAGCGATCCTGCCGCTGGTTGGATAGCGGCGAAAGGAACTGATGCAGCAGGTAGCCGTGGGCCGCATGTACCTCAGCCACCTTGAAGCCGGCCGCCAATGAGCGCTCGGCCGCCTCGACGAAGGCCTGCACGACGCCCGCGATGCCGGCGTCGTCCAGCGCCGTCGGCACGGCATGTTCAGGCGAGAAAGCAATGGTCGAAGGACCGACCGGGGTCCAGCCGCCAGCGGCGATCGGCACGCTGCCGTGCTTACCGAGCCAGGGCCGCCAGGTGCTCGCCTTACGCCCGGCATGGGCCAGCTGCACGCCGGCGAATGCGCCCTGCGCCTCGATGAAGCGGGTGATCCGCCGCAATGGCTCGACATGCTCGTCGGACCAGATACCCAGGTCGTCCGGCGAAATACGTCCCTCAGGGCTGACCGCCGTCGCCTCGATGATCACCAGCCCGGCGCCACCGACGGCTCGACTGCCCAGATGCACCAGATGCCAGTCGTTGGCCATCCCGGCTTTCGCCGAGTACTGGCACATGGGCGATACGGCAATCCGGTTGGGCAGTTTGAGCTGGCGCAGGGTAAGCGGCTGGAAAAGCTGGGACATGTCGGCCTCTACTGTCGGGAATGCGGATTTGACACCCGTCAGTAGAGACCGTTTCGCCGCTCATGCCCAGCCCGACATCGGTGGAACTGTCCGCCTCAGGCAGCGCTGACCTGCACCGGCACACCGTTGAGCGCGGCATTGCCGGATACATCCAACTGGCGCTCGTCAGTCAGGTCGTTACTGCTGGCGCCCGGTTGCTGCCGGGCGATATCCATTTGCACGCCAGGACGGGCGTGGCCCCAGCCATGCGGCAGGCTGACCACGCCGGGCATCATCTCCTCGCTGGCCAGCGCCTCTACCTCGACCACGCCGACACGGGAATGCACACGCACACGCTGGCCATCCTGCAAAGTCCGAGCAGCCATGTCCGCAGGGTGCATCAGCAGCTGATGACGCGGTTTGCCCTTCACCAGGCGCTGGTAGTTGTGCATCCAGGAATTGTTGCTGCGTACATGCCGGCGGCCGATCAGCAGCAGCTCGTCGCTCTTGGTCTGCGGCTCGGCGGCGAAGCGCTGCAGATCGTCCAGCATCAGTGCCGGCGCGGCCTGGATGCGCTGGTTCGGCGTTTTCAGGCGCCGCGCCAGATTCGGCTTCAGCGGCCCTAGATCCAGGCCGTGGGGATAATCCTCCAGCGCTGCGAGGCTCAGCTTGCGCTCGGACTTGTCACCGTACGGCCCATGGCGCAGCGCCAGGTCCATCATCTGCTGCGGCGGCATGGTGGGCTTCAGCTCGACGCCCACCCGCGCTGCGTAGGCCCTGGCCAGCCCGATGAAGATTTCCCAGTCGTGCAGCGCACCCTCGGGCTTGGGCAGCACCGGCTGGTTGAAGCGGGTGACGTTACGCACGGCGAGCAGGTTGAAGGTGGCATCGTAATGGTCGTGCTCCAGCGGCGCGGTCGGCGGCAGGATCACGTCGGCATAGCGAGTGGTTTCGTTGATGTAGAAGTCCACGCTGAGCATGAACTCCAGGCCATCCAGCGCCTGCTCCAACTTGCGCCCGTTGGGTGTGGAGAGCACCGGGTTTCCAGCCACGGTGATCAGCGCACGCACCTGCCCTTCCCCGGGCTCGAGCATCTCTTCGGCCAGTGCCGCGACCGGCAGTTCGCCGCCGTACTCCGGCAACTGCGAGACCCGGCTGCGCCAGGCGGCGAAATGGCCGCCGGAGGTGGTTTCCACCAGATCCACCGCAGGCTCGGTACACAGCGCGCCGCCGGCTCGATCGAGGTTGCCGGTGACCAGGTTGATCAGCTGCACCAGCCACTGGCAGAGCGTGCCGAAGGCCTGGGTCGAGACGCCCATGCGCCCGTAGCAGACCGCCTTGTCCGCCGCTGCGAAATCCCGCGCCAGCTGGCGGATCTGCTCGGCCGGAACCCCGCAACGGGCGCTCATCGCCTCGGCGTTGAAGGCGGCGATTGCCGTGCGCACCTCCTCGATGCCGTCCAGCGGGAGCTCGCTGGCGCGCGTCAGCCCTTCCTCGAACAGGGTATTGAGCAGGCCAAACAGCAGCGCCGCGTCTTGTCCCGGCCGCACGAACAGGTGCTGATCGGCGATCGCCGCGGTCTCGCTGCGGCGCGGGTCGACCACCACCAGCTTGCCGCCGCGGGCGCGGATCGCTTTCAGCCGCTTTTCCACGTCAGGCACGGTCATGATGCTGCCGTTGGACGCCAACGGATTGCCGCCGAGGATCAGCATGAAATCGGTGTGATCGATGTCCGGCACCGGCAATAGCAGGCCGTGGCCGTACATCAGATGGCTGGTCAGGTGATGGGGCAACTGGTCGACCGAAGTCGCGGAAAAGCGGTTGCGCGTCTTCAGCAGGCCGAGGAAGTAGTTGCTGTGGGTCATCAGCCCGTAGTTGTGCACGCTCGGGTTGCCCTGGTAGATCGCCACCGCATTGCCGCCGTGGCGCTCGCGGATGTCGGCCAGGCGCTCGGCAACCAGTTCGTAAGCCTCGTCCCAGCTAATCGCCTGCCACTCATCGCCGCAGCGGCGCATCGGGTGGCGCAGGCGATCGGGGTCGTTCTGGATGTCCTGCAGGGCGACAGCCTTGGGACAGATATGGCCGCGGCTGAAGCTGTCGAGGGGGTCGCCCTTGATCGAAAGGATGCGCTCGCCTTCGGTCTGGATGGTCAGGCCGCAGATGGCTTCGCACAGGTGGCAGGCACGGTGATGGACGCTGATGTCGCTCATTTCGGATTCCCGCATGGCGCTGTTGTTGTCCAGCCACTCTAGGCGCCACGGCCATGGGCAACAATCAGACGTCTTGACGGGGAATGCCGATGGATTCAGCCGGCCTATCATCGGCCGGCATGCTGCGGTCAGCGCGGGGCGATATGCGCCACCATCAGTTGCACGCTTTCCTGGCCGCGATACTCGTTGACGTCCAGCTTGTAGGCCAGCTCCGCCCAGCGCACCGTCGGATTCGGCCAGATTTCGCGGTCGACGTTGAAGGCGATGCCATCGAGGGTCAGCGAGCCGCATTCACTCTTCAGCACCAGCTTCAAATGGCGCTCGCCGACGATACGCTGCTGCACCAGCTGGAATACCCCATGGAACATCGGCTCGGGAAAATGCTGACCCCAGGGCCCGGCGTTGCGTAGTGCGCGGGCCAGCTCCAGGTGAAACTCCTCGACGCTGAGCTGGCCGTCGGTGAGCAACCGGCCGGTGAGATCTTCCTCGCACAGCTGGCGACGCACTTCGGCATCGAAGGCCGCGGCGAAGGCACCGAAGTTCGCTTGTGGCAGCGACAGCCCGGCCGCCATGGCGTGCCCGCCGAACTTGCTGATCAGGCCGGGATGCTTGGCGGCAACCGCATCCAGCGCATCGCGGATGTGAAAGCCCGGCACCGAGCGCGCCGAGCCCTTGAGCAGCCCATCGCCAGCATCGGCGAAGGCGATGGTCGGGCGGTGGTAGCGCTCCTTGAGGCGCGAGGCGAGGATGCCGATCACGCCCTGGTGCCAGTCCGCCTCGAACAGGCACAGGCCGAACGGCAGGTCCTCCAGCGGCAGATCCTTCAGCTGCGCCAGTGCCTCGCGCTGCATGCCCTGCTCGATGCTCTTGCGGTCCTTGTTCAGCTCATCGAGCTGGACCGCCATATCGCGCGCCAGCGCCTCGTCCTCGCAGAGCAGGCATTCGATGCCCAGCGACATGTCGTCCAGCCGCCCGGCCGCGTTGAGTCGCGGTCCGAGAATGAAGCCCAGATCGGTGGAGGTGATGCGTCGATGATCGCGCCCGGCCACCTCGAGAATCGCCCGCAGCCCTGCCCTCGCCCGCCCGGCGCGAATCCGCGCCAAACCCTGATGGACCAGGATGCGGTTGTTGGCATCCAGCGGCACCACGTCGGCGACGCTGCCCAGCGCTACCAGGTCGAGCAGCTCGGCGAGGTTCGGCTCGGCCCAGCCCTGCCGGACGAACCAGTCCAGCTCACGCAGACGCGCGCGCAACGCCAGCAGCACATAGAAGATGACCCCGACCCCGGCGATGCACTTGCTCGGAAAGGCACACTCAGGCTGGTTGGGATTGACGATGGCATCCGCCGCCGGCAGTTCGTGACCCGGCAGGTGATGGTCCGTGACCAGCACCTTGAGCCCTGCGGCCTTGGCGGCCGCCACGCCGTCGACACTGGAGATGCCGTTGTCCACCGTCACCAGCAGATCGGGCTCGCGCTGCAAGGCGACCGCAACGATTTCCGGGGTCAGGCCATAGCCATATTCGAAGCGATTGGGCACCAGGTAATCGACATGCGCCGCCCCCAGCTGACGCAGACCAAGTACACCTACGGTGCTGGCCGTGGCGCCATCGGCATCGAAATCGCCGACGAACAGGATGCGCTGGCGCTTTTCCAGCGCCTCGACCAGCAGCTCCACCGCCGCATCGATGCCCTTGAGCTGCTTATAAGGAATCAACCGCGCCAGCCCCTTGTCCAGCTCCTCTGCGCAGGTCACGCCACGGGCCGCGTAGAGGCGCTGCAGCAGCGGCGGCAGTTCGCCAAGGTCGGGCAGCTGCTCGGGCAGGGGGCGGGGTTCGATACGCATGGAATTTTGGGCTCGGTGCAGGTCGTTTACAGGGAGGTGGCGGCGCGTGCCGCCTGGTCGTACAGGCCCGACATGGCGCGCAGCATGCCGGCCAGGCGGTGGATTTCATCGGGATCGATGTTGAGGTTCTCGAACGAGGCGATCAGGCATTCACGGCGGATATCGGCGTATTCCTGACAGAGCGCGCGGCCCTTTTCGGTGGTGCGATAGAACATTTCCTTGCCCTGCTTGGCACCTTCCACCAGGCCCAGCTTGCTCAGCTTCTTCAGCGCATAGGTCACGGTGTGCGTGTCTTCCACATTGAGCAGCAGGCAGATGTCCGCCTGTCGCTTGGCGCGGCCGCGGCTGGTGAGGTTGTGCAGCACCATGACATCCAGCGCGTTCATTTCCACCGTACCGCAGGCCTGCATGCAGCGCTCCATCCAGCGCATCAGCGCGGCGCTGGCGACGATGATGCCGTACTCGAGCTCGGACAGCTCCTGGGACTGCTCGGCGAGATGCGCCGAAGCGACGATCGAGGATCGCAACGGGCGGGAGCTTTTGGCGTCAACCATTCTGAATTCCTGATTGAAGAAGCGGCGGTCGATCGTATCGAGGTGGCCGGAAAGGATACAGCAATGCCAGCGAGGCTAATACTTTCGACAAAGAACACCAAAAACATATTGATAATTTATCATCGTTTTATCATTGTCTAACCGCCGGGATCGACCAACCACCCCTCGAGGACAAGAAAATGGGTCGCTTACTACTCAACTGCGACATCGGCGAAAGCTTCGGCGCCTGGACCATGGGCCTGGATGCCGAGGTGATGCCCTTCATCGACTGCGCCAACATTGCCTGTGGCTTCCACGCCTCCGACCCGCAGATCATGCGTCGCACCGTCGCACTGGCACGGCAGCATGATGTGCTTATCGGTGCGCACCCGGCCTATCCGGATCTGGTCGGCTTCGGCCGCCGTTCCATGGCCTGCAGCCCGGCCGAAGTGGAGAACATGCTGCTCTACCAGATTGGCGCACTCGACGGCCTCTGCCGCGCCGAAGGCACGCAGGTCCGCTACGTCAAACCTCACGGTGCGCTGTACAACGACATGATGCGCCAGCCGGAACTGCTGCGAGCCGTGATGAGCGCCATCAAGGCCTACGCCCCCAGCCTGCCGCTGATGCTGATGTCCACCCGCGACAACAACGCGAGCCAGGCGCTGGCGGCGGAAATCGGCATCACCCTGTGGTTCGAAGTATTTGCCGACCGCGCCTACGACGCCGCTGGCATGCTGGTCTCACGCAACCTGCCGGGTGCCGTGCATCACGACGCCGAAACGGTGGCCGATCAGGCCCTGCGCCTGGCCAAGGGTGAAGCGTTGACGGCCAGCGATGGCAGTGCGCTGATCCTGCAGGCCGATACCCTCTGCGTGCACGGCGACAACGCCGGCTCCATCGCCGCCGTGCAGCGCATTCGTCAGGCACTGCAGGCGCTTCCCGTATGACGCCGCGGATCGAAGTGGTCGGTATCGATAGCCTGCTGCTGCGCCTGTTCGACCAGATCGACGAAGACAATATGCCGTGGATGCTGGCCGCCACCCAGCGTGTGCGCGATGCGTTGGGCGGTGCACTAATAGATCTGGTGCCCTCCTACACCACCCTGCTGGTGCATTACGACCTGAGGCAACTGGACGATCATCAGGCCCGCCAGTACTTGCGGCAGGCCCTCGATGGGCTGGAACCGGCCGCGGCGGCGAGCGCCCGTCAGCACGACATTCCGGTGTGGTACGACCCGAGCATCGGCCCGGAACTGCAAGCGCTGGGCGAGCGCAGCGGCCTCGGTGTCGCGGGGGTCATCGAGCGACACAGTGCGCACATCTATCAGGTCTTCGCCCTCGGCTTCGCCCCCGGCTTCGCCTTTCTCGGGCTGGTCGACGAGCGCCTCGCCAGCCCACGTCTGGCGACGCCGCGCAAGCAGGTGCCGGCCGGCAGCCTGGGCATCGCCGATCGGCAGACCGCCATCTATCCGCTGGTATCACCAGGTGGCTGGAACCTGATAGGTCGCAGCCCGGTTCGCCTGTTCGACCGCGAACTGGACGGCTTCAGCCTCTGGCAACCCGGCGACCGCGTGCGCTTCGTGCCCATCGAGCGGGCCGAGTTCATCCGTCTCGGCGGCGACGACAGCCCATTCCAGGAGACCGCCGCATGAGCCTGCTGATCGAACAGGCCGGGGCCCTGGCCACTCTGCAGGACGCCGGCCGCAGCGGCGTCCGCCAACTCGGCGTGACCCAGGGCGGTGCC
This sequence comes from Stutzerimonas stutzeri RCH2, assembly GCF_000327065.1. Classification (NCBI taxonomy): domain Bacteria; kingdom Pseudomonadati; phylum Pseudomonadota; class Gammaproteobacteria; order Pseudomonadales; family Pseudomonadaceae; genus Stutzerimonas; species Stutzerimonas stutzeri. The sequence goes on along the minus strand of NC_019936.1, from coordinate 1,640,285 downwards.
GTGGACTGGCTATCCCACGGCTGGGCCAACTGGCTGCTGGGCAATCCGCAGCAGGCCTCCACGGTGGAGATCACCCTGGGCAATTTCAGCCTGCGCGCTCAGGCCGACACCTGCCTCGCACTCTGCGGTGCCGATCTCGGCGCGACGCTCGATGGCGAGCCCCTCATGCCCGGACGCGCCTTCAGCATCCGGCAGGGTCAGACACTGATCTTCAGTCAACCGCGCCAGGGTGTTCGCGCCTATCTCGCCGCACCCGGCGGTTTCAGCGCACCAGAGGTGCTGGGCAGCTCTGCCACCGTACGCCGGGAGCAGCTCGGCGGGCTGAACGGAGACGGCCAGCCGCTGGCCAAGGGCGACCTTCTGCACTGGCGCGGCCACGCCACGACGATGCGTACCCTGCCCGAGCTGCCGCTGGTGCCGCCACCCGGCATCGGGCTATCGGTCGTACTGGGGGCGCAGATCGGCGACTTCACCGGGCAGAGCCTGTTCGATGCGTTCAACAGCGACTGGACGGTCGACCAGCGCGCCGACCGGATGGGTGTTCGCCTGCTGGGCCCGCCCCTGCGCTGCGCACGCTCGAGCATGATCTCCGAAGGCGTGCCGCTGGGCGCGATCCAGGTTCCGGCGGACGGTCAGCCGATCGTCCTGCTCAATGACCGACAGACCATCGGCGGTTACCCGCGCCTTGGCGCCCTTACGCCACAGGCAGTCGCCCAGCTGGCGCAGTGCCTGCCCGGCACTACGCTCAGGCTCAAGCCCATTGCGCTGGAAGCTGCACAGCGTCAACACAAAGCGCTGCTCGGTCAGTGGCAATAGCTAGCGAAGGAGCCGACGGACACGACTGCAAGCTCCGCAGCCGCACAACAAGAACAGCTCAGCCGGGCACGCCCGGACGCATTCCTACCTGCCCTAACGCCAAGAAAAAGAAGGTACTCAATGCAATCCACACAAGCCGAACGCGGCACACCCGCACAGCGTAACGTCCTTCGCGGCGCCATCTTCATCATGGCGACATCGTCCATCGGTCCGGCATTTCTGACCCAGACGTCGCTGTTTACCGAGAAGTATCTGGCGAGTTTCGCCTTCGCGATCCTGATCTCATTGCTCATCGACATCGGTGCCCAGCTCAATATCTGGCGCGTGATCACCGTCGCCAATCTGCGCGGGCAGGACGTCGCCAATCGAGTAATACCCGGCGTCGGCCACCTGATTTCGGCCCTCATCGTGCTCGGCGGTATTGCCTTCAATATCGGCAACATCGGCGGTGCCGGGTTGGCGATGAACGTGATCTTCGGCATCCCGCCGCTGATCGGTTCGCTGATCGCCGCCGTGCTGATCATCGGCATCTTCCTGCTACGCAACGCCAAGGGCGTGATGGATTCGGTGATGCAGGTGCTTGGGCTGGTGATGCTGTGCATGATCGGCTACGCCATGCTGCAGTCGAACCCGCCACTGCTGGAGGCCATGAGCCGCAGCTTCAACCCCGACGACCCGCTGATCCTGCTGTTGCCGATCGTGACACTGGTCGGCGGAACGGTCGGCGGATACATCTCGTTCTCCGGAGGCCATCGCCTGGTCGAGGCTGGTATTACGGGCATCGAGAACGTCAAGCTGGTGTCTCGCGCCGCAGTGATCGGCATCGCCACCACCGGAGTCGTGCGCATCTGCCTGTTCCTCGCGGCGCTCGGTGTCGTCAGCCAAGGGCTGAGTCTCGATCCGAGCAATCCCGCTGCATCGGTGTTTTCCCACTCGATGGGCACCATCGGCTACAAGATTTTTGGCGTAGTGCTGCTGGCTGCCTCGGTGTCATCGGTGATCGGCGCCGCTTACACCAGTGTGACCTTCATGTACTCGCTGCATGACAGCATCCAGCGCCACAACCAGCGGATGGTCATCGCCTTTATCGCCTGCTCGACGCTGATCTACAGCCTGGTCGGCCAGCCCGTGAAGGTTCTGGTGGTGGCCGGCACGCTGAATGCCCTGGTACTGCCGCTGGCGCTGGGTTGCATACTGCTCGCCTCGCGCAAAGCGAGCATCGTCGGCGACGCCTACCGTCACCCCACCTGGATGCTGGTGTTCGGCATATTGGCCATGCTGGCCACGGCGGTTGGGGTGGTAATGTCGTTCAATGCGTTCGTGCAGTTCTGGCAGTCTTGATCGAGAAATCGTAGCGCCCTGCGGGGCTGATCGGCGAGCGCCTCAGCCGCGTTCGCCGATCAACCATTCCAGGGGTATCTCATGCTGGCCGCGCTCATCGGTGATGAACATCGACCCTTCGCTGATCATTACGCTCCAGCTGATCGACCGCGGCAGATCACGCGAGACTGACTCCAGCGCCTCCTGCCCCACCGCTACGACGTTGATCTTCTTCAGGCTGCGGACACTATCGAGCACCTTGGTCTGCCAAACGCGCAGGTTGCCATAGGCCACGAGACTGAAGCGCTCGGCACGGCGCGAGCACCAGGTGATCCGCTCAGCGTCCGGCTGGCCCACTTCGATCCAGTGCAGCACGCGGTCGTCCAGACTCTTTTCCCACAACGCTGGCTCATCAACATCCGAAAGCCCGCGGCCAAATGCCAACTGCTCGCCGTACCAAAGGATATAAGCGATCAGCCTCGCCACCATCCGCTCTTCGGTTTCCGACGGATGACGAGCCACGGTGAAACGCAGATCCTGATAAACATGACGATCGAGATCGGTAAGATTTATTTCAACTTTGTAAGGCGTGGCTTGCAGCGCCATGAGTAGGCTCCAGTTTCTGAAAGGGGCGCAGTTTACCGCAACGACAGTGCACCCGGCCGGGCTGCGCTGATGCTCAATTAGCGGCCCATCAACTAAACCCTGAAAAAACGCAATCTTTTGTAGATCGCCGACAGCCGGGCTTTGACAATTATTCTCATTCTGATTAGCATCCCAGCCATCAACGAAATGAACGGGTAGTGCTTTATGTACGTCTGTCTTTGCCAGGGTGTCACCGACGGCCAGATTCGCGATGCTATCTATGAAGGCTGCTGCAGCTATCGTGCGGTGCGCGAAGCGACCGGCGTCGCAACCCAGTGCGGCAAGTGTGCCTGCGTGGCCAAACAGGTCGTTCGCGAGACGCTGAGCAATGTACAGAATGCCCAGACAGCCCTCGCCTACCCTGCGAGTTTCGTTCAGGCTTGACAGACTGAAGCCGTACAGCCGGGCCATGCCCGGCTTTTTTTTGCCTGCAAATCAGCCGCTTGCCGGCCTGGATGCGGAACGCAACCATTCTCGCTAGGTTTTAGCTTTTGCATTCAAGGACTTAGGTTTGACAGGTCACCTTACCGTGGCCAGACTGGTTCTACTTCCACCGCTCCAGGCAGGCTAACTACATGAAAGGCGACAAGCTGGTCATTCAGCACCTCAACAAGATCCTCGGCAACGAGCTGGTAGCCATCAACCAGTACTTCCTGCACGCGCGCATGTATGAGGACTGGGGTCTCGGCAAGCTCGGCAAGCATGAGTACGAAGAATCCATCGACGAGATGAAGCATGCGGACAAGCTGATCAAGCGCATCCTCTTCCTCGAAGGCCTGCCGAACCTGCAGGATCTTGGCAAGCTGCAGATCGGAGAGAACACGCGCGAGATGCTCGAATGCGACCTCCGCCTGGAGCAAGGTGGCGTCCAGGACCTGAAGGTTGCCATTGCCTATTGCGAGAGCGTCGGCGACTACGGCAGCCGGGAACTGCTGGAAGACATCCTCGAGGCCGAAGAAGAGCACATCGACTGGCTGGAAACCCAGCTGAGCCTGATCGACAAGGTTGGAATGGAAAACTACCTGCAGTCGCAGATGGACGACTAATCCGCTCGAGCACTAACAAAAACGCCCCGATCAAATCGGGGCGTTTTTGTTTCGGGCAATGCAGCGCTCGCTTATTGCTGTTCTGCCGCTTCGGCAGGCTGCTCGGCTGACGACTGCTCGTCACCCTTGATATCCAGCAGCTCGAGATCGAACACCAGCACCGAATTGGCCGGGATCAGCGGGCTCGGGCTCTGCTCGCCATAAGCCAGCTCGCTCGGGATGTAGAGCTTGAACTTCTCGCCGACGTGCATCAGCTGCAGGCCCTCGACCCAACCCGGAATAACGCCGCCAACCGGCAGGTCGATCGGGCTGCCGCGCTTGATGGAACTGTCGAAGACGGTGCCGTCGGTCAGGCTGCCCTCGTAATGCACGGTCACCACGTCGTTCTCGGTCGGCTGACGACCTTCGGCGGACTTGACGACCTCGTACTGCAGGCCCGACTCGGTGGTCTTCACGCCGTCACGCTTGGCGTTGTCTTCAAGGAACTTCTTGCCAGCCTCGACCGCCTTGGCATTCATCTCGGTCATGCGCTCTTCGGCTCGCGTCTGCAGGAAGGTGAACGCTTCCATCAGCTGCTCATCAGTGAGCTTCTGCTCTTTATTGCCGATGGCGTCTTCGATGCCCTGCGCCACAGCCTGGGAATCGAGATCGTCCATACCCTCCTGCGCGAGGCTCTTGCCCATGTTCAGGCCGATGCCGTAGGACGCCTTCTGCGCCGGAGTGTCGAGTTTGACACTGGTCTGCGAGTCGCAGCCGGCCAATACCAGGCCAACCAGCGCAACCGCAGGTGCCAAACGGTGGTGTCTCAGTTTCATGCTGTTTCCTTAAGCGCTGTGAGCATTTCAAAAAATCAGTGCCCGAGCTTAGCAGCGCATCCAGGCACTGGCTACCGCGCCTCCGGGCAAGCACGGTAAAGAGATGGCAAAGAAAGGAAGCGCGTAGCATTTCTGCTGAAGGGAAGCCGGAGCGGACCGGTTACATCGGCCTATAAAAAAATGGGCAAAAAAAAACGGCCTTTAATGGCCGTTTTTTCTGTTGCTCCAGGGCGTTCAGTGGACCCATGAAGCGAATATGGCGCAGCGGACGGGACTCGAACCCGCGACCCCCGGCGTGACAGGCCGGTATTCTAACCGACTGAACTACCGCTGCGCTAAACCTCGAGTGGTGGGTGATGACGGGATCGAACCGCCGACCCTCTGCTTGTAAGGCAGATGCTCTCCCAGCTGAGCTAATCACCCGTTTGCTCTCGAAGTGGGGCGCATTCTAGAGAGGGTTCCTGACCTTGGCAACCCCCTTTCGAAAAAAAAATTGCAGAAGTTCCAAAGACTTAGGAAATCCCTCTTTAAAGCGGCGTTTTTTCCTGCCCGCAGCCCGTTCACTTCATCAAGGGTTGGCCTTAAGTAGCCAGGCGGGAATAATGCCCCCCTTTGCTTTCCGGAGATTTACCTCGCCATGTGGTTTCGTAACCTGCTCGTTTACCGTCTCACCCAAAATGTCGCTCTGGATGCCGAGACACTCGAAGCCGCACTGGCCGCAAAATCCGCCCGTCCCTGCGCCAGCCAGGAACTGAGCACCTATGGCTTCGTCGCACCTTTCGGCAAGGGTGAAGACGCACCGTTGGTACATGTCAGCCAGGGTTTCCTGCTGATCGCCACGCGCAAGGAAGAACGCATCCTTCCTGGCAGCGTGGTCAAGGACGCAGTAAAGGAGAAGATCGACGAGATCGAAGCGGAGCAGATGCGCAAGGTCTACAAGAAGGAACGCGATCAGATCAAGGACGAGATCATCCAGGCCTTCCTGCCGCGCGCCTTTATTCGCAAGTCCGGTACCTTCGCCGCGATCGACGCCGAGCGCGGGCTGATTCTGGTGAATTCGGCCAGTGCGAAGAAAGCCGAAGACCTGCTCTCCACCCTGCGCGAAGCCATCGGCTCTCTGCCGGTGCGCCCGCTGACGGTGAAAATCGCCCCAAGCGCCACCCTCACCGACTGGGTGAAGACGCAGAAGTCTGCGGCCGACTTCTTCGTGCTCGACGAATGCGAGCTGCGTGACACCCACGAAGATGGCGGCGTGGTGCGCTGCAAGCGCCAGGATCTGACCAGCGATGAGATCCAGCAGCATATGGAAGCCGGCAAGCAGGTCACCCAGCTGTCCCTGGCCTGGCAGGACAAGCTCTCGTTCGTACTGGACGACAAGCTGATCATCAAGCGCCTGCGCTTCGAGGAACTGCTGCAGGACCAGGCCGAACAGGATGGCGGTGACGATGCTCTCGCTCAGCAGGACGCCAGCTTCCTGCTGATGATGATGACCTTCCGCGAGTTTCTGCCGGCGCTGTTCGAAGCGTTCGGCGGCGAGGAGACCCCGCAAGGCGTCTGATGCCATTCGGGGCGCTATTCAGCGCCCCGACCTCTCCCCCTCATCAACGCAACCTCAGCTGCGCCAGCAGCACCCCGCCCAGCCGCTCCCCCAGCGACCAAAGCAGAAACCGCTCGATGAACTCCGGCACATCGATGAACAGCGCGCCACATACCAGCACACTGAGTAGCGAGACCACGAGGAAAAGCTGCGGAATCGTCAGGTTCAGCAACACCAGCAGCACGATCGCGATGATGGCTGACATGACCATGAACAGGGCATTGAGGATGTTGTTCGCCGCGACCACCCGCGAGCGCTCATGAACCACGCTGCGCGACTGGATCAGCGCATACAGCGGCACGATATACAGCCCCCCGAAAATGCCCAACCCCAGAATGTCCGCCAGTACCCACCAGTTCGAGGGTTCGCCGAGCAATGCCAGCCAGCTGATGGTTGCCGCGGTAGTCATATGGTCCCCCGCATGCCACCACAACAGGACTCCACAGAGGCTAAGGCCGATCGCCCCGAAGGGCACCAGCCCTATCTCCACATGGTGCCGCGACAGCCGTTCGCACAACAGTGAACCCAGCGCGATGCCCACCGAGAACAGCGTAAGGATCAGCGTCACCACACTTTCATCGCCCCCCAGGTGGTCCTTGGCAAAGGCCGGAATCTGCGTCAGATAGGTCGCACCGAGAAACCAGAACCAGGAGTTGCCGAGCATTGCCCGCGACACGGCCCGCTGCTGACCGAACCCGAGCCGCAGGATTCGCCATGACTGACGCAGCACGTGCCAATCCATATGTAGGGTCGGCAGGGCGGCCGTTCCGCCAGGAATAGCGAGGCTTGCCAGATACCCGGCCAGCGCGATCAGCACCACGCTGACCGCCACCAGTTCGGCGTAGGCTTCGTTCGCCATCAGCACGCCGGCGCCGATGGTGCCGCCGAGAATCGCCAGAAAGGTGCCCATTTCCACTAGCGCGTTGCCACCGACCAGCTCATCTTCGGCAAGCTGCTGCGGCAGGATCGAATACTTGACCGGCCCAAACAGTGCCGATTGCGTGCCCATGCAGAACAGCACCACCAGCAGCAACGGCAGGTTGCCGAGCAACATGCCGAGCGCACCGGCCAGCATTATCAGGATCTCGGCGAACTTGATCCGACGAATCAGCCAGGCCTTCTCGAAACGCTCGCCGAATTGCCCTCCCAATGCGGAGAACAGGAAGAACGGCAGAATGAACAACAACGCGCAGAGGTTGATCAGCAAACTCGTATCCGCGGCCGTGCCGAGCTTGAACAGAATCGCCAGGATCAATGCCTGCTTGAACACGTTGTCATTGAATGCGCCGAGCAGCTGCGTGCAGAAAAACGGCAAGAAACGCCGCTTGCCCAGCAGGCGGAATTGCGAATGCCTGGCGACCGGCCCGTCAGTCGATGACGATCGCGGCGAACCGGTACCGCGAGAGATCCGGCTCATATCGGCAACTGCCCGAGCGCCCAGCGCAGCAGGAAGAAACTGAGCAGCCCGCCGGCGATCGTCGCCAGCAGGTTGCGGGTGAGCGCGGCGATGGCGATAGCCAGCAGGCCGGCCAGCAGATAGGCGTTGTCCCAGTGCAGCGCCCAAGCCCCCTCCGGCATCAGCATGCCCGGCACCACGATGGCCGTGAGTACTGCCACCGGCACGTAATGCAGCCCCTGTTCGATGGCCCGGGGGAAACGCAGGTCGGGCCAGGCGAAGAAGCTGTAGCGAGTCACGAAGGTGATCGCCAGCATGCCAAAGATAAGCAACCAGGTACTCATAGCGCTCCCTCCAGGCGAGCGGCGGCTTCGGCACGGCGCTCCAGCCAGACGCCGACGACGATACCGGCCATCGCGGCGGCAAGCAGCCCGAGCTTGTATGGCAAGTCCCAGGTCAGCAATGCGACGGCGCCTGCCACCAGTGCGGAGGCGACCTGCGGGCGAGTGCGCATCATCGGCACGGCAATGCCGATAAAAGTGGCGATCATGGCAAAGTCCAGCCCCCAGCTGGCAAGATCCGGAACGGCCCGACCAAAGGCGACTCCAGCCAGGGTTGCCAGCTGCCAACTGATGTACATGGTCAGCGCGGCACCGAGGAAGAACCAGTGCTTGTAGGGCGAACCATCATCACGGGCGTAGCGGTTCTGTACCACGGCGAAAGCCTCGTCGGTCAGCCAGAAGGCCAACGGTACTCGCCAGCGCCCGGGCAAATGACGAACGAACGGCTGCAGCGCAGCGCTATACAAGGCATGACGCAGGTTCACGACAAAGGTCGTCAGCAACACCACCGCGGCCCCTACCCCGCCCGTGATCAGCGTGACGGCGATGAACTGCGCGGAGCCGGCGAACACCAGCGATGACATGCCCATGGTCTGCCACCCGGACAACCCGGCCGCGACCGCCAGCGTGCCGAAGATCACCCCGAAGGGGATCGCACCGAGGATCAACGGCAGAATGTCACGGCAACCGTGGGCAAACTCTTGCGAGCGGGACATCGAAACTCCTTGTAAGCGTCATCGCGACGACCGGACCAGCCTCACCAACATACGGCCTGGCAGCATCGGTGATGAATCGAGCGGGCTGCGCGACAAAGCACCGCACGATAACCGAAGTGGTTGTATCAGGCGATGCGTAGCGCAGCTTCGGCGACAGTCACTCGGCAGCGAGGCATTGTCTGACTTGCGGCCAGTCCCGGTCGGTGATGCTGTACAGCACGGTATCGTCGAGTCGACCGTCCGCCAGCCTCCGGTGGTTGCGCAATACACCCTCGCGCTGCGCACCGAGCTTCTCGATCGCCCGCTGCGAGCGCAGGTTGCTGGCGGCAGTTTTAAGTTGCAGCCGCACCAGCTGCCATTCCTCGAACGCGTGGCGCAGCAACAGGAACTTGATCGAGGCATTGAGGCCGGTGCCATGTTCTGCCTGATCCAGCCAGGTCCAGCCGAGTTCGGCGGCAGGCAGGCTACTGACGAAATCGGCGAAGCGGGTAGTACCGATCAACCGCTCTGCCATTCGAATGCTGAACACTACCGCGTGACCGTCTCGCTGCTCCGCCAGTGCATGGCGATACCAGTCCGGACGCAGCGGCCCGTTCATGAAGGTCAGCTCGGCACGGTTTCGTTCCGCCAGGGCCACCAGCTCCGGAATGTCCGCCTCCATCAGCGGCGCCAGGCGCAGCGCTCCGCGCTGCAGGGTTACCGGATGCGGGCTGAACATGACATTCTCCTGTTAGGAAAGACGGGTGAATGCCGAGACAGTAACCCATGGCGAAGGCGACAGACCATTGCACAGACGACCGGCGTCGCTGCTGCAGCCCCGTGCTAGACACATGCGACCTTGGTCGCAACCCAGCACACGGGGCGCAGCAATGCTGCGAAACTTCGCGGATTGAGCCTATAAATGGGCCGTCAGGGCTGAATGAATGCGGCGTACCTCTGGGCCCGCCGAAACCGATCTGACGCCTACCCCTCGCTTTCTGGAGTTTGCATGAAGCTGTCAGGCGGGCTGATCGCCGCGGTCGCCCTCGTCTATATGGCCATCCTGTTTGCCATCGCCTTCTACGGTGACCGCAACCGCGATTCCATGTCGCCGCGTTTGCGGCCCTGGGTTTACAGCCTGTCGCTGGCGGTGTACTGCACCAGCTGGACGTTCTTCGGAGCAGTCGGACAGTCCACCGAGCAACTGTGGGCATTCCTGCCGATCTATCTGGGTCCGATCCTGCTGATGCTGTTCGCACCGCACGTGATCCAGAAGATGATCATGATCAGCAAGCAGGAGAACATCACCTCGATTGCCGACTTCATCGCCGCACGCTACGGCAAGTCACAGGTACTCGCGGTGGTGGTCACCCTGATCTGCCTGGTCGGCGTGCTGCCCTATATCGCCCTGCAGCTCAAAGGCATCGTGCTCGGCGTGAATGTGCTGAGTGGCATCAATGTCGAGGCGGCCGGCACCGGCACCCGCGACACCGCATTGATCGTCTCCATCGTCCTGGCTCTGTTCACCATCCTCTTCGGTACCCGCAACCTCGACGTCACCGAGCATCACCGTGGCATGGTCCTGGCGATTGCCTTCGAGTCGCTGGTCAAGCTGCTGGCCTTTCTCGCGGTCGGGGCGTTCGTCACCTTCGGCCTGTACAACGGCTTCGGCGACCTGTTCAACCGGGCCCACGACGCACCGGAGCTCGCCGACTTCTGGAGCGAGAACGTCAACTGGGCAGCGATGCTGGTACAGACCACCGTGGCGATGATGGCGATTGTCTGCCTGCCGCGGCAGTTTCACGTTTCGGTGGTGGAAAACATCGAACCACGGGACTTCCGCCTGGCCCGCTGGGTGTTCCCGCTCTACCTCGTGCTGGCTGCCGTGTTCGTCGTGCCGATCGCCCTCGCCGGACAGATGCTGCTGCCGGCCGGTGTCACCCCGGACTCCTTCGTCATCAGCCTGCCGCTGGCCGAGCTGCATCCGTGGCTCGCGCTGCTGGCCTTTATCGGTGGCGCTTCGGCGGCCACCGGCATGGTGATCGTCGCCAGCGTGGCGCTTTCCACCATGGTTTCCAACGACATGCTGCTGCCCTGGCTGCTGCGCCGCCAGGAGGCCGAGCGCCCCTTCGAGGCCTTCCGCCACTGGATGCTCTCGGTACGCCGCATCACCATTGTGGCGATTCTGCTGCTGGCCTATGTCAGCTACCGTCTGCTCGGCTCCACCGCCTCGCTGGCCACCATCGGCCAGATCGCCTTCGCCGCCATTACCCAGCTGGCGCCGGCCATGGTCGGCGCGCTGTACTGGAAGCAGGCCAACCGCCGCGGCGTGTTCGCCGGCCTCACCGCCGGTGCGGCGATCTGGTTCTACACGCTGATCCTGCCCTTGCTGGGCTGGCCGCTGGACATGTTCCCGGGCCTGAGCTGGATGTACAACGGCGGCCTCGGATTCGGCCTCAGCGGCTTGACCCTGGGCGTCACCCTGTCGCTGATCGGCAATGCCACGCTGTTCTTCTGGGTATCGATCCTGACTCAGACTCACGTAGCCGAGCACTGGCAGGCCAGCCGCTTCATCGGCCAGGAAATCACCTCGCCGACCGGCGCGCGGCGCCTGCTCGCCGTGCGCGTCGAGGACCTGCTGACCCTGGCATCGCGCTTCGTCGGTGCCGAACGCGCCGAACAGAGCTTCCAGCGCTTCGCCCGCCGCCACGGCCAGGACTTCACGCCCAAACTGCAGGCCGACGGCCAGTGGATCGCACATACCGAGCGCCTGCTCGCTGGCGTGCTCGGCGCGTCCTCCACGCGCGCGGTGGTCAAAGCGGCGCTGGAAGGCCGCGACATGCAGGTCGACGACGTGGTGCGCATCGTCGGCGAAGCCTCCGAAGTACTGCAGTTCAACCGCGCGCTGCTGCAAGGTGCGATCGAGAACATCACCCAGGGCATCAGCGTGGTCGACCAGTCGCTGCGCCTGGTGGCATGGAACCATCGCTATCTCGAACTCTTCGAGTACCCGGACGGGCTGGTCTACATCGGCCGGCCGATCGCCGACATCATTCGCTACAACGCCGAACGCGGCCTGTGCGGCCCGGGCGATCCCGACACCCATGTGGCCAAGCGCCTGTACTGGATGCGCCAGGGCCGCGCGCATACCTCCGAGCGACTGTTCCCCAATGGCCGAGTGGTCGAGCTGATCGGCAACCCGATGCCGGGCGGCGGCTTCGTCATGAGCTTCAGTGACATTACCGCCTACCGCGAGGCCGAACGCGCGCTGAAAGACGCCAACGAAGGTCTCGAGCAGCGGGTCAGCGAGCGCACCCAGGAACTGTCGCAGCTCAACCAGGCGTTGATCGAAGCCAAGAGCACGGCCGAAGCCGCCAATCAGTCGAAAACGCGCTTCCTCGCCGCTGTCAGCCACGACCTGATGCAGCCGCTCAACGCAGCGCGCCTGTTCTCCGCGGCGCTGTCGCACCAGCAAAGCGCTTTGCCCAGGGAAGCCCAGGAACTGGTACAGCATCTGGACAGCTCGCTCCGCTCGGCCGAGGACCTGATCACCGACCTGCTGGATATCTCACGCCTGGAAAGCGGCCGGGTCACGCCGGATCGCAACCCCTTCCCGTTGGCCACGCTGTTCGACACGCTCGGCACCGAGTTCACCGTACTGGCCCGTGAACAGGGCGTGAATTTCCGCGTACACGGCAGCAAGCTGCGCGTCGACAGTGACATTCGCCTGCTTCGCCGGGTGCTGCAGAACTTCCTCACCAACGCGTTCCGCTACGCGAAGGGCCGGGTGGTGCTCGGCGTGCGGCGGCAAGGCGCCTCCCTGCGGCTCGAGGTTTGGGACCGCGGACCGGGCATTCCGCAGGACAAGCTGAAGGTGATCTTCGAAGAGTTCAAACGCCTGGACAGCCACCAGACACGCGCAGAAAAGGGGCTTGGCCTGGGACTGGCCATCGCTGACGGCCTCTGCCATGTACTTGAGCATCCCCTCGAGGTGCGCTCCTGGCCAGGCAAGGGCAGCGTGTTCAGTGTCACCGTACCGATTGCCCGCGCGCTCAGCCAGCCACGGCCGGTGGTAAAACGCGGGGAACCGCAGCACAGCGCGCTGACCGGTACCCAGGTGCTGTGCATCGACAATGAAGACAGCATTCTGGTCGGCATGAGCAGCCTGCTCACACGCTGGGGCTGCCAGGTATGGACCGCCAGCAACCGCGACGAATGCGAAGCCCTGCTGGCCGAGGATATTCGCCCGCAACTGGTGTTGGTCGACTATCACCTGGACGAGGGCCAGACCGGCACCGAGCTGATGGCCTGGCTGCGCACTCGCCTCGGCGAGCCGGTGCCGGGTGTGGTGATCAGTGCCGACGGCCGCCCGGAGCTGATCGCGGCGATTCATGCCAGCGGGCTGGATTTTCTTGCCAAGCCGGTCAAGCCAGCCGCACTGCGCGCCCTGATGAGCCGGCATCTGACCTTGCGATAAGGGAGCGCAGCCTGCGGGCGCCCCGCTCCTGCCGAACCGTGACGATGCCCCGATTCGCGGGCGGTTACACTGATGGCTATCTGCACTGCCGGCAGCGAGGCGAACGATGACGCTCGAGTTGTTTCTTAACCTCGCTACGGCGCTTGCCGTTGGCCTGCTGATCGGGACCGAACGCACCTGGAGCGGTCGGGACAATGCGGGCCAGGAGCTCGTCGCCGGCATTCGCACGTTCGGCCTGGCGGGCCTGTTCGGCGGGCTGGCAGCCGTCAGCATCAACCATCTGGGCGCGCTTGCCTGGGTAGCGATGTTCGGCATGCTCGCTCTGCTGGTAATTGCCGGCTACGTCATCGACGCGCACCGCAGTGGCGATTACGGCATGACCACCGAAGTCGCCCTGCTGCTGACCTTCGTTCTCGGCAGCCTGGCAGTCGCTGAAAGCCGCGAGCTGGCTGCCGCCTGCGCCATCGTGGTGGCGCTGTTGCTGAGCCTCAAGGCACGCCTGCATCAGGCGCTGAAGCGGCTCAGCGAGGCCGAACTGGCAGGCGCGCTGAAGATGCTGTTCATCTCCGTGGTGCTGCTGCCCGCGCTGCCGAACCAGGGCTATGGCCCCTGGCAGGCGCTCAACCCCTACACCACCTGGATGATGGTGGTGCTGATTGCCGGCATCGGCTTCGCCGCCTACGTAGCCATCCGATTCTTTGGGGCGCGGCACGGCCTGCTGTTGACCGCGCTACTTGGCGGCATCGTCTCGTCCACCGCAATGACCATCACGCTGGCTCGGCTCAATGCACCGCAACTGCGCGCGGCGCTGGCAGCCGGTCTGCTGGCGACTTCCGCGCTGATGTTTCCCCGCGTGTTGCTGGAAGTCGGCCTGGTCAATCCGGCCCTGCTGCCCGGCCTCGCCTTGCCGCTGGCCTGTGCCGGCGCCATCTATGCGGCTGGCGCGCTGTTCTACTATCTGCGTGCCGGCGAGACGCCCGATGACAATCCCGAACCGCTGCTGAAGAACCCGTTCGAACTGGGCCCGGCATTACGCTTTGCCGCCCTGCTGGTACTGATTCTTTTGCTGGTGGAAGGCGCCCGCCACTGGCTGGGTGACGCCGGCATCTATCTGGTGTCGCTGGTGGCAGGTTTGACCGATGTCGACGCAATCACCCTCTCGCTCGCCAGCAAGGCGCACGACGGGTTGAGCCATGAGGTCGCGATACGCGGCATTGTGTTCGCCGCACTGAGCAACAGCCTGGTCAAGGCCATGCTGATCGTCCTGATCGGCGGCCGCGAGCTGGCGTTACGCACCCTGCCGATCATGTTCGCCGGTCTGCTGACCGGCCTTGCGGTGCTGTTGTTGCGCTGAGACCCTCGCCTAGTCACCAACCTCGCTGAGCTCTTCAGCACCGGCGCGTTCCAGCCAGTCTCCCGGCAAGCGCTTGCTGGCACGCGCACCGAGCGACTTCAATTGCTCGGCACGACCAACGAGGTTGCCGCGCCCATCGCTGAGCTTGTTGCGTGCAGCAAGGTAGGCGCGATCCACTTGCTGCAGCCTGCTGCCGATCTCGTCGAGATCCTGAATGAAGGCGACGAACTTGTCGTACAGCCCACCGGCCTTCTCGGCGATCTCGCGGGCGTTCTGGCTTTGTCGCTCCTGGCGCCACAGGCTGTCAATTACCCGCAGCGTGGCCAGCAACGTGGTCGGACTGACAATCACGATGTGTCGCCCATAGGCCTCTTGAAACAGATCCGGGTCCGCCTGCAGCGCAGCCGCGAAGGCCGCTTCGATCGGGACGAAGAGCAATACGAAGTCGAGGCTTTGCAACCCGTCCAGGCGCTGATAGTCCTTGAGGGAGAGGCCCTTGAGATGGCTGCGCAGCGATTGAACGTGCTGCTTGAGTGCCAGCGCCCTGCTGCTATCGTCCTCGGCGCAGGTCAGCGCCTGATAAGCGGTCAGGCTGACCTTGGCATCAACCACCACCTGCTTGTCACCCGGTAGATGAATGAGCACATCCGGCTGGAAACGCTCGCCATCCGGACTCTTCAGGCTGACCTGCGTATGGTACTCACGGCCCTTTTCCAGCCCGGCGTGTTCCAGCACCTTCTCCAGCACCAGCTCGCCCCAGTTGCCCTGCGTCTTCTGGCCTTGCAGCGCGCGGGTCAGGTTGGTGGCCTCATCGCCCAGGCGTTGATTCAGCTGCTGCAGCCGCTCCAGCTCACGGGCCAGGGAAAATCGCTCACGCGCCTCGTTCTGGTAGCTTTCCTCGACACGCTTCTCGAACGACTGGATACGCTCTTTCAGCGGCTCGAGCAGCTGGCCGAGACGCTCGTGACTGGATTCGCTGAAGCGCTGCTCGCGCTCATCGAAGATCTTCCCGGCCAGCTCGGCGAACTGCGCGCGCAGCTCGTCACGTGCAGCCTGCAGGTCAGCCAGACGCTGCTGATGAGCATTGTGCTGTTCGCGCAATTCGGCTTCGAGCGCTGCATGCGCTGCGCTCAGCCGGCGCAACTCTCCCATCTGAGCGTCACGCTCGGCCTGCAGGTCGGCGATGGTTTCGATGTTGCCGTCACGCTGTGTGCACAGCAGCTCGGTCTCCCGGCGCAACGCGGCTAGCTCGGCCTGCTGCGCGGACTTTATGCCATTCACTTCGGCGAGTTCGATCCGGCAGCCATCCAGCTGCGCGGCCAGCCCTTCCTGGGCCAGCGCGGCTTGCCTGAGCCTTTCGTCGAGCATCGCCTGCTCGGCTTCGCTGGACGACAGACGGCGCTGCAGATAAACGCTCAACGCGGCCAGAGCGACCACGCCGAGCGCCAGACCGATCAATAGATGAAGAGGATCAAAGGACATGAAAGGCTCCGGCGAAATTGCCGGGCAGTATAGCGACCCGCAGGGAGACGGGGCTGACCCGCTTAGGCCTTGACCCGTTGCAGGAAGCGCACCGCTTCCTGCGAGCCTTGCGCTGCAGCCTGCTCGAGCCAGAGGCGCGCCTTGGCCGGCTCGGGGTGGTCCGGCTCGCCATACAGACGGCCTAGCTCCAGCTGTGCCTGGCAGTCACCGGCGCGTGCGGCCTGACGCAGCAGTTCGAAACCAATGCGGCGGTCACGCTGACTTTCGCACTCGCAGCAGAGCAGGCGCCCGAGGCGGCTCTGCGCCTCTACCACGCCCTCACGCGCGGGCTGCTTGAGCAGACGGCCGGCGATTCGCTTGACGCCCTGGTTGCGGCCCAGGTGCTGGCTGTCGAGCAACCACAGCGCCATACGCAGCGGCAGACGTGCCGATGGAGTGGAAGTAGTGAAGGAAGCGGAAGCGGAGGTACGCGTTCTCATGCACATCAGGGGGGCTGGATGGATAAGGTCGCGCACTCTACTCCTTTTTTCCGAGAGTTAAAGTCTTGTCAAAAGCGAAAAAATTAGATCCGGATCACAGCTGTTTTTAATCCACAGAAGCTGTGGATAACTCAGTGGACAAACAGCAGACAAATCGTCGAACGCCACGTGTCATGGGGGCTGCGCTTAAACTGGCGTTTTTTTCGCCAACGAAAAAAACGCTTATTTTTCAATTGGTTATTAACGTTCTATGGATTCCGCCGATTTGCGACAGTTTGTCATAAGCCCTTGACACGGCCGGCGAGCAAATGTGCACAAGTTCGGCGCACGGCGTTCAAACGCCCTTGGCACAAGGGCTGCCGCGGCCTCCGACTGAACTTCGTGCACATCCGATTGTCGCGTCTTGCACCTCGCCAGCGCACAGGCCGCTGCGCCTGTTATGCAGCTATGCTGTATCCCTCGCCTATTGGAAGTGCCGATGACAAAACCGTCGAGAATCCTGCTCTGGCTGTTATCAGCCTTACTGGTATCGGCACTGCTCGCTGGCGGTTTCGCCTGGTATCAGTGGAACCTGTTCAAGCGTGCGCAAGGTATCGAGCGACTCGAGTGGCAGGGCTTGCGTCTTTCTAGCCAAGGCGTGTTTATCGACCGGCTGGACTATGTTCAAAAGACAGCCGACGGCCTGAACGTAGCTGCGCAGATAGGCGCAGTTAATCTGCAGATAGCCAGTTTTTTCCGCCCTTTGCCGCCACAGTCCTTGGCCATTGAGCGCGCCCGAGTCACATTGTCTGCGCTGCCAGAAGCCTCTGACGAACCCTCGCCGCCAGACCTCGAACGATACGAACAATGGGCTGCCTGGCTGCCGCAGCGATTGACCATAGTCGATCTGCAGATGGAGCTGCCGTGCGCCAAGGGGCGTTGCGACGAACGGGGGTCGTTGCAGCTGCAACATTCCGGCGAATCGTTGCTGCCGCTTCAGGCCCGCCTTGATCTGCAACGCAATGAGCGGCAGCTATCGCTCATGATCGACGCTCAGCGTTCCGATGAACTGCACAGCCTGATTGAGGCAAAGCTGCTGATCGACGAGCAGCCGCGCCTGGAAACCCGCCAGCAGCTGACGCGTGCCGATGAACGGATGCTGTGGAGCGGCACCCTATTGATGGGCAACCTGCCGGAAGCGCCCTGGCTGCTGGAATGGCTCGGGGACTGGGCAAGCTATCAACCCACCGCGCTGCCGGACATGCCTACGGACATGCGCCTCGGCGCTGGCTGGTCATTAGCCCTGCCACAAAGGCCGGGCGGCGCGCTCGACTGGCGCGATGCTGCCGGTGACCTGCGTCTCTCCGCCCACCTGCCGGCCTTCTGGCCGGTCATCGGCCTTGGCGAGTTGCAGGGTGAGATCGATCTCGCGGCAAATGGAAAGGACGGCCTGTGGCTGCCCACCGAGCTGAAAGCCAACCTCCAACTGCGCCCCGAGCCAGCGCTGATCGCCGAACTGCCAAAAAGCCTGCGCCCCACCCTTCTGAACATCGACATCAGCCCTGCGGAAGGGGCAACGGTTCAAGGGCGCCTGCCACTACAGCTTAGGCTCGAAGTCCAGGGCAATTCCCCCGCAACGCTGCAGGCTCGCGCGCAGCTGGCGACAACCGCGCCTTACGCATTGGATATCGAACAGGCACGCCTGCACGTACGCAGCAGCAAGCTGCAACTTGATTCGCTTGCGCTACAAGGCCTGGATACCACGCTGAACCTCTCCGGCCGAGCCGATCTCGAGCGGATCGACCTGCAACTGCACAAGGCTTCGCGTGTAACCCTCGCTCGACTGACCAGCGCTGAACTTGCGGCCAGTCAGCTGCGCGCCGAGCTGCCGCAGCCGCTCAGTCTGCAGATCGAGCGCAGCGGGGCCAAAGCGAGCGCGTGGCGCTTCCGCGGCCCCGTGGAGCTGCGCCTGGGCGCACTGGAGCATCCGCAGCTGATCGCACAAGGCTGGCGTTGGAGCAGCCAGCTGGACATCGACACAACGCGGCTGAGCGCAACCGGACCGCTGAGCAATGACGCCGGCCTGGCACTGGCAGCCAATCTGAACAAGGTCTGGAACGGTCCTCTACAAGTAAATGGCAAGTTGCAAGAGGTGTTCCTGCGGGCTGGCAACCCACTGGCCCGCAGCTTCACCGCCTGGCCGGCGGCACTCGAGCTGAACAGTGGGCGACTGCTGGGCGACGGCAAGCTTTCATTGCCGGCGGATGGCAGTGCGCCGTCAGCCAGCCTCACCCTGGAAGCCCGGGGTCTGGCGGGCATCTACGACCGCACAGAGATATCCGGCCTCGATGCGCGCCTTGCCGGAAACCTGCAGCGCAATCGTTTGCAGATGGATATCACCGAATTGCGCCTGGCGCAGCTCAACCCCGGCTTCACTTTCGGCCCGCTGCTGCTGCGTGGTGCGTACAGCGCCAGCCTCGATCAGCCAGCACAAGGGCGCCTGAGCTGGCTGACTGCCGAAACGCACATCCTCGGCGGCCGGTTCTGGCTGGAGCCCGCAACCCTCGACCTTGCCGTTGCGCATCAGCAGCTCAACGCCCGGGTGCAAGGTGTGCAACTGGGAGAGGTGCTGGCGGCCTATCCAACCGAAGGGCTCAGCGGCAGCGGACTGATCGACGGCAGCTTCGAGGTTCACCGCAGCGCCACGGGCCTGAGCGTGGATCAGGGGCAGCTTGCCGCACGCGCACCCGGCGGCGTACTGCGCTTTCGCTCACCAAAGATCGAAGCCCTCGGCCAGGCAAACCCGGCCATGAGAATCGTCAGCGAGGCCCTGCACGATTTTCATTATGATTTGCTAAGCAGCGACGTCCGCTATGATGAGAGCGGCAAGCTGAACCTCGGGCTACGTCTGAATGGCCGCAACCCGGCTCTGGAAGGTGGCAGACCAATCAATTTTTCGATCAACCTTGAAGAGGACATTCCGGCGCTACTGACCAGCTTGCAGCTAAGCGACCGGGTAAGCGAAACCATTCAACGGCGGGTGCAGGAACGGCTTCGCTGAGGCCATGCAACCGCAAGCCGACACAGGAGAGACCGCCATGCGGTTGCGCCAATCGCTGACCATTCTGCTGCTGGCCCTGTTCGCCAGCGCCTGTACGCCGCGGGTGGAACTGGCCGTGCCGAACGAGCCGATCAACATCAACCTGAACGTGAAGATCGAACACGAGATTTACATCCGGGTAGACAAGCAGCTCGACTCGATCATCAACCAAGACAGCGGACTGTTCTGAGGACGACGATGAAAACCTATCTGAAATTGACGAGCCTGCTGTTTGCCCTGATGCTCGCCCTGCCCGCAGCAGCCATGACCCTCAACGAAGCCATGTCGGCGCTGGGAGATGCCAAGGCCAGCGGCCTGCTTGGCGAGAGGCCCGACGGCTACCTGGGCGTGGTTCGCTCCAGCAATAATGCCGAGGAGATCGCCAGCCAGATCAATCAGGCGCGCCGCGCGGAATACCACCGTGTTGCCAAGCAGAACGGCATCAGCGTCAGCGACGTCGAAGCCATCGCCGGCAAGAAAGCCATCGAGAAAACACCGTCCGGCCAGATCATCCAGCTCAACGGGAACTGGGTCCGCAAGTGACCGAGCCACGATGGCCGGGTCAGCCGGCCGTCGTTTCCACAGCTGCCTGCAGGCACCTACAGCAGCGTCAGGGCGTGCGCCCTGACCACCAGCGCCTTCTGCCGAAACCTGCACGCTAGCTCGGCGCGATATTCTGCCCACCACTCCCTGTCCAGCTCATCGGTCATGACCTCATAGACCACCGATTCATCGTGGACGGGATTGTCGCCCTCCTCCAGCCAATACCCGCTCGCCGGCGCGCGCGAATAGGTGGTCAGGCCTCCGAACTGCTCGATGAGCTCCTCGCTCACCCTACGAAACAGCGATTTCGGCAGCGCTCGCTGGTCGTTGTCGTAAATCGGCAACAGCAACTGAACAAGGAACATACGAGGCCTCGGCGACGAAAGGGAACAAGCATTCGACCCCTCGCCGCAAGAGATGACGCCAGGCTGGCAGTCAGAACAACCCGAGCTGTCCGTCGACCAGCGAAGCGAAATCGTCGCCCACGAACGGCAAGATCGCATCCGCCACAGGTTGCAGCTGCCGCGTCACGTAGTGGTCGTAATCGATAACCGATGACCGCGTCTCCAGCGGCTCCGGCCCCGCGACCGTGATCAGGTAACTGATCCAACCGCCGTTCTGGTACTGCCTCGGCCGCCCCTGACGCTCGTTGAACTCATCAGCCAGGCGCGCCGCACGCACATGCGGCGGCACGTTGCGCTGGTAGTCGTCCAGCCTGCGACGCAGGCGTTTACGATAGATCAGCAAGTCATCCAGCTCGCCAGCCAGCGTGCGCCGCACGTACTCGCGGACGTAATCGCGGTGCGGCTGGCGGTGGAAAATGCGCTGGTAGAGCTCCTGCTGAAAGCGCTGGGCCAACGGTGACCAATCCGTGCGCACTGTTTCCAGGCCCTTGAAGACCATGCCGTCACTGCCGTCCGGACGGGTAACCAGGCCTGCATAACGTTTCTTGCTGCCCTCCTCAGCACCGCGAATGGTCGGCATCAGAAAACGCCGGAAATGCGTTTCGTACTGCAGCTCCAGCGCACTGGCAAGGCCGTACTCGACCTGCAGATGCTCACACCACCAATCGTTGATGTGCTGCACCAGCTCGCGACCGATGCATGCAGCCTCGCCATCGGAGTGCGCCTTGCGCAGCCAGACGAAGGTAGAGTCGGTATCGCCATAGATCACGGCGTGGCCTTGCGCCTCGATCAGCTCCCGCGTACGCCGCATGATTTCGTGGCCACGCAAGGTGATAGACGAGGCCAACCGCGTATCGAAGAATCGACAACCGCTGGAGCCCAGCACGCCGTAAAAGGCATTCATGATGATTTTCAGCGCTTGTGACAGCGGCTTGTTGTGCTCGCGCTTCGCTGTCTCGCGCCCTTCCCAGACACGCTCCACGATCGCCGGCAGGCAGTGCCGGGTGCGCGAGAAACGCGCGCCGCGAAAGCCGGGAATCGACGACTCATCGTTGGGGTGACGCAGCCCCTCGATCAGCCCCACAGGGTCGATGAGAAAGGTGCGGATGATCGACGGATAAAGGCTCTTGTAATCGAGCACCAGCACCGACTCGTACAACCCCGGCTGCGAATTCATCACGAAGCCACCCGGGCTGGCCTCGGCCTGACGCTCGCCGAGGTTCGGCGCAACGAAGCCTTGGCGATGCATCAACGGCATGTACAGATGCTCGAACGCAGCGACCGATCCGCCGCTTCGATCAGCCGCGAGTCCCGTCACCGTGGCGCGCTCCAGCAGGAAGGTCAGCAGTTCGGTATGGGCAAAGATCCGCGTGACCAGCTCGCAGTCCTTGAGGTTGTAGCGCGCCAGGGCCGGCTTGTCCTGGGCGAACATGCGGTCGATTTCCGCCATGCGCTGGTACGGATTGTCGATCGCCTTGCCTTCGCCCAACAGAGTCTGGGCGACGTTCTCCAGACTGAACGAGGGGAAACTCCAGGTCGCCGAGCGCAGCGCCTCGATGCCATCAATGATCAAGCGCCCAGCGGTCGCCGCGAAGAAATGGTTGCCGCGACCGCCGTGCTCCCGCCACTCCATCTCCTCACCACCGCGCCCGAGGCGCAGCGGCACCTGCAGCCGCTGCGAATGCTCGTGCAACACGCGCAAATCGAACTGCACCAGATTCCAGCCAATGATTGCGTCAGGATCGTGCGCGGCGAACCAGGCGTTCAGGCGCTCGAGCAGCTCGCGTCGGCTTTCACAATACTCCAGAGCAAAATCGACGGCCGTGCCCTGCGCGTTTTCCGGCCCAAGCATATAGACCTGGCGCTGGCCACACCCCTCAAGAGCAATGGAATAGAGATCGCCGCGGGCAGTGGTTTCGATATCCAGAGAAACCAATCTGAGCTGAGGCCGGTAGTCCGACGCCGGCTTGAGCTGGGTATTGACCAGATTGCGACCCGCAGGCGCGTCAGTGAAAGACACCGGCGCAGTAATGAAGCGCTCCATCAGATAGCGCTCGGGCGGCCGAATGTCTGCCTCGTAGACATCCACCCCGGCATCTCGCAACAGCCGTGCACAATCCAGCAAGCGACGATACGAACGGCAGTAAAGCCCCATCACCGGCCGATGCCGGAAGTCGCACAGAGCCAGCGGCCTCAACTCGGCATCACGTTCACGACGCAACAAAGGCTCGGCAAGCGCGTGCTGCTCCTCGGGAACGAACGCAACCGAATGCTGATGCGGAACACACACCTGCCGTGGCCCGTCATCAGTGGCAAGCCAGAAACTGATCTCGGTGCCAGCTGGCGTATCGCGCCAGTGTCGGGTCAGTATGAAGCCTCGCTGTTGCTGCGACATCACCCTCCCCATCGCTTCGCACCCTGCCGTAGTCGCCAGCGCTGGCAGCAGCCCCGGCACCTTGCGCACTCTTCGAGCACAGCGCTGAGGCAAGCCAGGGCATTGCCTGGCAATTGACAACGCCTGAAAGCAAAAACCCCCGAACTCTGGCGAGTTCGAGGGTTCAGGCTACATGTAGTGGCGGAGAGATAGGGATTTGAACCCTAGGTACCCGCGAGGGTACAACGGATTTCGAATCCGTCCCGTTCGGCCACTCCGGCATCTCTCCAGCGGCGCGCATCATAGCAGCTGGATCGGGTTTGTCGAACCCCAACTGCACAGATTTTTTACCGTTTTCAGCCTCTTGCGGCTGAACCTGAGCAGACTCTGCCCAGCCCAGCCTAGCCGGGCCGCTTGTCGCTCAGGCCGTTAGACGGGTAAGTGCCTCGCGGTACTTGTCCGCGGTCTTCTGCGCGACGTCTGCCGGAACGGCTGGCGCCGGCGGCTGCTTGTTCCAGCCGGTGGATTCCAGCCAGTCACGAACGAACTGCTTGTCGAAGCTCGGCGGATTCTTGCCTTCCTCGTAGCTATCGGCGGGCCAGAAGCGGCTGGAGTCGGGGGTCAAGACTTCGTCCATCAGCGTCAGCGTGCCATCTTCATCCAGACCGAATTCGAACTTGGTGTCGGCGATGATGATGCCGCGTGTGGCTGCGTATTCGACCGCTGCGCTGTAGAGCGCAATGGAAACGTCGCGCACCTGGGCGGCCAGCTCGCTACCGATGATGGCTTGGCATTGCTCGAATGAGATGTTCTCGTCGTGATCGCCTACAGCAGCCTTGGTCGAGGGCGTGAAGATCGGCTGCGGCAGCTTGGCAGCTTCCTTAAGGCCAGCTGGCAGCTGGATGCCACAGACGGTGCCGCTCTTCTGGTACTCCTTCCAACCGGAACCGACGATATAGCCGCGCACGATGGCCTCTACCGCGACCGGCTTGAGGCGCTTGGCGACGACGGCACGCCCTTCCACCAGCGCCAGCTCGTCAGCCGGTACCACGTCCTCGACCTTGTCGCCGGTGAAGTGATTGGGAATCAGGCCCTTGAGCTTGTCGAACCAGAAGTTGGAAATGGCGGTAAGGATCTTGCCCTTCTCCGGGATCGGCTCGGCAAGGATCACATCGAAGGCCGACAGGCGATCAGTGGCGACCATGAGCATGCGTTTGTCGTCGATCTCGTAGAGGTCGCGAACCTTGCCCGAGTAGATCTTCTTCAGGCTGAGGGCAGTGGGAGTGGTCATACGCAAAACTTCCGCAATTGGCAGGTCGGCAGAAACGAAACAGGCGAAACCATGGGTTTCGCCTATCCGTGTTCGTGTAACGGGGCAGCTCGCAGTCAGCCCAGGTTGTCTTTGATCAGACTGAGCACACGACGGGCGACGTCCGCTGGCGCGACAGTGTCGATGCTCTTGTCCAGCGTTACCTGGACGCCATTACCGGCACGTGTCAGGCGCACCTGATAACGCTCGGCCCGCGCCTCGATCTCATCCTTGTCATCACCGCCGAACAGACGACTGAAGAAGCCGGGCTTGTCAGCCGGATCGTTGGCGCGCTCGCTGAGGTTCACGTAGTAAACACCCAGGCTGCGATCCAGATCGTCGACCCGGACGTCTGCGGCCTGCAGCGCCCGGCCTACGCTCGACCAGGCGCGGTCGAAATCGCTATCGAGCTGCAACAGCGGATTGCCACTGCCGTCCTGGGTCAGATTCACGCGGCTTGGCGCGTCGAAGTCGCGCTCGGCCAGCAGCGATACGGAGCCGCCTTGACGGGCGCTACGGTTCAGACTGGCCTGCAGCTCGTCGAGCAGTACCCGATCGAGCTCCTTGTTGCTGGAGGTTTCTGGCCAGGCCACCTCGGCGTTGCTGCCGGCCGGGCGCTTGACGCTGACGACGTAGATCTCGCTGGTGTTGCGCTGCACGCCAGGCTCGACACGAACCCGCACGCGGGTTTCGCCATCCTGGATACCCAGATTGCGCACCAGCGCTTCGTCCAGCTGAGCTGCGGTCTGCCATGCGGTGGCGAACTCGCCGGTCTGGCGACGCTCGTCGGCGATGCTGAAGCCCTTGTCGGTGAAGAACTGCCGCGCCGCGATCCACACCTGAGCGGGAGCGTATTGCGCTACCAGCCAGCGGGAATCGCCAGAGGACTGCACGCTGAAATCACTGATATCCGCCGCCACCTGCAGGCGCTGCGGGCGTGGCACCTCGTACTTGCCGGAGTGGCTGCTGTCGGCAACCTGACGTGGGACCGGCAGCAGCGGGTCGAGCGGACGGATCTCACCATCGACGGCAACCTGCATCGGTGCAGTCTGGCGGGCGGAAAGGTAATCACTGCCGCGGTCGCGGAAATATCCATCGTCGCCCCACAGCCAGCCGCAGCCACTGGTTGCAGAGATCATCAGGGCAAGGGTCGAGAATCCGGCCAGTCGCTTCATGCGTATTCCTTTGTTGTTAAGCCAGCACGCCGGTTTGGCGCATCGCCTGGCGCAGCGGTTCCTGGTAGCTCTGACTCAGCCAGGTCAGCGGCAGACGGATGCCATTGCCCATCAGGCCCATCTCGTGCAATGCCCACTTGACCGGGATCGGGTTGGCTTCCAGGAACAGAGCGCGATGCAGCGGCATCAAACGCTCGTTGATCGCACGGGCAGTGGCAGCATCACCGGCCATCGCCGCAGCGCAGAGGTCGCTCATGGCGCGCGGCGCCACGTTCGCCGTGACGGAAATGTTGCCCTTGCCACCCATCAGCATCAGCTCGACAGCGGTGGGATCGTCGCCCGAATAGACGAGGAAATCCCCGCTGACGCGGTCCAGCACTTCCTGGCCGCGCTTGAGGTCACCGGTGGCCTCTTTGATACCGATGATGTTGGAGATCTTCGACAGCCGCTCGACCGTATCCGGCAGCATGTCGCATACGGTCCGACCGGGTACGTTGTAGAGAATCTGCGGGATCGCCACGGCCTCGGCGATATGCTTGAAGTGCAGGTACAGGCCTTCCTGGGTTGGCTTGTTGTAGTACGGGGTAACCAGTAGGCAGGCATCTGCGCCAGCAGTCTTGGCATTTTCGGTCAGTTCGACGGCTTCGCTGGTGGAGTTGGCGCCCGTGCCGGCGATGACCGGGATACGACCGTTGACCTGATCGACGACGCGCCGGATCACCTCGATGTGTTCGGCAACGCTCAGCGTGGCCGACTCACCCGTGGTTCCGACAGCAACGATTGCATTGGTGCCTTCCTGCAAATGGAAATCCACCAGCTTGCTCAGGCTGTCCCAGTCCAGACCGCCCTGCGCATCCATGGGCGTGACCAGCGCCACCATACTGCCCGCAATCATGCAACCACTCCTGCCGGATAAATAAAAAGAGGCGTAATGGTACAAGGCTCCCCAGCGCTTTGCGAGTAGCGTGAAGCACGCCGCACGAAGCATGCCGACGCTGCCCGAAACGCACACGACAACGACCTCCATCGGGCAGCGCGCATTCCCTCCGCCCTCGCTTTTCGCTACCCTTAGCCGTTTTCGGCTTGGCTGGCCGACCGATTCACCACCGCCAGGAATGCTGCATGTCCACCCCCCCTGTACCCCGCGAACAATTTCTCGTCATCAGCGCTCTCGGCGCCAACCCGATGGAGCTGACCAATGTGCTCTGCCGGGCCGCGAACGAGAACCGCTGCGCAGTCGTCAGCACACGACTGACCCGTCACGGCGAATGCAGTGCGCTGGTTCTGGAAGTCACTGGCAGCTGGGACGCATTGGCCCGGATGGAAACCACCCTTCCCGGCCTGGCAAAGAAGCACGCCTTCACGTCCAACGTGGTACGCAGCGAAGCGCTGGAAACCCGTCCGCAAGCACTGCCTTACGTGGCGTATGTGAGCGCGGCCTTTCGCCCGGACATTCTCAATGAACTGTGCCAGTTCTTCATCGACCACCGCGTCGAGCTGGAGAGCCTGACCTGCGACACCTATCAGGCCCCTCAGACTGGCGGGACCATGCTCAACGCCACGCTGACCGTCACGCTGCCGGCTGGCACGCAGATCAGCTGGTTGCGCGACCAGTTCCTCGACTTCGCCGATGCGCTCAATCTCGACGCACTGATCGAGCCTTGGCGCCCGCAGAATCCTTAAGACCCGATATCAGGAATCAACATGGCCGTTGAAATCGACCGTCCCGTTCCTCCCTTCCAGGCCCAGGCCACGAGCAGCCAGCTGGTCGATCTGGAGTCGCTGGCCGGCAGGCAGGTGGTGCTGTACTTCTACCCGAAGGACAACACGCCCGGCTGTACGACCCAGGGGCAGGGTTTTCGCGATCAGCACCCTGCCTTTCTCGCCGCCAACACGCTGGTTTTTGGCGTCTCGCGCGACAGCCTGAAAACCCACGAGAACTTCCGCACCAAGCAAGGCTTCCCATTCGAGCTGATCAGCGACAAGGACGAGCAGCTGTGCCAGCTGTTCGACGTGATCAAGCTGAAGAAGCTGTATGGCAAGGAGTATCTCGGCGTGGACCGCAGCACCTTTCTCATCGACCGCAGCGGCGTACTGCGCCAGGAATGGCGTGGGGTGAAGGTGCCGGGCCACGTGGAAGCTGTTCTTCAAGCGGCACAAGCATTGAACGACGCATGAAAGAAGGGCTGGCAATGCCAGCCCTTTCCCAGCTCATTCGCTTGGGGCAACCACTACCGCGGCGGGCTCTCGCGGCCAGGCATACAGAACAGCTTTGAACAGCGTTGCCAACGGGATCGCGAAGAACACCCCCCAGAAACCCCAGAGACCGCCGAACAACAGCACCGCGCATATGATCGCGACCGGATGCAGGTTCACCGCCTCGGAGAACAGCAGCGGCACGAGCACGTTGCCATCCAGGGTCTGGATGATCGCGTAGGCCACCATCAGATAGAAGAACTGGTCGCCCAACCCCCATTGGAATATTCCGATCAGCGCGATAGGGATGGTGACAACGGTAGCGCCGATATACGGCACCACGACGGAAATCCCCACCAACATCGCCATCAGCGCCGCATAGTTGAGCCCCAACGCGGCGAAGACCGCGTAGGACACGACGGCCACGATCAGGATCTCGATCACCTTGCCACGGATGTAGTTGGCGATCTGCAGATTCATTTCCTGGGAAACCTGGGTGATCAGGCCACGCTCGCGCGGCAGGTAGCCCTTGATCCAGTCACTGATCTGCTGCCGATCCTTGAGGAAGAAGAAAACCAGGATCGGCACCAGCACCAGATAGATCATCAACCCGATCAGCAACGGCAGGCTGGACAGTGAGGATGTCAGTACCACCTGGCCATAGCGTCCGATCTCGCCGCGCATGAAATCGATGCCGCGCAATACCTGCTCTTCGGTGACCAGCTGCGGATAGCGCTCTGGCAGTAGCAGCAACAAGGACTGCCACTCGACCAGCATACGCGGCAACTCGTTGAACAAGGTCAACAGCTGCTGCCACAGCAAAGGCACGATAAACAGCGTGCACACGACCATGACCCCGATGAACATCAGGAACACCAGCCAGACCGCCACCAGATGCGGCACGCGCAGCCGCTCCAGCGTGCCGACCAACCCTTGCATCAGGAACGCCAGCACCAGCCCGGCCAACACCGGCGCAAGCATCTTGCCCAGGGTCAGTACGGCTGCAAAGGCAAGGAACAGCAGGACCGCGAGAACAACCGCCTCCTCATCGGAGAAGTAACGCTGCATCCAACCGCGAAGTACCTTGATCATGTATTTCCTCGAAGCGAATCGTCAGGCCTTGCGCAGCCAGTAGCGATAAACACCATCCTCGGTCTCCTCACGCAGCAGCGCATGACCGGCCAACTTGGCAAAACTGCGAAAGTCCCGCTGCGAGCCAGGATCACTGGCAATGACCTTGAGCACCGCACCACTGGCCAAGCGGTTGAGCTCCAGCTTGGCCTTGAGCAATGGCATCGGACAGTCGAGGCCCACGGCATCTACTTCAGCATCGTGTACGAGCGACTGCGATTGTTCGTCAGTCATGGTTCGCCTCCACAGAAAAGCCTCGCAGCATACCTAGCACACCAGGGCTCTGGCCAGCCGGCCAAGGTCAAGGCTACAGTAGCCGTTCTAACTTCAACGAGCCTGTCTGGATGAAACTGCTGCGCCCTGCCCTGCTCACGCTCACCTGCCTGTTTGTCCAGCCGGCATTGACCAATGATCTGCCATCGCTCGGCGATGCCAGTTCGGGCATCGTTTCACCGGAACAGGAGCATTTACTCGGGCGCGCCTGGCTCAGTCTGCTCCGCGGCCAGGTCAGGCAGCTTTCCGATCCGCAGCTCAAGGATTACGTCGAGAACAGCGTTTATCGCCTGGCCGAGACCAGCCAGCTACAGGACCGCCGCCTGGAATTCGTTCTGCTGGACAGCCCTCAATTGAACGCCTTTGCCGCGCCAGGGGGCATTATCGGAGTCAACGGCGGCCTGTTCATCCACGCCCAGACCGAGGCCGAGTACGCCTCGGTCATGGCACACGAACTGGCTCACCTTTCGCAACGTCACTTCGCCCGAGGCCTGGAAGCGCAGCAGCGCATGCAGCTGCCGCTGATGGCCGCCATGCTGGCGGGCGTCGTCGCCGCGGCAGCTGGTGCAGGCGATGCCGGCATTGCGGCCATCGTATCGACCCAGGCCGCTGCGATTCAGGCACAGCGCCGTTTCTCCCGACAGAATGAACAGGAAGCAGACCGCATCGGCATCGTCAACCTGGAGCGGGCCGGTTACGACCCACGCGCGATGCCATCCATGTTCGGCCGACTCATGCGCCAGTATCGCTACGATCAGAAGCCGCCAGAGTTCCTGCTGACCCACCCCGTCAGCGAGTCGCGCATTGCCGACACCACCAACCGCGCGGAGCAATACCCGCAGGGCGGCGCGCAGGACAGCCTGCGCTACCAGCTGATGCGTGCTCGCACGCAACTGAAGTTCGAAAGCACCCCCGGTGTCGAAGCAAAACGCTTCCGCGCAATGCTCAACGAAAACCCGGAAATGGACGCAGCCCGTTATGGTCTGGCGCTGGCGCAGATCAAGGCAGGCCAGCTGACTGAGGCCAGCAGCAGCCTCGCGCCGCTGCTGACCAAGGCGCCGGACGACCTCACCTACAACCTCGCCCAGGTCGAGCTGGACATCACCTCCAATCGCCTGCAGCAGGCACAGACCCGCTTGCAGCGGCTACTGCAGCTGTATCCGGGGAATTACCCGGTGCGCCAGATGCATATCGATCTACTGATGGAACAAGGGGAGACGCAGCAGGCCGAACGCGAACTGGACAAGCTTGCGGAACAGCGTCGCCGAGACCCCGACATCTGGTATCAGGTCGCCGAAGTGCGCGGGCTGAGTGGCAATATCGTCGGCCTGCACCAGGCCCGAGCCGAGTACTTCGCACTGGTCGGCGATTACGATCAGGGCATCGAGCAGCTCAACCTGGCCAAACGCCGCGCCAGCAACTTCCAGATTTCCGCACGAATAGACGCACGGCAGAAGCAGCTGATGGACGAGAAGCGCATGGTCGAGGAAATGCTGCGCTGAATCGACGGAGGCGCTGAAGGTCGATCAGCGCCGTGCCAACCTCAGGCGTTGCCAGCCTGCTTGAGTCGAGCAGCCTGAGTGAAATCGAGCATCCGCTTGAGCGGCTTGACGGCCCGGGGTATGAGCGCCGGGTCGACGAAAATCTCGTTGCTTCCCGCGCGCAGACACTCCAGGGTTCGCTCGAGGGTGTTCATCGCCATCCACGGGCAATGCGCGCAGCTACGGCAGCTCGCACCCTGCCCGGCGGTGGGCGCCTCGATGAACGTTTTCTCCGGGCAAAGCTGCTGCATCTTGTAGAAGATGCCACGATCGGTCGCGACGATGAGCGTTTGCTGCGGCAATGTTTGCGCCGCCTTGATGAGCTGACTTGTCGAGCCCACTGCGTCGGCAAGCTCGACTACAGCTTGCGGTGACTCGGGATGCACGAGTATCGCCGCATCCGGATACAGCGCCTTCATATCGGCCAGCTGCTTGGCCTTGAACTCCTCGTGGACAATGCAGGCGCCATCCCAGAGCAGGATGTCGGCACCGGTCTCGCGCTGCACGTAATTGCCAAGATGCTTGTCCGGCGCCCAGATGATCTTCTCGCCGTTATCCATCAGGCTCTCGACGATCTCCAGTGCGCAGCTGGATGTCACCACCCAATCAGCACGCGCCTTCACCGCCGCCGAGGTGTTGGCGTAGACCACCACTGTGCGCTCGGGATGCTGATCGCAGAAGGCCGAGAACTCATCGACCGGGCAGCCCAGATCGAGCGAGCAGGTGGCTTCGAGCGTCGGCATCAGCACGCGCTTCTCGGGGTTGAGGATCTTCGCCGTCTCCCCCATGAACTTCACGCCGGCGACCAGCACCGTCTGCGCCGGATGCTCATTGCCGAAGCGTGCCATTTCCAGGGAATCGGATACGCAGCCGCCGGTTTCTTCCGCCAGCGCCTGGATTACCGGATCGGTGTAGTAATGCGCGACCAGAACTGCGTTCTGACGCTTCAATTCCACAGCGATTTCACTGCGCAACTGCGCTTCTTGCTCAGGAGTGAGCGGCTTGGGTTGCTTGGCCGCCAGATGAGCCTGCACGAGGATGCGTTCGGGTATCTGCGTCATGGTCGCGGGTCCTGCCAGCACGGGATTGCACGAAGCGCCGAAGGTATGGCGGCCTGAGCAAGCCTGCTCGACTTGTCGTTAAGGACGGAAGGTGCAGGATTCAGACACGACTCCTGCCGTTCAACGGGGCAGGAATACTAGCCGAAGCCTTTGGAAAAGGGAAAGCGTGGCGGGATTCGAGCGAAGCAGGGCATTGCACCCCATAAATGAAACCGCCGGCTGAAAAGCCGGCGGTTCTGTTGGATCACTCGCCCTTGAGCATGTGTCCACGTTCTTCCAGATTGATGTGCCACTGCATGGCTTCACCCAGCAGGTGCGGTGTCTGACCACCCTTCTTGCAGGCGTCCTCGAAGTACTTGTTGAGCACGTCGCGGTAGGACGGATGCACGCAATTGTCGATGATGACGCGCGCACGCTCACGCGGAGCCAGGCCACGCAGGTCAGCCAGGCCTTGCTCGGTAACCAGAATCTCGACGTCATGCTCGGTGTGGTCAACGTGAGCAACCATCGGCACGACGCTGGAGATGTTGCCACCCTTGGCGATCGACTTGGTCACGAAGACGGCCATGTGAGCGTTACGCGCGAAATCGCCCGAACCGCCGATACCGTTCATCATCTTGGTGCCGCCCACGTGGGTGGAGTTGACGTTGCCGTAGATGTCGAACTCGAGCGCAGTGTTGATGCCGATGATGCCAAGACGACGCACCAGCTCCGGATGGTTGGAGATCTCCTGCGGACGCAGCACCAGCTTGTCCTTGTACTTCTCCAGGTTGCCGAATACGCGATCATTGCAACGCTCGGAAAGAGTGATCGAGCAGCCGGAAGCAAAGCTCATCTTGCCGGCGTCGATCAGCTCGAAGGTGCAGTCCTGCAGCACTTCGGAGTACATGACCAGGTCTTCGAACGGCGAGTCGATCAGACCGCACATTACGGCGTTGGCGATATTGCCGATGCCGACCTGCATCGGACCGAGGTTCTTCGCCATGCGGCCAGCAGCCACTTCACTCTTGAAGAACTCGACCAGGTGATTGGCGATGGCCTGGGTTTCTTCGTCCGGCGGCGTGACGGTGGAGTAGGAATCCGGCTGGTTGGTGATGACGATCGCTGCGATCTTGGCCGGATCGACCGGAATTGCGGCAGTGCCGATACGGTCGTCGACCTGGGTCAGCGGAATCGGACCGCGATTCGGACGCTCGCCCGGGAAGTAGATGTCGTGCAAGCCTTCGAGGTTGAGGTTGTGTGCCAGGTTCAGCTCGATAATCACTTGGTCGGCGAACATGGCCAGGTTGGCCGAGTTGCCCACGGAAGTGGTCGGAACGATGTGGCCCTGCTCGGTAATGCACAGCGCCTCGATGATGGTGACATCCGGACGCTTGATCTGATGGTTGCGCATCTGCTCGACGGTATGCGACAGGTGCTGGTCGATGAACATGACCTCGCCCGCGTTGATCGCCTTGCGCAGTACCGGATCTGCCTGGAACGGCATGCGGCGCGCCAGCAAGCCGGCCGAAGCCATTTTGCCGTCGAGATCGTTGCCCAGGCTGGCACCCGTCACCAGGCTGATCTGTAGCTTCTCGTCCTTGGCGCGATCAATAAGCGCCAGGGGCACGGCTTTGGCTTCGCCAGCACGGGTAAAACCACTCATGCCAACGGTCATGCCGTCGCGAATAAGGGCAGCGGCCTCGTGGGCGCTCATGACCTTGTTCTGCAGAGAGGACAAGCGGATACGATCAGAATACATTTGAGCCTCGAACCAACGGAAAATCGGAAGGGGCCGCAGTCTATTACGTTTAAAAACGCTTGAGCCACCTACTAAGGTCGTAGAGAAAAACGCTTCTTATGACCGAACGTAGCAGCGCGCGGCAACGCGAAACTGCGGCCATTAAAAAAGCCGGATGCCCTTGCGGGTATCCGGCTTCTTGTGCTCTCTCGGGAGCAATTTGGTGGGTCGTGTAGGATTCGAACCTACGACCAATTGGTTAAAAGCCAACTGCTCTACCAACTGAGCTAACGACCCAATGCGGGGCGCATGATACTGATTTGATTGATGAAAACAAACTTTTTTTTTAAAAAAAATTCGCCCGTTCTTGCGCGCATCCATCAGTCTGTCGCGTTAGAAATAGCGCGTGGGATCAGCCACTCCGGCCTCCGCAAAACCGGCGGCACGCAGCCGACAGCTGTCGCACTTACCGCAAGCGCGCCCGTCAGCGTCCGCCTGATAGCACGACACCGTCATCGCATAATCGACACCCAGGCGAAACCCCTCCTGGACGATCTTCGCTTTGCTGAGCTGCTGCAGCGGAGCCTGGATGCGAAACCCCTGCCCTTCAACGCCGGCCTTGGTGGCCAGATTCGCCATATGCTCGAACGCGGCCACGAACTCCGGCCGACAGTCCGGATAACCGGAATAGTCCACTGCGTTGACGCCGATGAAGATATCACGAGCGCCAAGGACCTCCGCCCACCCAAGCGCGAGCGAAAGGAAAACGGTATTGCGTGCAGGGACATAGGTGACAGGAATTCCCTCACCGGGAACCTCAGGCACGTCGATGCTATCGTCGGTCAGCGCTGAACCACCGATGCCATTGAGGTTGAGCCCGATAACCTTGTGCTCGACCACACCTAACTGCGCGGCAACTCGCTCGGCAGCCTGCAGTTCGGCACGATGACGCTGTCCGTAGTCGAAGCTCATCGTATAGCAGGCATAACCCTGATCACGGGCCATCGCCACGACCGTCGCCGAATCAAGCCCGCCCGACAATAGGATGACTGCTTTCTGCTCACTCATTTCACGATACCCTCGAGCTGAATAGGCGAACCCGCCTCCGACGCAACATGCTCAGTGGCCAGGTGCGTCGTTCCAGATGATCTTGTGCAGCTGCAGCTGCAAGCGTACCGGCAGGTTGTCGGCGACGATCCAGTCAGCCAGTGCACGGACATCAACCTGACCGTGACTTGGGGAAAACAGAACCTCGCCGGCGCGTCGATCCAGACCATATTCGATCAGCTTACTGACCGCCCAGTCATAGTCTTCGCGCGAGCAGATGACGAACTTCACCTGATCGTTTTGCGTGAGAGAGGCGATATTCTCATAGCGATTGCGCGCAACCTCGGCGGAACCCGGTGTTTTCAGATCAACCACGCGGCTGACTCGCTCATCCACTACAGAAATGTCGAGCGCACCGCTGGTTTCGAGCGACACCTCATATCCCGCATCGCACAAACGCTGCAGCAAGGGCACACAATTGGGCTGGGCCAGTGGCTCACCACCCGTCACGCAGACGTAACGGGGATTGTAGGCGGCAACACGCTCGACGATTGCGTCGATGCTCATCAGCTCGCCGCCGCTGAAGGCATAGGCGGTATCGCAATATTGACAGCGCAGGGGACAGCCGGTCAGGCGAACGAACACAGTAGGCAGGCCACTGGTTCGCGTCTCCCCCTGCAGCGAGTAGAAAATCTCAGTAATTCGCAGGGTCATATCAGCCACGGGCGTGACGGCTAAACAGGCCATCCGCCTCCGTTGCGGGAAATAGGGGCGGCGATTCTAACGAAAAAACCCGCCCAATGGGCGGGTTTAGTTCGTGAATGCCAAGCTGAGGCTCAGCGATTGAGCTGCCGCTGGGCCAATTGTGCTGCCGAGGTGTTCGGGTATTGGGCGATAACCTGCCGCAAAATACCCTGAGCCTTGTCCCGGTTACCCAGGCGGATCTCGACATCGGCCAGCTTATAGAGCGAATCCGGCACCTTGTTGTGCTGCGGATAAGCCTGACTGACCCGAGCAAAGGCCTGACCGGCACCTTGCAGATCGCCTTTGGCCAAATTCACCTCACCAAGCCAATACTGCGCGTTACCCGCGTACTGACTGTCAGGGTACTTTCGCAGGAACGCCGCGAAAGCCTGGCTCGCCTTATCGAAGTCTTTCGCTTTGATAAGGTCGAAAGCGGCATCGTAGTAGAGCTTCTCTTGAGCAGGATCGCTGGACCCGCCCTGTGTCCGGCCTGGGCTAGCTGCGGGCGCGCCGGTGTTTCCAGCTATGGATGGCTCATCCCGTGAAGGCGCAGACTGATTACTCCCAGCCGCGGACCCGCTCGACAAGCGTCGATCCAGATCCTGATAACGTTCCAGCCCCTCTTGTTGCAGGCGCTGGATCTGATTCTGTTGTTCCTCAAGCATGCCGCGCAATTGCGCGATCTCTTCCTGCATCTGCTGTAACTGCATGAAGAGCATGCCCTGCGCCGAAGATGGAGCAGCAGCCCCACCTCCGGCATAGGCACCGTCACCGCTCGGCGCGGCCGTGGAGTAACCAGAGTTGCCGCTAGCGGCACCCTGCTCATAATCCACAACCGGCACTTGGGCCACCCCATAGAGCGGCAGGCCGAGCACTGTAAAAGTCAGAGCGTGGCGGTACTTGCGCATATCGAATTACTTACGCAGTTCGACGCGACGGTTCTGAGCCCAGGACTGCTCGTCGTTGCCCATGGCAACCGGACGCTCTTCGCCGTAGGAAACCAGCTCCAGCTGAGCCGGGGAAACGCCCTGCAGTACCAGGTAAC
Organism: Stutzerimonas stutzeri RCH2; assembly: GCF_000327065.1. NCBI lineage: Bacteria > Pseudomonadati > Pseudomonadota > Gammaproteobacteria > Pseudomonadales > Pseudomonadaceae > Stutzerimonas > Stutzerimonas stutzeri. Next base: position 1,604,180 of record NC_019936.1, on the reverse strand, counting down.
GCTGTACGGCCTTGGAACGACGCTCACCCAGAGCCATGTTGTACTCGCGAGTACCACGCTCGTCGGTGTGGCCTTCCAGAACGACGCGAGCGCCGTTGCCTTTCAGGTCCTTGGCATGAACGTCCAGAGCGCGCATGGCTTCCGGCTTCAGGTCGGAACTGTCGTACTCGAAGTAGAAGGTAGTGATGGCGCGCAGAGCAGCTTCTTCGCTCATGCTGCCGTCGATGGCGCCCGAATCAGCACCGTAACCGGCATTCGGATCGATCGCGCCCGAGCCTTCGCCAGAATCGTCGCCGCCCTTGGAGGAACAACCGACAGCAACAGCCATGGCCAGAGCCAGAGCGGTGAACTTACCGAATTTCAGCATTTCCATGTGTAACAACCCCAGGTGTGTTTTTGGTTAAAAAGCGTTGATACCGCATCAGTTCAGGTAAGGGGACCAGGACGGCTCTCGGACTTCGCCTTGAGCTGTTGGAAGCGGGAGCCTAACGCGTCCGTTGATGGACACGAGCATCAAGACTCCCCGGCCCTGCTGGCGGGTGGCGTAGATTAGCATGGTGCCATTAGGCGCAACAGTGGGAGACTCATCCAGACTGGTATCCGAAAGTATCCGCAGGTTGCCGCGCTGTAGATCCTGCGCAGCGACCTTGAAGTTGGTATAGCCGTCCTGACGGTGAATCATCACCAGCGTTTTCTCGTCAGCTGACAGCTTCGGGTTAGCGTTGTAGTTACCAACGAACGTCACTCGCTCAGCCGAGTTGCTGCCCAGCCGCTGCTTGTACACCTGCGGCTTGCCAGCGCGATCGGAGGTGAAGTAGATCGTTTGACCATCCGCGCCCCAGAAGGGTTCGGTGTCGATTGCGTAGTGATTGGTCAGGCGCTGCAACTGACGCGAGCCGAGGTCCATGACGTAGATCTCGGGGTTGCCGTCTTTGGACAGCACGAATGCGAGGCGATTGCCATCAGGCGAGAATGCCGGAGCACCGTTCAGCCCCTCGAAGTTGGTGATCTGCTCGCGGCGGCCAGTGTCGATATGCTGAACGAAGATCCGCGGGCGCTTTTGCTCGAACGAAACGTAGGCAATACGACGACCGTCCGGCGAATAGCGCGGCGAGAGAATCGGCTCGCGCGATTGCAGCAAGGTTACGGCGCGCGCACCGTCATAGTCGGAGCGCTGCAGCGTGTAGCGGGTGTTCGCACCGCCCAGCCGCTCGACGGTGACATAAAGCAGGCGGGTGGAAAACGCCCCCTTGATGCCGGTCAGCTTCTCGAAAGACTGGTCGGCCGCATGGTGGGCCATGTCGCGCAGCTGGTCCGGCGAGCCACCGACCGTTCCGGTCATGACCTGCTGTTCAGTGGTCACGTTGAATACTTCGTAACGAACCTGCAGTCGGCCGCCGGCCGGCTCGATGCTGCCCACCATCACGTACTGGGCGCCAAGGGCTTTCCAGTCGCGATAGATGATCTCGCTGCCGCGTGTCGGCATGCTGATCATGTTCTGGCGCGGAATCGGCTGAAAGATGCCGGAATTGCGCAAGTCGTTGCCTACGATTTCCGCCATGTCTTCTGGCAACACGGTACCGCCCTGCCAGCCGAATGGCACGACGGCGATCGGGATCGCCCGATCGGCACCACTGGTCACTACGATATTTTTTTCCTGCGCCACCGCTATTCCCGCAAGGCAGCAAAGCAGGACAAGTAGACCTCGAATGGAATTGATCACAACGCAAGATCCTCAGGCGTAAATGTCATTTTGAATGACCGGTAAGGCTGGAAGTCCTGCGGGCTCAGGCCCTGCATTTCAGTCAGCCGACCGATGTTCTTAACTGCGGCAACCGCAGAGTTATCGAATGGCACGTCACCGCTGGAGCGCGAGACACTGACGTTGGTAATGGTGCCATCTGGAAGCATGTTTACCTGAAGCTGCACGGTCATGTTGTTACGCGCCGACGGCGGACGGGTCCAACCTTCTGCCGCACGCAACCGAATCAGATCGTCAAAGTTACCGGCGACCTGGTCGCCGTGGGTGTCGGCCAACGCCTGCTGACGCTCAGTGGTATCAGACAGCAGCTCGGCAAGCGCCTGGGCCTTCTTGTCTTCCGCCGCCTTGCGCGCTGCATCCGCCGCGGCTTTCTTCTTCGCGTCTTCTGCCGCCTTTTTCTTTGCCGCTTCAGCTGCAGCTTTTTTCTTGGCCTCTTCCGCCGCCTTACGCTTGGCTTCTTCGGCAGCTTTCTTCTTCGCTTCCTCTGCAGCCTTCTGCTTGGCGAGATCTTCGGCGGCCTTCTTCTTGGCGATCTCGGCCTGCTTCTGTTGCTCGACCTTCTTGGCCTCCTCCGCCTTCTTCGCCGCCGCGGCCTTCTCGGCTGCAGCTTTCGCCGCATCGGCCTTTCGAGCCTCTTCGGCCTTCTTTTGTTCCGCAGCACGAGCGGCAGCGGCCTGCTTCTCCTGCTCGACCTTGCGCTGCTCCATCTGCTCGCTTTCGAACTGTTTGGCGGCGGTCTTCTTCGCTTCGCCCGCGATCTTCTGGTTGGTCTGAGTAGTTGCCTGACTCTGGGACTTCAACTGGTACAGGGTTGCCTGCACGATCGGCTTGGAAGGGGGCAGCTCGGGTGTCATCGAGAAGCTGACGAACAACATGCCGAAGATAATGATGTGCAGGCCGACCGCCAGCACGGTCGGCCAGAAATAACTCTGCGAAGGCGACGAGTCACGCTGCTGCATCAAGGTGCCTCGGTGATCAGGCCGACATTACCGACGCCGGCTTCCTGCAAACCACCCATGGCAGCCATGACCGAGCCGTAATCCACGGCCCGATCGCCACGGATGAACACCTGGGTATCCGGGCGCTGACGCATGATCGCGACCACGGCCTGCGTCATGTCGGCCAATGCGACAGCCTCGTTGCCCTTGCTTTCGGTATCGACCTCGCTGCCAACGTTCCAGTAGTAGGTCTTGTCTGCCTTGATGGAGATCGTCAGCACTTGCTTGTCGTTGTCCTGCGGCAGGGCTTCACTGCTGACCTTGGGCAGATCGACCTTGACGCCCTGATTGAGCATCGGCGCCGTCACCATGAAGATGACCAGCAGTACCAGCATCACGTCGATGTAAGGCACCACGTTCATCTCGGCGACGGGCTTGCGTCTGTTGCGGATTCTGGCCATGGCCGTGGGCCTCAGTCTTCGGTGGTGTGAACTTTGCGGTGGAGGATGGCCTGGAACTCATCGGCGAACGTGTAATAACGACCAATGAGCATCTCGCCGCGGGCAGCGAAACGGTTGTAGGCGATGACCGCAGGAATCGCTGCGAACAGACCGATCGCGGTAGCAATCAGCGCCTCGGCGATACCCGGCGCGACGGTTGCCAGCGTGGCCTGCTGAACCTGGGCCAGGCCACGAAACGAGTTCATGATGCCCCAAACGGTGCCGAACAGGCCGATGTAAGGGCTGGTGGAACCAACTGTCGCCAGGAACGGCAAGCTTTGTTCGAGCTTTTCCTCTTCACGGGAAATCGCCACGCGCATGGCGCGGTTGACGCCGTCCATCACTGCATCAGGATCGACGCCCTGCTGCTGGCGCAGACGGGAAAATTCCTTGAAGCCGGCGCGAAAGATCTGCTCGACGCCCGAGTCCGGGTCAGGATTGCTGCCCGCCTGACGATACAGCTTGGACAGATCGATACCCGACCAGAAGCGCTCTTCGAAAGTATCGAGCGCTCGTTTCGCTGCGCGCAGCATATTGCCGCGCTGAAAAATCAGAATCCATGAGGTCACCGAAGCGCCTACAAGTATCAGCATAACCAGCTGCACCACGAAGCTGGCGTTGCTGATCAGGCTCCACATGGACATATGGTCGACGTTGGCTTCCACGCTTACTCTCCTGCAGGGGATAGACCCGAACCGGCGAAGGCGGCACGCAGCGCTTCGGGAATGGCTCGGGGTTTCAAACTTTCGGCACGCACGCAGGCCACCAGCACCTGCCCCTCACAAAGCAGAACATCATCTACCGCACGCCGGACCTGCTGGCGAAAACGCAGGCTGGCTCGATTCAACTCAATCACCTCGGCCGTAACCAGCAATTCATCGTCCAGCCGTGCCGGAGCGCGGTACCGCGCCTCGACCGAATGCACGACGAATAGCAAGTCTTCACCGGCCAGCTGCGACTGGGCGAATCCCAGACTGCGCAACCGCTCGGTACGAGCTCGCTCCATGAATTTGAGGTAATTGACGTAATAGACAATGCCGCCCGCATCGGTGTCCTCGTAATAGACTCGACAGCGGTGGGTGAAGATTTCAGCTCCGGCTTGCGCGCGCATACTAGTGCTCGGCCCTGTAAATGCCAATCGGGTAAGACAACAATATTTTCGTCAAACTATGTCGCCATCGAACAGATCCGGGGTCGGCGCGTCGCCCATGCGTTTAGGCAGGTTGAGGCCGAAATGGAGATAGGCGTGACGAGTGACGACCCGGCCGCGCGGCGTGCGCATGATGTAGCCCTGCTGGATGAGGTAGGGCTCGAGGACGTCCTCGATGGTATGCCGTTCTTCGCTGATCGCGGCGGCCAAACTGTCGATTCCCACCGGGCCGCCATCGAACTTCTCGATCAGCGTCAGCAGCAACCGGCGGTCCTGATGATCGAAGCCTCGCTCGTCGACATCGAGCATGTTCAGCGCGAGGTCGGCGATCTGCCGGGTGATCTCGCCGCGACCGCGCACCTCGGCGAAATCGCGCACGCGGCGTAACAGTCGGTTGGCGATTCGCGGAGTCCCACGCGCTCTTCGAGCGATCTCGAACGCACCTTCGGGCTCGGTTGGCAGACCCAGAATGCTGGCCGAGCGGCTGACGATGGTCGCCAGGTCCTCGGTGGAGTAGAACTCCAGCCGCTGGACGATACCGAAGCGATCGCGCAACGGATTGGTCAGCATGCCGGCACGGGTGGTGGCACCCACGAGGGTGAATGGCGGCAAATCCAGTTTGATCGAACGCGCCGCCGGCCCCTCGCCGATCATGATGTCCAGCTGAAAATCTTCCATCGCCGGATACAGCACTTCCTCAACGATGGGCGAGAGCCGGTGGATTTCGTCGACGAACAGCACGTCGCCGGCCTCCAGGTTGGTCAGCAATGCGGCCAGGTCACCCGGCCGCTCGAGCACTGGTCCGGATGTGCTCTTGATCGAAACTCCCATCTCTTCGGCGATGATGTTCGCCAATGTGGTCTTGCCCAGCCCCGGCGGACCAAAGATGAGCGTGTGATCGAGCGCTTCCTGGCGGCCCTTGGCGGCACGAATGAAGAGGTCCATCTGCTCGCGAACGACCGGCTGCCCGATGTACTCGGCCAGTTTGAGTGGCCGAATCGCGCGATCCAGTTGTTCGTCGCGATCGCGACTGCCTGCAGTGACGATACGATCCGCTTCGATCATGGTTTACACCATACCCTTTAGGGCGCGACGGATCATTTCTTCACTGCTCAAATCATCTTCCTGTATGGCGGACACTGCACGGCTGGCTTCCTGCGGCTTGAAGCCCAGGGAGATCAACGCGCTGACCGCATCATTCTCGGCGCTTGTGACTGCCGTTTTGCTCCCGGGTTCAACCACGAAGGTCGCTATCGCAGGCATGGCTTCCCACGCTTTGAAGCGATCCTTCAGCTCGACCAGGAGCCGCTCGGCGGTTTTCTTGCCGACGCCTGGTATGCGTACCAGGACCGAAGTGTCCTGCGCCTGCACGCAACGCACCAGCTCATCAACCTCCAACCCGGACATCAATGCCAGCGCCAGCTTGGGACCAACGCCGTTCAAACGGATCAGCTCGCGGAAAAGTTCGCGCTCGCGCTTTTCGGCGAAGCCATAAAGTAGTTGTGCATCTTCGCGCACGACGAGGTGCGTATGCAGCGTCAACGGCTCACCAACCGCTGGCAGGCGGTACAACGTCGTCATCGGCACCTCGACCTCATAGCCAATGCCGTTTACGTCGAGAATCAGATGCGGCGGTTGCTTTTCCGCCAGCGTGCCGCGCAAACGTCCGATCAATCTGTGTCCTCCATGGCCATCCCATTTCTGGCGACCAGTCGATTATTCGTCCAACCAAAAATACTTGCGCCGACTACAGACGCAACCGCCCGCCTCGCCGTTTGGCGCCGACCAGACCGTGTGGAATCAGGCTCTGCCGGTGATGGGCGTGACACAGCGCAATCGCCAGCGCATCAGACGCATCGATCTGTGGTTTTTCCAGAAGCTTGAGCAGGTGCATGACCATCATCTGCACCTGCTGCTTGTCCGCGCCACCGGTTCCAGCGATCGCCTGCTTGACCTGCGTCGCGGTGTATTCGGCGATCTGCAGCCCCGCTTCGGCACCGGCGACGATCGCCGCCCCACGGGCCTGGCCGAGTTTCAGCGCTGAGTCGGCATTGCGCGCCATGAACACCTGCTCGATGCCCATGGTCACCGGACCGTAGGTTCGGATGACCTCGCTGACTCCACTAAATACGGCACGAAGCCGCTCGGGCAATTCGCCAGTGCCGGTACGAATGCAACCGGACGCGACATATTCACACCCGCGGCCAGTGTCGCGCACAACGCCGTAACCGGTAATCCGAGAGCCGGGATCGATACCCAAAATCAGCGTCATGCCTTGGCCGTGCTGTCTATTTATCCAGTGGCGAGTATACGGAGCCGCTGCCTGATCCGCCACCGAGCACTAGGCCGGCACCCCGCTAAATGCGCCAGCCGTAAAAAAGCCGGGAGCACATTTATGCGACTCCCGGCTACGAATGGCGTTGTCGCTCACCCCAACTGCTGCATGATCTCGTCGGAGATCTCCGCGTTGTGGTAGACGTTCTGCACGTCATCCAGATCTTCCAGCGCATCGATCAGACGCAGAACCTTTTGCGCCGTCTCAACATCGGTGATGGGCGCCATGATGGAGGGGATCATCGCCACTTCGGCCTCGTCACCCTTGAAGCCAGCCTGCGTCAGCGCCTCGTTGACCGAGAGGAAATCGGCAAAGCTGGTATAGATTTCGACCGAGCCATCCTCCTGACTGACGACATCGTCCGCACCCGCCTCCAGCGCCGCCTCCATCAATGCATCTTCATCGACACCAGGCGCATAGCTGATCTGACCCTTGCGATCAAACATATAGGCGACTGAGCCATCAGTACCGAGGTTGCCGCCGTTCTTGCTGAAGGCATGGCGCACTTCGGCCGCAGTACGGTTGCGATTGTCGGTCATGGCCTCGATGATGATGGCCACGCCGCTTGGCGCGTAACCCTCGTAGCTCAGCTCGGTCATGTTGTCCGCCTCGCTGGAGCCTGCGCCCCGTGCGATGGCGCGATCGATGACGTCACGCGACATGTTGGCCGTCAGCGCCTTGTCGACAGCCAGACGCAGACGCGGGTTATCCGCCGGCACGCCGCCGCCATGCTTGGCCGCCACGGTCAGCTCACGGATCAACTTAGTGAAAATCTTGCCTCGCTTAGCGTCCTGGCGCTCTTTGCGGTGCTTGATATTGGCCCATTTGGAATGACCAGCCATAACTCACTCCATTCTTCGACTGAATCGGATATCTCGATAACCGCCCCGCCTGCTGCTAGCCATCAGGGCGAAGCGGCCATCACCGTAACGCCTGTACGGCTCGAGGCCGCAAGACGAAGAAGCCTGGCAGAGCCAGGCTTCGGGTAGCGCTTATTCCGCCTTCGGCTGCTCGCGCAGACGGATATGCAGATCGCGTAGCGCCTTGTTGTCCACCGCACCCGGTGCCTGGGTCATCACGTCCGCAGCACTCTGGGTTTTCGGGAAGGCGATCACTTCACGAATGGACTGCGCACCGGTCATCAGCATCACCAGGCGATCGAGACCGAAGGCCAGACCACCGTGAGGCGGCGCGCCAAATTTCAGCGCATCGAGGAGGAAGCCGAACTTCTCTTCCTGCTCGGCTTCATCGATGCCAAGAATGCGGAACACGGTCTGCTGCATTTCCTTGCGATGAATACGGATCGAACCGCCACCCAGTTCGGTACCATTGAGGACCATGTCGTAGGCACGCGACAGAGCGGCAGCCGGGTTGGCCTCCAGCTCCTGCGGCGTGCACTTCGGCGCGGTAAACGGGTGGTGCAGCGCGCTCAGCGAGCCGTCATCGTTCTCCTCGAACATCGGGAAGTCGACCACCCACAGCGGCGCCCAGTCACAGGTCAGCAGCTTGAGGTCGTGACCGATCTTGATACGCAGCGCGCCCAGCGCCTCGGAGACGATCTTCGCCTTGTCGGCACCGAAGAAGACGATGTCGCCATCGACCGCACCCACGCGATCGAGGATCACGTTGAGGTTGTCTTCCGGGATGAACTTGACGATCGGCGACTGCAGACCTTCGACACCCTTGGCGCGCTCGTTGACCTTGATGTAGGCCAGGCCCTTGGCGCCGTAGATGCCGACGAACTTGGTGTAGTCGTCGATCTGGCTGCGCGGCATGCTCGCCGCACCCGGAACGCGCAGGGCAGCGACGCGCCCCTTCGGATCATTGGCCGGACCCGAAAACACCTTGAACTCGACGGCGTTGAGCTGATCGGCCACATCCACCAATTCAAGCGGAATGCGCAGGTCGGGCTTGTCCGAGCCGTAACGACGCATGGCCTCTTCGAACGGCATGTGCGGGAACTCACCAAACTCCAGATCCAGCACTTCCTTGAACAGCTTACGGATCATGCCTTCGGTGATATCGATGATGTCCGCTTCGTCGAGGAAGCTGGTCTCGATGTCGATCTGGGTGAACTCGGGCTGGCGATCAGCGCGCAGGTCTTCGTCGCGGAAGCACTTGGCGATCTGGTAGTAGCGGTCGAAACCGGCAACCATCAGCAGCTGCTTGAACAGCTGCGGCGACTGCGGCAGAGCGAAGAAGTTACCAGCATGGGTACGGCTGGGTACCAGATAGTCACGGGCGCCTTCGGGCGTCGGGCGGCCCAGGATCGGGGTTTCCACATCCAGGAAACCATTTTCATCCAGGTAGCGGCGAATGCTGGCGGTGATACGCGAACGCAGCTTGAGCTTCTCGGCCATTTCCGGACGACGCAGGTCGATGAAGCGATAGCGCAGCCGCGTCTCTTCGCCAACATCGCTGTACTCGTTGAGCGGGAACGGCGGCGTCTCCGCATCGTTGAGCACGTCCAGCTCGTAACCGAGGACTTCGATGGCACCAGAAGCGATGTTCGGGTTCACCGCACCAGCCGGGCGCAGGCGCACCTTGCCGGTGATCTTCACCACATACTCGCTACGCACCTTGTCCGCAGTGGCGAAGGTTTCCGCGCGATCGGGATCGAAGACCACCTGAGCCAGGCCCTCACGATCACGCACGTCGAGGAAGATCACCCCGCCATGGTCACGACGGCGATGTACCCAGCCGCAAAGAGTGATTTCCTGGCCGTCCAGGCTTTCGTTCAGTTGGCCGCAATAGTGGCTGCGCATCATGGTGGAGTTCGCTTCTCGTATCTTGAATTCGATGGGGCGCTAGAGCCGCGACAGGCTGACAGCCCCGTTGCTGCTCTGAGCAAGCGGCGCTTGCCGCAAGCGTTACCGCAGATGACACCAGGCGCTGCGGCTTGCGCAGAGGCCGCCGGGCATAAGCGCGAGATTATATCTGCATAATTACCTCGGCGCAGCCGTTGCCCCGGGGATTCGAATTCTTGCGGACGGAACCCCTCATCCATCCAGGCCTTCCAAAACCACGAGTGTTGAGCCAGAGGCGCATCGCTTCACAAAGCCATGCAGTTTTCTGGCATAACTAATAACTGAACCATCCATCAGGAGAAAAACATGGAAATCAACATTGGCATCGCTGAACAGGACCGGGCAGCCATCGCCGAGGGCCTGTCTCGCCTGCTCGCCGACACCTATACCTTGTACTTGAAGACCCACAACTTCCACTGGAACGTTACCGGGCCGATGTTCAACACGCTGCATACCATGTTCGAAACCCAGTACACCGAACTCGCCCTCGCGGTGGACGATATTGCCGAACGCATCCGGACCCTGGGCTTCCCGGCACCGGGCACTTACGCCGCCTATGCGCGCCTGAGCTCAATCAAGGAAGAAGAAGGCGTCCCTTCGGCTGAAGAGATGATCAAACTGCTGGTTGAAGGCCAGGAGGCGGTCGTACGCACCGCTCGCGGCATCTTCCCGCTGCTGGACAAGGTCAATGACGAACCAACCGCAGACCTCCTGACCCAGCGCATGCAAAGCCATGAAAAGACCGCCTGGATGCTGCGCAGCCTGCTGTCCGCCTAAGCTGCCCCCCTGGACGGGGCGCCGTTACGCGCCCCGCCCAGCCTTGCGACCAATAAAGCACCGCCACGCTCTATTCCATAGAACTCAGCCAGAGCAGCGGAACACACATTTGAGCACCCTCCTTCTTTACTGTTAAATACGCCGCGCTGCAGCCCGGACCCGCGCGGTTTTTCGAACAGTGTTCAGCCCTGCCCGACTAACGTTTTCACGAGCTCCCGGCCTTGCGGCTTCTTCTGTCGTGTTATCAACCGTGAGTCATACAAGAATGCTTAAGATCGTCCATGTTTTGGCGGGTGTCATTGCCCTGTTACTGTCCTTTGTTCCCAGCCTGCGCGGCGCCATGCCTCTGCTTCTGCAGCCTGAAGCCCTCTGCTTACTGATGCTTGGCCTGCTGAACGTGCAATTTGCGCCATCCGCTCAACTGATAGACGCCCGGACCCGCCCCACACTGATCGCAGCGTCCGTACTGCTGCTGATCTCCATCGCACTGCAATCCTTTATCGTCCTCGTATCGCTCCCCGAGATCGCAGGACAGCCCGCTACGCTGGCCAGCCTGCTGCTTGCCTTCATTGCAGTACTGCTGCACCTGGCCACGCCTCAAGCACAGCGCGCGCAGCCCAAACCGGCCCGCAAGCCCGCTGGCACGAGCGCACCGTCAGCGGCAGGTCGCGAGGCTGGCACCGTCAAGTGGTTCAACACTTCCAAGGGTTTCGGTTTTATCTCGCGAGACAGCGGAGATGACGTGTTTGTGCATTTCCGTGCGATTCGCGGAGAGGGGCACCGCGTCCTGGTCGAAGGGCAGCGGGTGGAGTTCAGCATCATGATGCGCGACAAAGGCCTTCAGGCAGAGGACGTCGTCCCGGTTGAATCGGATCGATAAGCGCTCAATGGCGGGGAGCGTCAGCCCACCTCCCCACCACACCAATCTTCAATAGTGCGGTGGCGGGGCCTCATCCTCGCCAGTGTCCAGCGGCACCTGCATCTCCTCCTGACGCTTCGCCAACGCGCGCAGCTGCAGCTGCATCCGTTGCATGGCCCGCTGCTGCTCGACGAGCACATCATTCAGCGCCTGGATCGTATCGTCCTGAAATGCCAGACGCGTCTCCAGATCCGTAACACGCGACTCCAGATCCATCATCCTTCTCCAAATCGGAAGTGATCGGTTAGCACCAGCTTGAGCTTGCTCCTGATCGCAGCAACCTGTTCGGCGCTGTATGGCTGTGCCGGATGCTTACCCCAGACCGGTCCCGGCCAAGCGGGATCATCGCGACGCCTTGCAATGACGTGAACGTGCAGCTGGCTGACCACATTACCAAGAGTGGCAACGTTCATCTTGTCCGCCCCAAAAGTGTCTTTCACCGTCTCGGCCAGCGACGTGGCCTCTTGCCACAGTGCTTGTTGATCCGCAGTGTCAAGCTGGAACAACTCACTAACCTCTTCACGACGCGGCACCAGGATGAACCACGGATATTGCGCATCGTTCATCAACAACAACCGGCAGAGCGGGAAGTCACCAAGCAGCAACGTATCCTGCTCCAGACGCGAATCGAGTACGAACATATAACTCCCCTGCGAACCGAAAATGAAAGTGCGTACTGCTGCACTGCGATCGAAAAAGGATACTCCATGCACACCGCACAACAAGCTCTACAGCGCACAGCAACGGTGCCTGGCTGCAGTGACACCGCGCGCTCCTGGTGCATATTCGAAGGAAAAGCGGCGGCGAAGGCAACGAATGAGCGCAGAGCGAATTTGAGTACGCTTTTTGCTAGCAGAGTGCACGGGGACCTGAAAGAGGCTTGAAGCACCGCAAAGAAACACACATTGCTTGCTCTAGCGCACCACTAGAGCTAAACAGTAAAGTCTCTGGATGGCTTTATTTCGCGACAGCGGCCATGACTGGCAAAGCCCGATGCAGGACTAAGAAGTTGCACCCTTTCCGCGCAACCGCGGAAGGTAAGCACCGTTTTTAAACCAAAGGAGCAATCACAATGAAAGTGATGAAGTGGAGCGTAATCGCCCTGGCCGTAGCGGCGGGCACCTCCCAGATGGCGCTGGCCAGCCAGCAATCGGAATCCAAGGGTTTCGTCGAGGACGCGAGCCTTGATCTGTTGCTGCGCAACACCTATTTCAATCGTGACTACAAGGACGGCGCCGGCGACGTTCGCAGCTGGGGCCAAGGCTTCATCACTACCTTCGAGTCCGGCTTCACACAAGGCACAATCGGAGTAGGTGTGGATGCCTATGGGTTGTTGGGCGTTCGGCTTGATGGCGGCCGCGGCTACACCTATGGCGCAATGTTCGAGCGCGACTCCAATGGCGATCCGGAGCGCGACCTCTCGCAGGCCGGCGCAGCCATCAAGGCACAGTTCTCCAACACCGTGATCAAGTACGGCAACCAGTTCCCGTCCATGCCAGTTCTGGCATATGACGATTCGCGCCTGCTGCCTGAGTCATTCACCGGCACACTGATCACCAGTAACGAGATTGAAGGCTTGGAGCTGAATGCTGGCCGCTTCACTGCGGACAGCGCGATGCAAACCTCTAGCCGCGACTCGCTTAACTACCTAGACCGGACTCTCAAGAGCATTGACGTCATAGGTGGCACCTATGCATTCAATGACAACCTGAGCGCCTCCCTGTATTACGCAGACAACGAAGATGTCGCCAAGAAGAAGTACGCCAATATCAACTACGTCATGCCTTTCGCTGACGCTCAGTCTTTGGCTTTCGACTTCAACATTTACGACAATAAATACGACAAGCAAGCCTTCGGCGAGACTCAAGACACCACGATCTGGAGCCTTGCAGCCAAGTATTCTGTCGGCTCACACGCTTTCATCCTCGCCCATCAGCGCGTGACTGGCGACGGCAACTACGAATACGACATCGGCGACGGCGGCGGCTCCATCTGGGTAGCCAACTCCTACTACTCCGACTTCAACTCCAAGGACGAACGCTCCTGGCAGGCCAGCTATGAGCTGGACTTCAGCGGTTACGGCGTTCCCGGCCTGTTCTGGAAAACTGCCTACGTCTACGGCGACAACGTAGACACCGGCACCGGCGAAGGTAAGGAGCGCGAGTTCTTCAACCAGGTCCAGTACGTCGTACAGAGCGGCCCGGCAAAAGACCTGTCGCTGAAACTGCGTAACTCGATCTATCGCTCCAACAGCGATATGCGCGAGTACTACAGCCCGGATCTGAACGAGATCCGCGCGTTCGTCGAATACCCGCTGAGCATCCTGTAACCCAGCTGCACAGTTGATTCGATGCAAAACTGAGCCCGGCGAAAGCCGGGCTCTTCGTTTCTACGCCGAGCCCAGCGGCCATGTCGATCCTATACGCAGCACCACGCGCGCCGTACAATGCCGAGCTAAATTTCAGCCTCTGCAAGGACATAACGGCCACATGCGCACCAGTCAGTTCCTGCTCTCGACCCTCAAAGAAACCCCATCCGATGCAGTGGTTATCAGCCATCAACTGATGCTGCGCGCCGGAATGATCCGCAAGCTGGCCTCGGGACTGTATACCTGGATGCCGATGGGACTGCGTGCACTGCGCAAGGCCGAGGCCATCGTTCGCGAGGAAATGAACAAAGCTGGTGCCTTGGAAGTGCTGATGCCCGCTATCCAGCCGGCTGAGCTTTGGCAGGAATCCGGTCGCTGGGAACAGTACGGCCCGGAGCTGCTGCGACTGAAGGATCGCCATAACCGCGAGTTCTGCGTCGGCCCAACCCATGAAGAGGTCATTACTGACCTGGCACGCAATGAGCTCCACAGCTACAAGCAGCTGCCGATCAACTTCTACCAGATCCAGACCAAATTCCGTGACGAGATACGCCCGCGTTTCGGTCTGATGCGTGGCCGCGAATTCCTGATGAAGGACGCCTACTCCTTCCATCTGACTCAGGAGTCGCTGCAGGACACCTACGACCGCATGCATCAGGCGTACTGCAACGTGTTCACTCGCCTCGGCCTCGACTTCCGTCCCGTGCAGGCGGACACCGGCTCCATTGGCGGAACCGGCTCCCATGAGTTTCACGTATTGGCAGAGTCCGGCGAGGATGACATCGCCTTCAGCGACACCTCCGACTACGCCGCCAATATCGAGAAGGCCGAAGCCATTCCGCGCGAAACCGAACGTGGAGCGGCCAGCGAAGAGCTGCGTCTGGTCGACACACCTAACGCCAAGACAATCATCGAACTGGTTGAACAGTTTGACCTGGCAATCGAGAAGACCGTTAAGACGCTGGTCGTCCACGGCATCGAAAAAGGCCAACTTATCGCCCTGATCGTGCGCGGCGACCATGAGCTCAATGAAATCAAGGCCGCGAACCTCGAGCAGGTTGCCAGCCCACTTGTATTCGCCACCGAAGCAGAAATCCGCGCGACCATTGGTGCCGGCCCCGGCTCGCTCGGCCCACTGAATCTGCCGATCCCCTGCGTGATTGATCGCTCTGCCGCACTGATGAGCGATTTCGGCGCCGGCGCCAATATCGACGACAAGCACTACTTCGGCCTGAATTGGGAGCGCGACCTGCCGCTGCCGCAGATCGCCGACCTGCGCAACGTCGTCGCTGGCGATCCGAGCCCGGATGGTCAGGGCAAACTGGTCATCAAGCGCGGCATCGAAGTCGGACACATCTTCCAGCTCGGCACGAAATACAGCGAAGCCATGAACTGCCAGGTGATGGGCGAGAACGGCAAGCCGGCCACGCTGATCATGGGCTGCTACGGCATCGGCGTATCCCGTGTGGTAGCCGCTGCGATCGAGCAGAACTACGATGATCGCGGCATCCTCTGGCCGGACGCACTCGCTCCCTTCCAGATCGCCCTGGTGCCGATGAAGTACGAAAACGAGGTGGTGAAAGAGGCGACTGACAAGCTTTACGCCGAACTCATCGCGGCCGGCTACGAAGTGCTGCTCGACGACCGTGACAAAAAGACCAGTCCCGGCGTCAAATTCGCCGACATGGAGCTGATCGGCATTCCGCATCGGATCGTAATCAGCGATCGCGGGTTGGCTGACGGCACCTTGGAATACAAACACCGCCGTGACGCCCAACCTCAGCCGGTCGCGGCAGCTGAAATCCTGTCTTTCATCAACTCGCGTGCTAATCGCTGATCGGAAACCATGTTTAACCGACGTGTTGTCGTTTCAACCAGCGTCGCCATTGGTGCGGCGCTGCTCCTTGGTGGCTGCGCTAACCACTTGCCGCAACGCAGCGAGCATGAGGCGCGCACCGAGCGCAAGCTGCTCGACCATAGCCTGCGCATCGAGCTTGGTGAGCCTCAGGTACTGGAGCTGCCGCAACGGCGCATCCGTGTGCAGGAGCAGAAGACCTTCGAAGTCACTGACTTCGAGGTCACGCGTCGTTACGATCGATACACTCCCTACCAACCCTGGCGCGAGCTGTACGAAATCCCTATGGGTATCGTCGCAGTAGTCGCCGGCGTAGGTGCCAACGTGCTTAACGTGGTGATGCTCGGCAACGTTCCAGAACGCGCCACCCGCGGCTGGATCAGCTACGGGTTCGCCGGCATCAACCCGTTCATGAACGTCGAGTCGAATGGGCGCTCGCAACAGAACCTGGCCAGCCTCAATGAGCAGCGCCGGGATGCGCGACTCGAATACACCAGCCTGCCTTGGGCCGAGCGGCCAGTGACAGTCATTGCCGGACGGGACACCCATGAACTGTCCACCGATCGCCACGGCGTTCTGCGCCTCAATCTGCTGGATGGCCCTTTCGCCGATCAGGATGTTGCGCAGATCGGCAAGCTGCAGTTGTCGGTCGAAGATAGCCAGGACGGCACGCGAGCAGATGCGACCCTGCTGGTCAGCCACAAGCTGCGCGGCAAGTTGCAGGAAGCGCACGACCTGATTTTCAACGATCTCGAGGGCGACGATGTAGCGCAATGGGTGCACCGCGTTCGACGCCTGTCTGAATTGGGTCTGGAAGAGGAAGCGAGCGAGCTTGAGCAGAGCCTGATCGAGCTGACACGCAACGACCCCGAGCTGCAGCAAGAGTTTCTGCAGAGCCTGATCGAAGGCAGCAGCGGGAACTGAGACCAATGAAGACGTCCGCTCTTCTGCTCGCCCTGCTGCTTGCGTGCGCCCTGCCGGCAACCGCCAACATCCGCCAGGCTCCAGAGCCGGAGCTGCGCGATCTCATGCAACGGACCGTGGCCGAGGCGGACAGCTTTCAGGATCGCTTCGATGCGGAAGTCTGGCTGGTAGACATGTCCGGCCGACTCAAGCGCTACGTGCCGGATGCCGAAGAAAGGCTGTCGATTCTCCGGCTGGTGCATCGCGAGGCAAGCAAGGCGGGCCTGAAGCCCGAACTGGTGCTGGCGTTGATCCATGCCGAAAGCCTCTTCGACCGCTTCGCCATTTCCAGTGTCGGAGCCCAAGGCATGATGCAGGTCATGCCTTTCTGGAAAGCCGAACTAGGACGACCTCAGGATAACCTTACCGACAACGCCACCAATCTTCGCTATGGCTGCACCATCCTCAGTTATTACCTGAAGAAGGAAAACGGCGACATCAATCGAGCGCTGGCGCGCTATAACGGAAGCTTGGGCAAGAACCGCTACCCCGCCAAGGTGATCGGGTTCTGGCAGGACTTCTGGTACGTCAAACCATGACGCGCCCGCGCTACTCGCCTCTCAATCTCTCCAGATGCGCGAGTATCCCGGCAGCGCTTTGCTCGCCGATCAGACGCTCTCGAACAGCGCCTTTATCGTCAACAAGGTAGGTCACCGGCAGCACTTCGCTGCGTGACAATTTCAGCCGTTCGGCGGGATCGTCGCTGAGCACGCGAAAGCGAATCCCCAGCGCCTCGGCAGCTTCTGCAAGCTCCTCACCACGCAGCTCATCGAAGTTGACCCCGAGCACCTCCAGATTGTGCTCAGACATAGCCAGGGTATTAAGTTCTGGTATCTCGGTACGACAGGGCCCGCACCATTCGGCCCAGTAATTGATCAACAACCACTTACCCTGCAAATGCGCAGCGGTGATCTCCTGCCCGTGCTGATCGACGCCCCAATCCTTTTCGCAGGCGGAGAGCAACAGACAGGCAAGCAGGAGCAAGGATGTGACAAAAGGCTTGGTCATAAGAGGCTCTCTTGCGTAGGCACCCGGAGGATACAGCGTCCATGCCGCCAGCGCGCAGGCCAGGAGGACCGTTACCTGACACCAAAGCTGGTGGCGCCAAGTAACCGTCGCGTTTTTGCCGTTCTGCGATTCCGGTCACGCACCCCGACGCTCAAGTGCACAGTTTTGCCCGACTGGCACTGCCTATAATTCCGCACCTTCACCGTCTGCCAGTAGCGAAACCATGTCCCAACTTCACGACAAACTGATCGGAACAGTTCCCTCGCGGATCGTCGAAAAAGCCGCCATCGCCCTAACCACGTACGACGGCCGCGTCGCCGAATTCAACGTTGCGAGCTGGTTGCAGCTGCAAGGGCACGCAGGGCTGGCGGTGTCGCTTGTCGCCAAGTATCGCGACGGCCAGCAACAGCGAGAAGCGGCCGTTGATCACGGGCGAACCGATGGCGCGGGAAAGATACTGCTATCAGGTGTTGCGCGACTGCCGGTTCGCCACAAGATCGAGGACCTGCAGGTACATCTGCGACCGGCGACAGCAGTGGCAGCGGTTACGGTCGAAGAGCTGTTCGTCCATCCCGTCGAGCCTGTCGCCGCTGAAATGAAAGCCGTACAGGCCTGACATCAACCGTTGACCTTTTGGGCCTCGATAAGTGGAGCTCCTGACACATCGCGTGCAGGGCTCAGCTGCGTGCGAGACCGATCCACGAGCGACTCGGGCCACTGCGTAAAGCGCAGACCGGTCAGGCGGTTCAATGCTTCGAGCGCTGCGTCTGGCGCTCGCTGATGCATATATAGAATTGTGCTGCGCTTGCCGTTCATCACGCGCTCCTCTCAGCCACCGAAGTAATAGCCAAAACCGTGCCACCACGCTAACGGACGTCGGCGCGCCTGATATCCGTGCCTTTGCGAGCCCCCAGTGGAAGCAGCGGTTGAGAACGACTCTCGCGCAATCACTCCCTTACTGACGTTTTTTGTCACCACCGGCTTGCAGCCAGTCCGCGAGACTGCCACCGAACAGATTGCCCTGTTCCTGCTGCAGCAGTTCGAGCGATCGGCGTAGCGTTGGGTACCAGGGCTCGTCGAGTTGCCCGGGTAACTCGACCCGCGCCGACAAAGGCCAGGGATTGCACCGCAGCAGCTGGTCCAGGCTGTAATGGCTCAAGTCACGGCAGAGCACCCAGCCTCCCGATCCGGTGCGACAGACCAGCTGCTCCTGTTCGAAGAACCCAAGTATTTCGTCCCACTCATCTTCCGGCAGGCGTAGGCCAGCTTTGTGCAAATCGCGCAGATGCATCTCACGTCCGTCCTGCTGGCGCTGATGCAGATTGCGCAGGAGCATCAGCATTACCAACAAACGTGGCAGCGGCCGCCTACGCCATTGCTGAGATGAGGATAGGCCGCATACCAGTTCCGCACCGAAGAGCACGATCATCCAGGACAGGTAGACCCACAGCAGGAACAACGGAACGGCAGCGAAGGCCCCGTAGATCAGCTGATAACTGGGGAAATAACTGACATACACACCGAACAGCTGCTTCGCGGCCTCGAACAGCACGGCAGTGAAAACCCCGCCGACAATGGCATGCCGCAGAGGAACGCGGGTATTGGGCACAGCAGCATAGATCAGCGTGAAAGCTGCCACACTGAGCAGCAAAGGCATAACTTTTATCAGCGTGCCGACACCGATCAGTGCGTAAGGCCCTGAAATCAACGAGAGCGAAGCGATGTAGGTGCTGGTAGCAAACCCCGCGCCCAGCAGCAACGGCCCCAGACTGAGAATTGCCCAGTACAGCAGAAAGCTCGACACCCCCCTGCGCGGCTGACGAACGCGCCAGATAGTGTTGAATGCCTTCTCGATGGTCAGCAGCATCATCAACGCGGTGGCCATGAGAAAGCCGACACCGAACCAGGTGAGCTGCCGCGCCTGGCTGGTAAAGGCCAGCAGATATTCCTGAATCGTCGCACCGGTAGACGGAATGAAATTGTTGAAGATATAGAACTGGATCTGCTCGCCGACCCCCTTGAACGCGGGAATCGCCGACAGCATGGCGAAGGTGACGGTCATCATTGGCACCACGGCGAACAGCGTGGTGTAGGTCAAGGCCGCTGCGCTGTGAGGCCCTTGGTCCGCCAGGAAACGCCTGACGAGAAAGCGGCCGAACTCAAGCATGTTGTCGATGCGCTGATGCATCCCCTCTCCTTTCAGCACTGCCTTTGGCCACTGGCTCGACAGCTCTAACGATCTAAGAACCCGGACCGGCGCAGGCACGAATCACCGGAGCAGCTCATTTCGGCCAGTGCCCCGATGAGGGTTAGAATGGCCACCTCATCCGGCGAGACGCAACTACAAATGACCGAACTTACCCTTTACCACAATCCCCGCTGCTCGAAATCACGCGGGGCGCTGGAATTGCTCGAAGCCCGCGGCCTGTCGCCTGAAATCGTGCGCTATCTGGAAACGCCGCCAAGCGCCGCTGAACTCTGCGCCCTGCTGGATAAGCTGGGGCTCACCGCCAGGCAGCTGCTGCGCACCGGTGAAGAAGAGTACAAGAGCCTCAACCTGGCCAACCCCGAGCTCAGCGAAGCCGAGCTTATCGACGCCATGATCGAACACCCACGCTTGATCGAACGCCCGATCCTGATCGCCGGGAACAAGGCGATCATCGGCCGACCACCGGAGAAAGTGCTGGAGATCCTACCGTGAGCACGCCCTATATCCTTGTGCTGTATTACAGCCGCCACGGCGCCACAGCGGAAATGGCCCGGCAGATCGCCCGCGGCGTGGAGATGGCAGGGCTGGAAGCGCGTCTGCGCACGGTCCCCACCGTTTCCGCCGAATGCGAAGCGGTTGCGCCGTCCATTCCGGACTCCGGTGCTCTGTATGCGACCCTCGAAGACCTGAAGAATTGCGCCGGCCTCGCACTTGGCAGCCCGACTCGCTTCGGCAACATGGCGGCGCCAATGAAGTACTTTCTCGACGGCACCAGCAGCCTGTGGCTGACCGGCGAGTTGGTCGGCAAGCCAGCCGGCGTGTTCACTTCGACCTCCAGCCTGCACGGCGGCCAAGAAAGCACCCTGCTGTCGATGCTGCTGCCGCTATTGCATCACGGCATGCTGGTACTCGGCCTGCCCTATAGCGAGAACGCACTGCTGGAAACCCATGGCGGCGGTACGCCGTACGGCCCCAGCCATCATGCCGGCGCCGACGGCAAGCGCTTGCTGGACGAACATGAAATTGCTCTGTGTCGCGCCCTTGGGCAGCGCCTGGCGCGTACCGCACAGCAGCTGGAGACATCTCGTGGCTAAGAAACGTAAACCGCTGCCATCCCTGGACTGGCTCACCCCCCGGGTAAAAGCCAGCCGTGCGATCAGCCTGGCCAGTTTCTTCGGCCTTGCGGCGCTGTTGACCGTGTGGAACCTCGTATTCGCCGATCTGCACGGCGCGCGTACCTGGGTTGTGGTCAGCATCCAGCTCATCCCACTGCTGCTGGTCGCGCCCGGCATGATCACCGGCAGTCCGCGCGCGCACGCCTGGCTCTGCTTTATCGTCAACCTGTACTTCATCCAGGGCGTGCTGGCAGCTATCGACCCGGCACGGATGATCTACGGCTTGCTGGAAGCAGCGATCAGCATGACGCTGTTCGTTGCGGCGCTGTTGTATACCCGCTGGAGTTACCAATACGAGCGCAAGGCGATGGGCGAAGCCTGAGAACGCACTCGATGGGAGCGCGCAGCGGCGCTTCCATCGCAACCGGCCGACTACCAGCCGAGCGTTTCCTTGAGAAAGGGAATGGTCAGCTTGCGCTGTGCCTGCAGCGACGCCTGATCCAACTGGTCGAGCAGCTCAAACAGAGCATTCATGCTGCGCGAGCCGCGGGTCAGGATGAAGCGGCCTACGTCATCCGGCAGGTTCAGCCCCCGACGTGAAGCACGCAGTTGCAGAGCTCGCAATTTGTCCTCGTCGGACAGCTGCTGCAGCTGGAACACCAGAGCCAGACTCAGGCGCGACTTGAGGTCAGGCAACTTCACTGGCAGCTCCCTCGGCGAACCGTTCGCAGCCAGCAGCAACCGCCTACCGGCGTCACGCAGCCGGTTGAACAGATGGAACAGCGCCTCCTCCCAAACCGCATCCCCCGCTACCGCATCGAGATCGTCCAGGCAGACCAGTTCGCATTGCTCGAGATTGTCCAGCAGGGCCGGACCGTACTCGACCACTTCGGCCAAAGGCAGATAAACGGCCTGCTCGCCGCGCTCCTCCACCCGCAGGCAGGCCGCCTGCAGCAAGTGGCTGCGGCCAACACCCGCCTGCCCCCAGAGATAGATCAGCTCATCGGACCAGCCGGCGGCCGGCGAGCATAGCCGTTCCACATAGCCGAGCGCCGCGGCATTGGCGCCCGGATAGAAGTTGGCGAAGGTGGCGTCGTCGCGCAGGCGGACGCCAAGGGGAAGCTGGATGGGTTTCATGGCTGGCTGGGTGGTTCGGCCGGTGCACCGGCGGGCTCGGCGTAAAGGTCCGAGAGTTTATAGAGATCGTGAACATGGCGCAGCAGAACCATGATCACGGCCGCCACCGGGAGCGCCAGCAGAACGCCGGTAAAGCCGAAAAGCTGCCCACCGGCGAGCACCGCAAAAATCACCGCGACCGGGTGCAGTCCGATTCGATCGCCCACCAGCAGCGGTGTCAGCAGCATGCCTTCGAGCATCTGCCCGACGGTAAATACTGCCGCCACGCCCAGCAGTGGATAAGGCGCCAGACCGAACTGGAACAGCACAGCCACTACGGCCGCGCCGATCCCGACGACGAAGCCCATGTAAGGCACGATGCTGGCAAGCCCGGCGAGCACGCCGATCAGCAGTCCCAGTTCAAGCCCTACCAGCATAAGACCGGAGGCATAGATGATGGCCAGCGCCAGCATCACCAGCAGCTGACCACGCAGAAATGCGCCGATCACCTCGTGGCATTCACTCATCAGCCGCACCACCATGCCCTCACGCTTGCGCGGCAGCAGGCTACGCAGCTTGAGCATGATCAGATCCCAGTCGCGCAGCAGATAGAAACTGACCACTGGAATGAGCAACAGATTACCGATCCAGGCGAGCAGTGCCAGGCTGGACGCTGTAGCTCGACTCAGGATTATGCCGAGCACATCGGTAGTACTGCCCAGATGGGCGGAGAAAGCGGCCTTGAGCTGGTCGAGGCGCCAGAAGTTTTCCTCCAGACCAAACTGCAGCTGCACCCACGGCAAGGCTTGGTGCTGCAACCAGTCCAGGGTCAGCGGCGCCAGTTGATAGAGCCTCACCAGCTGCTTGCCCAGCATGGGCAGCAGGACCAGCAGCATCAGCAACATCAGCAGACTGAACAGAGCGAATACGGCAATCACCCCCCAGGTCCGGGACAGCCCCCAGCGCTCCAGACGATCGACCAGCGGGTCGCCCAGATAGGCGAGCAGAATGCCGATCAGAAACGGCGTAAGGATTGGCGTAAGCAGGTAGACCAGCCAGGCGCATAGCAGCAGGCCCGCCAGCCCCAGCCAACGGTTCGAATCATTCATGGTCATTAATGCCTTCCCTGCAGGACGATCACAAAAACACTGAAGTACCGAGTGCTGTACTACCAGCGAAAACGCAGCACTGTACCGCCCTGAGGCGCCGCAGACGCACCTGCCCCATCGCCGGGCTCAACCACGGGCTGACTGGCATCCAGCGGCGGCTCATCCTCTGGAACTTCTTGCAGGCGTGCCAGCGACAACTGCGCGCGCAGCTGCTCCGGGCTGGCGTTGACCCGATAAACCAGGCGATCGCTCTCCACCCTCAACAGGCTGCCACCGAAAGGCTCCAGCAACCGATCCAGTTCGGCGAAGCGCGCAACGTCGGCTCCGATGATTTCCAGGGTGATATCCGACGCGGCGCCCGGGGCAACCACATAGCGCGGCGCCAGATATTGACTGACCGCCAGCAGCACCGCATCAGCCAACCCCTCGAGGGAATCGGCCTTGGCCTTGCCGTCGTGCGCCTCGTCATCGAGCCAGACTTTCCAGTCACCCTGCCAGGCGGGGTCGGCCTCGCGAGCATGGACGGCCAGCAGCACATCGGCGTCATAACGCTCCGAGGCATCGCCCAACACCTGGCGGCTATTCGCACCAAACGCGTCCGGCGTGGCCAGCAGCTGCTCGGACAGGTCGGCCAGCGGCAGACGCACCGGCAGACCACGATGCTGCGCTGCAGCGCGCAAAGGCGCTGCACCGTCTTGTCCATCGCCCAGAAGCTGGGTGCCCTCGACCCGCTCGTTCAACCACCAAACCAGAAGCGTCGGCCGATTGGAGCCCCAGAGGGAGACGCCGGCACGCCGCAGGCTTCGCTCGGTCGTGCCCGGATCGAAGTCGACAACGATATGCTCACCCTCGTAGCCATATTTACGGATCAGTTGTTGCGGATCCTCCCGTAACGCAGCAACTTCCTGGCGCTTGGCCACTTGCGCATCGCCGGTGAGCCTGAGTAACAGGGTATCGAAGGCACGTTGCAATGCTGCGGCACGCTCCTCGGCCTGTTGGCCGGAAACAGCCTCGCGCACCTGATAGAGGCCTCTGAGCTGTTCGGCTTGGCTGGGCAAGGCCGCGCCCAGCGCAAGGCACAGGACGATTAGGCGATAGATAAGGCGCATGATTGTTTCTCGCAGGCCACCAGGGCAGGAAGTAAGGAGGGACGGGACGCTACACCTTAAACAGCCGTCCCAGAGGCGGCAACCGCCGACCGCACAGTTGCGTAAGCAAACAACAGCCAAACCCCATTGGGTCACCGCTATCGGGATGGCCGCTGTGCGGCAAGCCTGATAAAATCGCGCGCTTTCCGCAGACCGGTTCCGGCGCTCCTCGAGCCCGGTATCCAGCGCCAGTGGCAAACGCGGCGCAGGGGGCAAGCCCTGCGTTCACTCGGCCGCACTGGTGGCAACACCAGATGCCCGAAATCGTTTGCAAGGCCTGGATGCAGAACCGACCGGTCGACACCCGCACTCCTTTTACAGGTCCGGACTCTATGAGCAAGCAACCCTCCCTCAGCTACAAGGACGCAGGCGTCGACATCGATGCAGGCGAAGCGCTGGTCGAACGCATCAAAGGCGTGGCCAAGCGCACCGCTCGACCTGAGGTTATGGGCGGCCTGGGCGGCTTCGGCGCCCTGTGCGAAATTCCGGCTGGCTACAAGCAGCCCGTGCTGGTTTCCGGCACCGACGGCGTCGGTACCAAGCTGCGCCTGGCGCTGAACCTGAACAAGCACGACAGCATCGGCCAGGATCTGGTCGCCATGTGCGTCAACGACCTGGTGGTCTGTGGTGCCGAGCCGCTGTTCTTCCTCGACTACTACGCCACCGGTAAGCTGAACGTGGACGTGGCCGCCACCGTGGTCACAGGCATCGGCGCCGGTTGCGAACTGGCTGGCTGCTCGCTGGTGGGCGGCGAAACCGCTGAAATGCCGGGGATGTACGAAGGCGAGGACTACGACCTGGCCGGTTTCTGCGTTGGCGTGGTGGAGAAGGCCGAGATCATCGACGGCTCCAAGGTTGCCGCTGGCGACGCGCTGATCGCACTGCCCTCTTCCGGCCCGCACTCCAACGGCTATTCGCTGATCCGCAAGATCATCGAAGTGTCCGGCACCGACATCGACAGCACCCAGGTCGACGGCAAGCCGCTGGCTGACTTGCTGATGGCCCCGACGCGTATCTATGTCAAGCCGCTGCTCAAGCTGATCAAGGACACCGGCGCGGTCAAGGCCATGGCGCATATCACTGGCGGTGGTCTGCTGGACAACATTCCACGCGTTCTGCCGGACGGTGCCCAGGCGATCATCGACGTGGCTAGCTGGACCCGCCCGGCGGTATTCGACTGGCTGCAGGAGAAGGGCAACGTCGACGAGCACGAGATGCACCGCGTGCTTAACTGTGGCGTTGGCATGGTTATCTGCATCGCTCAGGACCAGGTCGAATCCGCGCTGGCCAACCTGCGCGCGTCTGGCGAATCGCCATGGATCATCGGCCAGATCGCCAACGCCGCGGAAGGCGCGGAACGCGTCGTGCTGAACAATCTGAAACAGCACTGATGACCGCGACCTGCAATGTAGTGGTACTGATTTCAGGGTCTGGCAGCAACCTGCAGGCCCTGATCGACAGTCAGGCCGATGGCAATCCCGCGTGCATTCGTGCCGTGATTGCCAACCGCGCCGATGCGTTCGGTCTGATCCGTGCGCAGGGCGCGGGCATCCCAACCGCCGTACTGGATCACAAGGCGTTCGGTGGCCGCGAGGCGTTCGACGCCGCGCTGATGGAGATGATCGACGGCTATGCGCCGGATCTGGTGATTCTGGCCGGATTCATGCGCATCCTCACGCCCGGTTTCGTCCGCCACTACCAGGGCCGCCTGCTGAACATCCACCCGTCGCTGCTGCCCAAATACAAGGGCCTGGATACCCATCGAAGGGCACTCGAAGCGGGCGATAGCGAACACGGCTGCAGCGTGCACTTCGTCACCGAGGAACTGGACGGCGGGCCCGTAGCGATCCAGGCAGCGTTGTCGGTCGCAGCGGGCGAAAACGTCGACGAGCTGACTCAGCGGGTGCATACGGCAGAGCATCAGATCTACCCGCTGGCGATGCGCTGGTTCGCCGAGGGGCGCTTGCGCCTTGCCGAACAAGGCGCGATGCTGGATGGCGTCACCCTGCCGGCCTCCGGCTATCAGATCAGAATCTAGGAGATAACATGCGTCGCGCCTTGCTGCTTGCTCTCGCCGTGCTGGCCCTACCGGTCCAAGCTCTGGAGCTCAAGCCCTTCTCCGCAACCTATACCGCCGACTGGAAACAGGTGCCGGTCAGCGGCACTGCCCAGCGCAGCCTCGAGCAACTGGATGATGAAAGCTGGCGACTGGATTTCGACGCATCCATGCTGGTCGCCAGCCTCAACGAACGCAGCACCTTCCGTATCGAGGGCGACACCTTCCTGCCGCTGAGCTATCGCCTCAAGCGCAGCGGCCTGGGTAAAGGCAAGCGCGTCGAGCATCGATTCGACTGGGACAACAAGCAGGTCGAGGGCAGTGATCGCGGCGATCCGGTGAAGCTGCCGCTGCATCGCGGATTGTTGGACAAGTCCACCTATCAATTGGCTCTGCAGCACGAAGTGGCGGCCGGCAAGAAAAGCATGAGCTATCAGGTCGTCGATGGCGATGAGATCGAAACCTACGATTTCCGTGTACTTGGCGAAGAGAAGGTCAGCACCAAGGCCGGTCAGGTCGATGCGATCAAGGTCGAGCGCGTGCGGGATCCGACCCAGAGCAAGCGCGAAACCATCCTCTGGTTCGCCAAGGATTGGGACTATCTGCTGGTTCGCCTGCATCAGGTCGAAACCGATGGCAAGGAATACCAGATCATGCTCGAAGAAGGCCGCGTCGGCGGTAAGGCCGTCAAAGGCAACTGAATCATCTCCGCGGCAGCCGCAGGGCTGCCGTCCCTTCGAAACATGCCGGGCCTCCTGAATGATCGCTTCCCGCCTGCTACTGGCTGTACTGCTCCTGCCCCTGGCGGGTTGCCAGTCCTTTTTCGCTGATCGCAGCCCGGCACAACCGGCAACCGAACGCCTGCAAGGCGAGGTTCGGCAGATCGATGGTCAGCTGCAACTGCAGAGCTGCCAGGGGCAACGGCTGCTGACGCTGCTGGACGCAAATACGGGATTTGAGGAAGAAGCGCAGGCGCTGATGACCCATGCGCAGGACCGACTGTTCGCCGACCTGCGTGGGACGCTCAGCCAGGCGAAGCCGGGCGTCGAAGGCCAGCTCTCTATCACTCGTATCTACCGGCTGCAGCGAGAAGGTCACGGCTGCGACGAGGATAACTTCAAGCAGCTGATCCTTCGCGCCAGCGGACATGAACCCGGCTGGACGGTCACAGTGACCACGCGCGGTATGTTGCTGGTGCGCCAAGGGGAGTCGCCCATTGCTCTGCCCTATCTTGAGGAGCAGTTGCCTGGCGGCCAGCTCAGTTTTACCAGTGAGGCCAACGAGCATCGGCTCGACCTCTGGGTTGCGCCGCAGCGCTGCGTCGACAGTGCCAGCGGCACCGTCAGCCATCTGAGCGTCGAACTTCGCCTGGACGGGCAGACCTTGCGTGGCTGCGCCTACTACGGTGGCGGGCGCAACGACTGACATCACGAATGCGGGGCGTTCGCCGCGCTCACTCTGAAAGAACTGCACCCATGAACAACGCCCTGAATCTGCTGCATCCCTACCCGTTCGAAAAGCTGCGCGGCCTGCTCGCCGGTGCCGAAGCCCCGACTGACAAGCGCCACATCGCCCTATCGATCGGTGAACCCAAGCATCGCTCGCCGGACTTCGTTGCCCAGGCGCTGGCGGACAATCTCGATCAGCTGGCGGTATACCCGACCACGCTTGGCATTCCTGCGCTACGTGAAACCATTGCCCGGTGGTGCGAGCGGCGCTTCGGTCTGGCAGCCGATGCCCTGGATCCTGCACGGCATGTGCTGCCGGTGAACGGTACGCGGGAAGCCTTGTTTGCATTCACGCAGGCCGTGGTCGACCGCGAAACGGACGGCCTGGTGGTCAGCCCCAACCCGTTCTATCAGATCTACGAAGGCGCAGCGTTGCTGGCAGGCGCCACGCCGCACTATCTGCCGTGCCTGGAGCAGAACGGCTTCAACCCGGACTTCGCTGCAGTACCGGCAGAAGTCTGGCAACGCTGCCAGATCCTCTTTCTCTGCTCGCCGGGCAACCCGACCGGCGCCCTCGTACCGCTCGAAACGCTGAAGAAGCTGATCGCCTTGGCCGACCAGTACGACTTCGTCATCGCGGCGGATGAGTGCTACAGCGAACTGTATTTCGACGAAGCCAATCCCCCAGCAGGCCTGCTGACCGCCTGCGCCGCGCTCGGGCGTAACGACTACAAGCGCTGCGTGGTTTTCCACAGCCTGTCCAAGCGTTCGAACCTCCCTGGGCTGCGCTCAGGCTTCGTCGCCGGTGACGCCGAAATCCTCAAGGCCTTCCTGCTCTATCGCACCTACCACGGCTGCGCGATGCCGGTGCAAACCCAGCTGGCGAGCATTGCCGCCTGGAATGACGAAATCCACGTACGGGCAAACCGCGAGCTGTATCGCGCCAAGTTCGATGCGGTGCTTGAGATCCTCGCGCCGGTCATGGACGTGCAACGCCCGGACGGTGGCTTCTATCTCTGGCCGAAAACGCCGATGGATGACCAGCAATTCACCTGTGAGCTCTTCGCCCGCGAGCACGTCACCGTAGTGCCCGGCTCGTACCTGTCACGCGAGGTGGATGGTGCTTCGCCAGGGGCTGGGCGCGTTCGCATGGCACTGGTCGCACCGCTAGCCGAATGCATCGAAGCAGCCCAGCGAATTCGCCACTTCATCGAAACGCTCTGACAGCGCACCGGGCGGTCCAGCCGCCCGGTCATCGACCTTCAAGCCACGCCAGGCGGGATCATGTCCTTGCCGTAGTCGCGCAGCTTTTCCAGGTTTTCCGGCTTCATGTGCTCAGGAATATCCGCCTTCGGATGCTCCTCATGCCGATCGGCATCCGCCGGCTCATGCGCATGCTCGGTACGCTCGTCGTGATCACTCATACAACGCCTCCGGTTCAGATTGCGTGCTCTTCCCAGATCAGCTCGCCGTCGTCGCTGACCTCTATCACTTTAGTCAACGCTGCCTCGGCAATCGCATCGGCTTCGGATGCCAAGTCGTAGCGACGACCATCGGCGATCTTGAATACCTGCACATGCTCGTCGCTGTCGCGTCGTTTGATGGCAATCACCGCCTCGAAAGCATCCTCGGCAGGCACCGCCGAAGAAATCGCTTCGAAATTCTCGAAATGCTTGCGCGCCATTACTTGTCACCTCACCGTTGCGATTGTCATCAATGGACAACACCATCGCTGTAAAAGGTCGAGAGCGGTGGCTGAACGACCGTTTGGTGGCAGGCTCGAACCTGAATGGATATGTGGAGGACCTCGCCATGAACATAACTGAACACTATGCGCAGACCGAACCCAGCCGCACCGAAGTCGATGCCATGCACGGGCCGGTGCTGTTGGAATTCGGCACGGCATGGTGCGGACATTGCCGTGCCGCGCAGCCGGGGATTGCCAAGGCGCTGGCCGACCGGGAGGGCATCAATCACCTGAAGATCGAGGACGGTCCGGGCCGACCGTTGGGGCGTTCTTTTCGCGTCAAACTCTGGCCGACCCTGATCCTGCTGGAGAACGGTCAGGAGCTGGGGCGCGTGGTACGGCCGCAGAATGCCCAGGCAATCGATCAGGCGCTGGGCGAGATGGGCAAGGACTGAGGCTCGCAACAATCGAGCATGACTTCGATCCGAACGCACGGCATGTGTGCTGACGCTCCGCCATCCATCGCTCCGCCAGGCATGGCATAATCCGCCGTCCAGTTTTGCAGGAGCCTTTGGAGAGTCGTTTATGTCCGGATCAGATCAGCGCTTGTGCCTATACGGAATCAAAGCCTGCGACACCATGAAAAAGGCCCGTACCTGGCTCGACGAACACGGACTGAGCTACGACTTCCATGACTACAAGAGCGCCGGCATAGACCGCGCCCATCTGGAAGCCTGGTGCAACGAACACGGCTGGCAAACCGTTCTCAACCGTGCAGGCACCACCTTCCGCAAGCTGGACGACGCTGCAAAGGCCGATCTTGACCAGGCCCGGGCCATCGAGCTGATGTTGGCCCAACCGTCGATGATAAAACGCCCTGTACTCGACCTGGGCGGTAGAACCCTGATCGGCTTCAAGCCCGATCTTTACGCTGCCGCAGTGGCAGCGCCGAACTGATAGCCGCCCACCAGACGGCGCGGCCGACAAAAAAGGAAATCCTATGTCCGCAACCCTATTCAGCCTCGCCTTTGGCGTCGGCACCCAGAACCGCCAGGGCGACTGGCTGGAAGTCTTCTACGCGCAGCCGCTGCTGAAGCCGGCCGGCGAGCTGGTAGCCGCCGTTGCCCCGCTGCTCGGCTACGCCGGTGGTAATCAGGCGATCACCATCACGACCAGCCAGGCCGCCCAACTGGCCGATGCACTCAAGCCGCTCGATGCGACGCAGTACGCCTTGCTGACCCGCCTGGCCGAAAGCCAGCGTCCGCTGGTCGCGACGCTGCTGGCCGAAGACGCGCCGCTGAGCTCGACGCCCGAGGCGTACCTCAAGCTGCACCTGCTCTCCCACCGTCTGGCCAAGCCGCATGGTCTGAACCTGACCGGCATCTTCCCGCTGCTGCCGAACGTCGCCTGGACCAACCAGGGCGCCGTGGACCTTGGCGAGCTTGCCGAGCGCCAATTGGAAGCGCGCCTGAAGGGCGACCTGCTGGAAGTCTTCTCGGTAGACAAGTTCCCGAAGATGACCGACTACGTGGTGCCGGCCGGCGTGCGTATCGCCGACACCGCCCGTGTGCGCCTCGGCGCCTATGTGGGTGAAGGCACCACCGTGATGCACGAAGGCTTCATCAACTTCAATGCCGGTACCCAGGGTCCAGGCATGATCGAAGGCCGCGTCTCGGCCGGCGTGTTCGTCGGCAAGGGCTCGGACCTCGGTGGCGGCTGCTCCACCATGGGCACGCTTTCCGGTGGCGGCAACATCGTCATTTCCGTCGGCGAGGGCTGCCTGATCGGCGCGAATGCGGGTATCGGCATTCCGCTGGGCGACCGCAACACCGTGGAATCCGGTCTGTATATCACCGCCGGAACCAAGGTCAGCCTGCTCGATGAGAACGATCAGCTGGTGAAGGTGGTCAAGGCCCGCGAACTGGCCGGCCAGAGCGACCTGCTGTTCCGTCGCAACTCACAGACCGGTGCAGTGGAGTGCAAGACCCACAAGTCGGCCATCGAGTTGAACGAGGCGCTGCACGCGCATAACTGACGCAGGAGCAGCGGCAAGCTGCGAGCCATAAGCGCCTGCCTTGCCGCATTCCCTGCAGCTGGAGGTTTGCCGCTTATGGCCCTGTTCTCTCCCTGGCGTGCCGACTTCCCCGCTCTGGCGGTGCTCGAAGGACAAGGCCAGACCTACCTCGACAGCGCCGCCACGGCTCAGAAGCCGCAGGCGCTGATCGATGCCCTCAGCGGCTATTACACCTGCGGCGCTGCCAATGTGCATCGAGCCCAGCATCAGCCGGCCGAACGTGCCACCCGCGCCTACGAAGACGCCCGCATCAAGGTGGCGAAGTGGCTGAATGCTGCCTGCCCGACCGAAATCGTCTTTACCCGTGGCGCGACCGAAGCACTGAATCTGCTCGCCTACGGACTGGAACATCTGATCGAGGCCGACGATGAAATCGTCATCAGCGCCCTCGAACATCACGCCAATCTGCTGCCCTGGCAACAGCTGGCCAAACGTCGCAATGCCAGGTTGCAGGTGCTGCCAATCGATGCCTCAGGGCGTATCGACCTCGCCGCGGCGGCTGCGCTGATCGGGCCGCGCACGCGCTTGCTGGCGGTGAGTCAACTGTCCAACGTGCTCGGCTGCTGGCAGCCGCTCGACCAGCTAATGCGCCTGGCCAAGGCACAGGGCGCGCTGACTGTCGTCGACGGTGCGCAAGGCGTGGTTCATGGTCGCCATGACATGACCACGCTGGGCTGCGACTTCTATGTGCTGTCCAGCCACAAGCTTTACGGGCCGGACGGCGTCGGTGCGCTCTATGGCCGCGGCGAATCACTACTGCAGCTGCGTCACTGGCAGTTTGGCGGCGAGATGGTGCGGATCGCCGACTACCAGAGTGCTGAATTCCACGCCGCGCCACTGGGTTTCGAGGCGGGAACACCACCGATCTCTGGCGTCATTGGCCTCGGTGCCACGCTGGACTATCTGGCCGGGCTCGACCTCACCGCCGTCGACCGTCATGAACAGGCGCTGCACGCTCAGCTGCTCGCCGGGCTTTCCGCACGCGACGGCATCCACCTGCTCGGCTCGCCGCAGCTCGCCCTCGCCAGCTTCGTCGTCGAAGGCGTGCATCACGCCGATCTGGGTCACCTGCTCACCGAACAGGGCATCGCCGTGCGCAGCGGCAATCACTGCGCCATGCCGCTGATGAAGCATCTCGGCCTGGATGGCGCCACGCGCGTCTCGCTAGGGCTATACAACGATGAAGCCGACCTGGAACGCTTCTTCAGCGCGCTGGATCAGTCCTTGGAGCTGTTGCAATGACTGGTCTGCCGCAAACCGCCGCCGAGGCACTGAACGCCTTCACCCAGGCAGCCGGCTGGGAGCAGCGCGCACGCCTGCTGATGCAGTGGGGCGAACGGCTGGAACCGCTGGACGACAGTGAGCGTAGCGAAGCCAATCTGGTATCAGGCTGCGAAAGTCACGTGTGGCTGATCGGTACGCCACATGCGGGCCGATGGCATTTTCGCGCGTCCAGTGATGCCCGACTCATCCGAGGGCTGTTGGCCGTACTGCTGGCCAGGGTGAACGGTCTGGATGCGGGCGAGCTGGCGGCGGTGGACATGGCTGAATGGTTCAACAGCCTCGGCCTTTCGCGGCAACTGTCGCCGTCACGCAGCAACGGCATGACCGCCGTGCTGCGTCGTATGCGGGAGCTGACCGGCTGCTGCGGCCAGCGCTGACGATCAGCGCTTGCGCAGGATCACGCTGCCGATCGAATAGCCGGCGCCGAACGAGCTGAGCACGCCAAGGCTGCCGCTGGGCAGGTCGTCCTGATGCTTGTGGAAGGCGATCACCGAGCCGGCCGAACTGGTGTTGGCGTAAGTGTCGAGGATCACCGGCGCCTCTTGCTCGGTAGCGTCACGGCCGAGCAGCTTGCGCACGATCAGATGGTTCATGTTCAGGTTGGCCTGGTGCAGCCAGAAGCGCTTCACCGATTCCACCGCAATGCCGTTCTCGCCCAGGTGCTCGCCGATCAGCTCCGCCACCATCGGGCAGACTTCCTTGAACACCTTGCGACCTTCCTGGATGAACAGCTTGTCCGGATCGTTCATGTGCTCTTCGGCAGCACGGTTGAGGAAGCCGAAGTTGTTGCGGATGTTGTTCGAGAATTCGGTTACCAGCTTGGTGCTCAGCACTTCCCACTGATGCTCGGAAGTAGCCAGATCTTCGCGCTCGATGATCACCGCAGTACAGGCATCGCCAAAGATGAAGTGGCTATCGCGGTCGCGGAAGTTCATGTGTCCGGTGCAGATTTCCGGGTTGACCATGAGAATCGCGCGCGCCTGCCCCAGCTTGATGCTGTTCACCGCGTTCTGAATACCGAAGGTCGCGGACGAGCAGGCGACGTTCATGTCGAAGCCGAAACCCTTGATACCGAGCGCGGCCTGCACTTCGATGGCGATGGCTGGATAGGCGCGTTGCAGATTCGAACAGGCGACGATCACGCCATCGATGTCGGCCGCCGTCTTGCCGGCGCGGGCCAAGGCTTCTTCGGCCGCTTTGACCGACATCTCGCAGAGAATCGACCACTGCTCATTGCTGCGCTCGGGAATGCGCGGAACCATGCGCTCAGGATCGAGGATGCCGGCCTTGTCGGTGACATAGCGGCTTTTGATCCCGGAGGCTTTCTCGATAAAGGCGGAACTGGACTCCGGCAGCGGCTGGATCTCGCCGGCCTCGATGGCAGCGGCATTCTCGCTGTTGAAGCGCTGCACGTAGATGTTGAAGGACTCCACCAGTTCGTCGTTGGAGATACTGCTGGCAGGGGTGTAAAGGCCGGTACCGCTGATGACGACGTTGTACACAGTCGTTCCTCTCGAATAGGGCTTGATCGTACTGACGGTGGGACGGTACGGCGGCTAGCCTTGGCCAACCACGATCATTCCAGCGCCTCTTATGGCGGCTATTGTGCATGAAAAGCTGAAAGAATCCGTAACATTGCGCAGATTCCAGGGGCAGGAATTAAGCCATTTGACGCATCATCGCGTGACCGTGTAGTCCGGATATGAAGAGGGCGCCAGATGGCGCCCTCTTTGGTTCCACAACGCACTTGCCAGTTCTACTTTATGCCCTGCCCAAGCACGACTCCGCCGACCTCCTGGCCGTATAGATTGACGCCGTCGTTGGCGTGATAGCGCACGCGCGTCTTCTCCACCGAGCCTTCGACCAGGCGCGGATCCTGCGGCCGCTCATGGCTGTTCATGTAGGCGGCGACATGCCAGGCGTCGTCGTCACTGAGCGAACCACCCTTGCCCAGCGGCATGCTCTCCTTGATGAACGCCGCCGCGGTATTGATCCGATGCATGCCGGCGCCCCAGTTGAACGAGTCCTTGCCCCATAGCGGTGGGAAGACATAACCGTCGCCAGCCTTCTGGCCCTGGCCATTGTCACCGTGGCAGATCGCACACTGTTCGGCATAGACCTGCTTGCCCTTGGCAACGTCGAATCCCGCCTTGGGCTGCGGAACCTCTGGGTAGGCACGCCCCGGCAGTTCCTGGCCGGTCGGCGCTCCGGTCGACAGCCAGTAGGAATAGGCCGTCAATGCATTGATCACGTGACTATCGGCGGCCGGCGGCTTGCCGTTCATGCTGAACTGGAAGCAGCCCTGCACCCGCTCGGCGTAGCTGTTGACCTTGTCATTCTTCTTCCGGTAGGCCGGATACATCGGATAGGCGCCCCACAGGGGAGCGGAGTTGGCCTTGCGACCTTGTTCGATGTGGCAATTGGTGCAGTTCATGCCATTGCCGACGTATTCGGCTGCATATTTCTGAGTGTCGACGAAAATCGCCCGTCCCTGCTGAACAAGCTCGCCGTAGGCATTGGCGGGCAGCTCGCTCTCCTTGGGAGGCTGAAAATACTGCTCGCCGGATTCCTTCGACGTCTGCTGAGTCAGCTGCGACTGGTCGTCCATCTTGATTTCGGCAGCATGTAGCGGGCTGCCGACAGCCATGGCCAGCAGGCCGAGCATCAGGTGCGCTCTCATTGGCTGACCTCCTTGAGTCCCACGCTGGCGAAGTATTCCGATACCGCCTGGACCTCGGCATCGGTCATGGAGCGGGCGATATGCCCCATCAGGTCATTCGGATCATTCTTGCGCGTACCCTGACGCCAGGAGTTGAGCTGCGCACTGAGATACTGCGCCGACTGCCCAGCCAGCGGCGGAAAGCTCTCGCCGACGCCCACGCCGCCCGGCCCATGGCATGCCACGCACTCGGGAATATTGCGCCCCCAGGCGCCTCGCAATGCCAGCGTGGCGCCGGCACCTTCGGCTTTCTCCGCACGGCCGATGGCGGCGTACGACGGTGCTGGCATTGCCTCCAGGGTCGCAGCGATGGCCTGGATCTCGTCATCGCTCAGCGCAGCAGCGATTGGCTGCATGATCGGATTGGCGCGGCTACCCGAGCGGAAATCAGCAAGCTGCTTGCGCGTGTAGGCAGCATCAATTCCCGCAAGGCGCGGAAAGCCTGCAGCCGCCATTCCCATGCCATCGGCGCCGTGGCAGGTGCCACATGCCATCGCGGCAGGATTGGCGCCCCCTTGCGCATAGATCTTTTGCCCGTCGGCAGCCTGTGCCTGCATTGTCAGCAACAACGCAGTCACACCGGCCAAGGGCCAGCGAGTTAGTTTCATGAAAGGCCTCATCAGCTGTTGTAGTTATGCTGTCGCGCCACCGGCATCGTGATCCCGACGCTCTCTTATGTGTGCGGCAGCTTGTCGCAGACGGGACGCTATCACAGCGCAGCGGCAATCCTCCAGAAACAGAATAAGCTTAGAACTGCTTTGCATATGCCTAACGCAACGGTGCTCCCGCCTGGCAGGACGCGCACGAACCGATGAGCTTGGTTATCCTTGCGCGCTCACTACCTCAGGACTGCCCATGAAAGAACAACTTGCCGAACTGATCACCCTCATCAGCTCCGGCTGCATGACTGACGAGGAAATCGCCCACGTCGCCGATGAGGCCGCTCAGGCCTACGCCGATCCGCAAGCCTTTCTGAAGGCCAACCCCGACATCAATTACGACGACAGCTTCCCTATCCCGCTGGGTGAATGGGTGGTAGTGGGTAGCCTTCCGGAAACGGTGCTGTTCCAGGCCGATGATTACCAGACGCTCTTCAGCGAGATCGTCGCCTCCTTCGGCGACAGCGTGACCTTCATTCTCAAGCCCAAGCAGCTCGCCAAGACCGAGCCGCTGACGGCATTGAATCGCATTCAGGTGCAGCTGAGCAGCCTCTATCCCGAGAAAGGCGGCTACGTGCTGGTGGACTTCAGCGAACCACTGGATGACGAGCTGCAGGCAGTGCTGGTCTATACCTGCGACGTGCCGCGGCTGATGGAGCTGGCGGTGGAAGTGGGCATCTATGCCGCACCTGCATTGGAAGCGCTGCGCCAGGAACTCGAGCAATAGCTGCCAGCCGCGCCGGGACTACCCACTATGCGTTGCGCCGGCGTAGCGGTTCGAGCAGGGCCGAGAGCCCGTTGTGATCGATCTCGTGCATCAGCGCGAGCAGCTGGCCGAGGCTGCCGGGCGGGAAGCCAACGCGCGCGAACCAATTGAGATAATGGCCGGGCAGGTCGGCGATCAACCGGCCTTTGTATTTACCGTAGGGCATCGTCTGCGTTACCAGACGTTCGAGATCTTCAGGCTTCATGATGGAGGCAGTCGGAGGTCACAGGCGCCTGATACTGCCATAACCGGACCGTCTTGGTGCTGGGGGTGTGGCGGCGAACCTGACTGATGGGCTGCCGATCCACCCCACTCGGAACATCAGACCAGAACCGCAGAATGCCGGGTTCTGATAGCGCACCGACTTGTCTCCGCATCGTTGCTGCATGACATACAGCACCCCTATCCGCCGCATAGAAAGCCTTGCCTGGCGCAGCCCGGCCGGCGGCTGGACAATCGGCTACAACTCAGCAAACGCAACCGCCCTACAGTCGAACGGAGAACAGTCATGTCGCAAGCACCCAAGCCGCTACCGGAGCTGGATGACGCCACCCTGGCCTTTGCCGAGCAGGTGTTCGATAGCGCCCGCGGCGGCGACAGCGCCCGCCTCGGTGAACTGCTCGTCCAGGGCATGCCTGCCAACCTGTGCAACCACGCTGGCGACAGCCTGCTGATGCTCGCCAGCTACCACGGCCACCTCGACGCCAGCCGGTTACTGCTGCAACACGGCGCCGATCCGCAGCTGCGTAACCGTCGCGGACACACACCGCTTGCCGGCGCTGCGTTCAAGGGTGACCTGGCGATGGTCAAACTGTTGCTCGAGCACGGCGCCGACGTCGAAAGCCGCTGTGAGGATGGCAAGACCGCGCTGATGATGGCGGCAATGTTCAACCGTGTGGCAATTGTCGAGTACCTGGCGACGCAGGGCGCCGATCCGCGGGCCAGCGATAGCAACGGCGCAACGGTGCTGGCCGCTGCACGCATGATGGGTGCAGCCGACACCGAGGCTTTGCTGCAGCGCCTTGGCGCATGATTCGCACTGAACCTGCCGGGACTATCGCCTACCTAATGCAGTGAAGTCATCCCAGACAACTGCAGACAGGAGGCGACTCCCATGGCACTTCCCTCAACCGTGAACAGGGTTCCGGCGCACACCGCAGAACACGTCAACCAGCAGATTCGACGGCGCACCGAGCGCTCAGTGGAGTACTACCGACAACACCCGCAACAGATCGGCCGTCGGTTGCGTGAGCTGGATCGGGAATGGGACATCGAGCGCACTCTTGAAGCGAATGCGGCAACACTGGTCGTAGCCGGCGCTGTGCTGGGCCTGACCGTCGACCGCAAATTCCTCGGCATTCCGCTGGTGGTGGGCGGCTTTCTGCTGCAGCACGCGCTGCAGGGCTGGTGTCCACCGCTACCGGTATTTCGCCGCCTGGGGCTGCGAACCGCCGCGGAAATCCAGGACGAGCGCTCGGCGCTCGAGGCCATCCGCAGCCACTCCTGACCGGGGAGGCCACCTTGGCCGGCCGTTCTGCTGAATCAGTCAGTCGGCAGCGAGTGCCACCGCAGCATCCTCACGCTGCAGCGGCTGCGCCAAGGAAATGCGATTTCGCCCGAGGCGTTTGGCGTCGTACAACGCCGAATCGGCGGCATGTACCCAAGCGAGCACATCACTCATGCGCGGGTCGCACTCGGCAATGCCGATGCTCAGGCTGGCGCTCAGCATGGGCGCCAACGGGAAGTCCAGCGCAGCAATTTCGGTGCGCAGCCGCTCGAGCACTTCCCAGGCGTCCTGCGCACGCGCACCCGGCAGCACGACGCAGAATTCATCCCCGCCGTAACGCCCGGGCATGTCCTCGGCACGCAGGTTGCGCCGGATGCACTGGCCGACCTGACGCAGCAGCTCGTCCCCAATGACATGGCCATGCCGGTCATTGACCAGCTTGAAATTGTCCAGATCGATCAGTGCCAGGCTGGCGACGCCGCGGGTCGCCCTGCAGTGGGCAAACTCCAGCTGCAGCAACTCGTTCCAGTAGCCACGATTGAACAGGCCGGTGAGGCTGTCTGTACGGCTCAGACTGCGCAGCGCCCGCTTGTTTTCACCGAGCTGAGATGCCAGGCGATAGAGCACCATGCCGATGGTCAGCGGATGCACTACCAGCATGGGCAGACACGCATACATCTGCAGCTGACTGGTATACGGGGAAAATTCAAAGCCCAGTACCAGCACCGAAAGTCCCGCGCCGATCAGCTGCGCCAACAGACCCTGCAAGACGAATCGCGCACCGCCGGTGGCGGTGTTGTTCATCGCCATCATCGACACCAGCATGGCCGAAGGCAGCACGTTGAATCCCATCGTGGCGACCCAGAAACCGCCCATCAGCGAGTCGAACAGCACGAATCGGCGTTCGCTGATGGTTGCCGAACGGGCCCGCTGGGACAGGCTCAGCGCCAAGGATGGCCAGATGAAGCAGAAGCCGACCAGCAACCCCCATACCCACCCGGGCGTTTGTCTGTCCAGCAAGACGACGGCCACACAGATGAAACCGACCGCCAGTCCTATGGCCCGGGGAAAGAAGGCGCGCACCGCGAAGGAAGGTCCTGGCCTCGTAGCCACGGCGGATAAATTCAAAAGGATCTCGTTCTGGCAGCCAGCGGAGCACTCAATATAGCTCGACGCCATCACGCTATGGAAAGAAAGCGCTTGCCTTTTTCAGTAGAAAAAAACCGACATCAAAAAAGGCAGCGTGACGGATCTCTAGGCACGCCCGATTGCAGCGAACATGGCCTTCGTATGCTCGGCGAGCACAGCCGGCGCCAGCTCCACTTCCAGTCCGCGACGACCGGCGCTGACATAGATGGTGGCGTGCGCCTGCGCAGAGCTGTCGAGAAAGGTGCGCAGGCGCTTCTTCTGCCCCAGCGGACTGATACCACCAACCAGGTAACCGGTGGCACGCTGGGCCGCCATAGGGTCTGCCATCTCGACCTTTTTCACGCCGGCCGCCTGAGCCAGCGCCTTGAGATCCAGGGTGCCGGCGACAGGCACCACGGCGACCAGCAGCTCGTTCTTCTCGCTGCAAGCGAGCAGCGTCTTGAATACCCGTGCCGGCTCCAACCCGAGCTTTTCGGCTGCTTCCAGACCATAGGAGGCGGATTTCGGATCGTGCTCGTAGCTGTGTACGGCGTGCTCGGCTCGGGCTTTTTTCAACAGGTCGATGGCTGGTGTCATGGCTTGGTAGTGCTATTGGTTAATGAATGGCGGTAACGTAACGCAACAAAGAATCGGTAGTTATAAGCGCCCATGAATCATCCTCTTCTTGCACCGCTCGCGGAAGTCTACGACCTGGCCGTGGTGGGCGGCGGCATCAATGGCGCAGGGATTGCCGCGGATGCCGCCGGGCGCGGCCTGTCGGTGTTCCTCTGCGAACAGGGCGACCTGGCCGAACACACCTCCTCCGCCAGCAGTAAGCTGGTGCACGGGGGCCTGCGCTATCTCGAACATTACGAGCTGCGCCTGGTCCGCGAGGCGCTGGCCGAGCGCGAAGTGCTGCTGGCCAAGGCGCCGCACATCGTCACCCCGCTACGCTTCGTGCTGCCCTACCGTCCGCATCTACGCCCGTCATGGATGATCCGCACCGGCCTGTTTCTTTACGATCACCTCGGCAAACGCGAGAAGCTCGGTGGTTCGCGCAGCCTGCGTTTCGGCGCCGATAGCCCACTGAAGGATGAGATCACCCACGGCTTCGAATATGCCGATTGCTGGGTCGACGATGCGCGCCTCGTTGTACTCAACGCGATGGCCGCACGCGAGCTGGGTGCCCATATCCACCCCCGCACTCGCTGCGTCAGTGCACGCAGCAGCAAGGCGCTCTGGCACCTGCATCTGGAGCGCCAGGATGGCAGCCGCTTTTCGATCCGCGCCCGCGCGCTGGTCAACGCCACGGGTCCTTGGGTAGCCTCGTTCATCGAAGAGCAACTGCGGCAGACTTCGCCTCACGGCATGCGCCTGATCCAGGGCAGCCATATCGTCGTGCCGAAACTCTATGAGGGTGACCACGCCTACATCCTGCAGAACGAAGACCGGCGCATCGTGTTCATTACGCCGTACCTCGGCCAGTTCAGTCTGATCGGCACCACCGACCACGAGTACCACGGCGATCCGACACAGGTGCGGATCACCGACGCGGAGATCGATTACCTGCTGGCCATCGTCAACGCGCACTTCAAGCATCAGCTGAGCCGCGCCGACATCCGCTACAGCTATGCCGGGGTCAGACCGCTGTGCGATGACGAGTCCGACCAGCCCTCGGCGATCACCCGCGATTACACGCTGACGCTCAGCGACAGCGCCGGCGAGGGGCCGCTGCTCTCGGTATTCGGCGGCAAGCTGACCACCTATCGCAAGCTCGCCGAAGCGGCACTGGCGCAGCTGGCGCCGCTGTTTCCCGAAATGAAAAGACCCTGGACGCACGACGCGGCGCTGCCTGGCGGTGAGCATCTGGACGAACCATCGGCGCTGGCCCACGCACTCTGCGCCAGTTATCCGTGGCTGCCCGGTCCGATTGCCCGGCGCTGGGCACGCACCTACGGCAGCCGCAGCTGGCTGCTGCTCAAGGGCACCGATTCACTGCAGGACCTTGGCGAGTGTTTTGGCGCCGGCCTGCATGCGCGCGAGGTGGACTACCTGATGGTCGAGGAATGGGCGCAGACGGCAGAAGACATCCTTTGGCGCCGCACCAAGCTCGGCCTGTTCATGCAACCCGCGGAGGTCGCACTTGTGCAGCGTTATCTGGATAGCCGGACAGCCGAGCGACTGACCCACTTCGACCACGTCGCCCAGGGCTGACGCACCAC
The DNA here is from genome assembly GCF_000327065.1 of Stutzerimonas stutzeri RCH2. NCBI lineage: Bacteria > Pseudomonadati > Pseudomonadota > Gammaproteobacteria > Pseudomonadales > Pseudomonadaceae > Stutzerimonas > Stutzerimonas stutzeri. The sequence continues at coordinate 1,562,551 of NC_019936.1, read as the reverse complement.
GGCGCAGCGCCCGCACTGGAGCGCTGCGCCCGCGTCGACCTCAGGCGACCTTGGCGTTGCGCAACGCACGCAGCTGACGGGCCGCGGCCACCATGTTCACCAGCGCCGCCTCGGTCTCCGGCCAGGCGCGGGTCTTCAACCCGCAATCCGGATTGACCCAGAGCCGCTCGGCGGGGATGCGCTCGGCGGCCTTCTCCAGCAGCTGCACCATTTCTGCGGTGTCCGGCACGCGTGGCGAGTGGATGTCGTAGACCCCCGGGCCGATGTCATTGGGATAGTCGAAGGCGCGGAAGGCTTCGAGCAGCTCCATCTGCGAACGCGAGGTCTCGATGGTGATGACATCGGCATCCATCGCCGCGATGGACTCGATGACGTCGTTGAACTCGCTGTAGCACATGTGCGTATGGATCTGCGTCTCGTCACGCACGCCACTGGCGCACAGACGGAACGCCTCGACCGCCCAGTCCAGATAGTGCTGCCACTGCGCGCGACGCAACGGCAAGCCCTCGCGAAACGCCGCCTCGTCGATCTGGATGATGCGGATGCCGGCGGCTTCCAGATCGCAGACCTCGTCGCGGATCGCCAGCGCCAGCTGCCGTGCCTGCACCTCACGCGAAACGTCCTCACGAGCGAACGACCACATCAGCATGGTTACCGGTCCGGTGAGCATGCCCTTCATGACGCGGTCGGTCTGCTGCTGGGCGTAGCGAATCCAGTCGACGGTCATCGGCTGCGGGCGGCTGAGGTCGCCGTAGATCACCGCCGGTTTCACGCAACGCGAGCCATAGCTCTGCACCCAGCCGAAACGGGTGAAGGCATAGCCATCGAGCTGCTCGGCGAAGTATTCGACCATGTCGTTGCGCTCCGCTTCGCCATGCACCAGTACATCGAGGCCGATCTGCTCCTGCACCGCCACCGCATGGCGGATCTCGGCCTGCATCGCCTCGGTGTAATCGCCGAGCGACAACCTGCCCTGCTTATAGGCCTGCCGCGCCAGGCGGATCGCCGGCGTCTGCGGGAACGAGCCAATGGTCGTGGTTGGGAACGCCGGCAGGTCGAGCCGCGCGCGCTGCTGTTCGATTCGCGCAGCGAACACCGACGTGCGCTGGCTGTCCTGCGGCTGGATTGCACTCAGGCGTGTCTGGACCTGTGGCTTGTGGATGCGCGGCGAGTGCTGACGTGCCGCCTGCACCGCACGGCTGCGCGCCAGCTCGACCACCACATCCTCATTCGTCGGCTCATTGATGGCACGGGCCAGCGTCGCCACTTCGGCGCACTTCTGCACGGCAAAGGCCAGCCAGCCTTTCAGTTCATGATCGAGCCGGTCTTCGCGCTCCAGGTCCACCGGGCTGTGCAGCAGCGAGCAGGAAGGCGCCAGCCAGAGGCGGTCACCCAGCCGCTCGGCGGCATGCCGCGCGACTTCCAGGGCCTTGTCCAGATCGCAGCGCCAGACGTTGCGCCCATTGACCAACCCCAGTGACAGCACCTTGTAGGTCGGCAACCAGTCGAGAATCAGCGGGTACTGCTCCGGCGCACGCACCAGATCGATGTGCAGGCCGTCCACCGGCAGCGCAGCGGCCAGGCTGAGGTTGTCCTCCAGTCCGCCAAAATAGGTGGCGACCAGCTTCTTCAGCGGGGCGCGCTGCAGCAGGTTGTAGGCACGCTCGAAGGCGTTCTTCCAGTCCTGCGGCAGGTCGAGGGCGAGGATCGGCTCGTCGATCTGCACCCACTCGATGCCCTGCGCCGCCAGCCGGTCGAGCACCTCACCATAGACCGGCAGCAGTCGCTCGAGCAGTTCCAGCTTGTCGAAGCCCTCGGTATCTTCGCCCTTGAGCTTACCCAACCAGAGATAGGTCAGCGGTCCGACCAGCACCGGCTTGATCGCGTGACCCAGCGCCTGCGCCTCCTCGACTTCCTCGAACAGTTGCGACCAGGACAGCTGGAACTGCTGATCGACGGTGAACTCCGGCACCAGGTAGTGATAGTTGGTATCGAACCACTTGGTCATTTCCTGGGCCTGGCCGCCACCGCAGCAGCTACTGGTCACGCCCCGGGCCATGGCAAACACTGTGTCCAGCGTCGGTTGGCCATCGGCCGGGCGGAAGCGCTGCGGCACCACGCCGAACATCAGCGAATGCGTAAGAACCTGGTCATACCAGGCGAAGTCGCCCACCGGCAGCAACTGGATGCCGGCATCGGCCTGGGCCTGCCAATGCTGCGCACGTAGCTGGCGACCAACCTGGCGCAACCCCAGCTCGTCCAGCTCACCCTTCCAGTATGCCTCTAGGGCCTTCTTCAGCTCGCGGTCCGCACCAATGCGTGGAAAACCGAGGTTATGCGCTACAGCCATTTCTCACTCCGAATGTCGTTCTGCATGAATGCGCTGATTGTCCGCGCCATGATCACGTGAAACAAACTCACGTAATTACATTTGAAATATAGAAATATTCATGCAGGAGCATTTCGGTCAGGCAGGCCTCTAACGAAGACCTTCTTTATCAGGCCCATTCATGAACCCGGATCAGCCACCGCAAAATCTCGAAAGCCTGCTGCAGCGTCTCGAACAGGCCGGCGAAGCCGACCAGCCGGTGACCATCGAGTGCATGCTGCAAGCCACCGATGAGCGCAGCTTCGGTGCCCTGTTGCTGGTGCCAGGGTTGCTGGTGTTCTCGCCGCTGTCGGGAATTCCCGGATTGCCCAGCGTGTTCGCGGTGATGGTTTCACTGATTGCGATTCAGCTGCTGATCGGGCGCAAGCACTTCTGGCTACCCAAATGGCTGCTGCGGCGTAGCACCTCGCGCAGCAAGTACGACAAGGCCATAGCCTTTCTGCATCACATTGCCGGCTTCGTCGACCGCCTGCTCAAGCGGCGGCTGACCTTCCTTACCAACGGCCTGGCGAATCGATTGAATGCCGTGCTGTGCCTGGCAATCGCGGCCACCATGCCGCCGCTGGAGCTGATCCCGTTCGGCAACTCCACTGCCGGTGCGGCATTGAGCGTGCTCGGGCTGGGCATGATGGCCCGCGACGGCGCGATGATCGTCGCTGCGCTGCTGTTCTTCTTTGGCCTGGCCTATATGGTTACCCGGCTCTGGTTCTAAAAAGTACCCGGCGCCAACGCATAGCGGCGACTCGACAGCATCGGGATGCTAGGACACACTTGCGGCGGATGAGCGTTGCTCATTTGCATATCCATTTCCGGGACGCCGCGTCTGTCATTCAGCTGCGCAACGCTCCCGCTTCGCAAGGTAGTTCGGCATGCTGGAAATTCGTCACCTGAAGACGCTTCATGCACTTCGGGAAACCGACAGTCTCGTCGAAGCCGCCGAACGCCTGCACCTGACGCAATCGGCGCTGTCGCATCAATTCAAGGAACTGGAAGAACGCCTGGGCTTGCAGCTGTTCGTGCGCAAGACGCGCCCGGTACGCTTCACCAGCGCGGGCCTGCGTCTGCTGCAACTGGCGGATCTGATGCTGCCGCAGCTACGCAGCGCGGAGCGTGATCTTGCACGGCTGGCCGGCGGCACAGCCGGGCGGCTGCACATGGCGATCGAGTGCCACAGCTGCTTTCAGTGGCTGATGCCGACCATCGACCAGTTCCGCGATGCCTGGCCCGAGGTCGAGCTGGATCTGGCCTCGGGCTTCTCCTTCGCCCCGCTGCCGGCCTTGGCGCGCGGTGATCTCGATCTGGTGGTTACCTCCGATCCACTGGAGCTGCCCGGCATCACCTACGTGCCGCTGTTCACCTACGAGGCGCTGCTGGCGGTGGCGAACCAGCATGCACTCGCCGCGCGGCCGTATATCCGCCCGGAAGATCTGGCCAGTGAAACGTTGATCACCTATCCCATCGAACGCGACCGCCTGGATATCTTCACCCGCTTCCTCGAACCCGCCGACATCGAGCCGGCGCAGGTGCGCACCTCGGAACTCACGGTGATGATGATGCAGCTGGTGGCATCCGGGCGCGGCGTCTGCTCACTGCCGAACTGGGCACTGCACGAGTACAGCTCGCGCGGCTACGTCACCGCCAAACGGCTGGGCGACAAGGGGCTGTTCGCCACACTGTACGCCGGCATCCGCTCCGACATGCTCGATTCACCTTTCATGCGCGACTTCCTGCTGACGGCCAAGGACACCTCCTTCGCCACGCTCGAAGGTGTCAGTGCCGCGCCGAAGGTGCGCTGACAGCGCGCTCAGCGGCGCCGCGCCAGGCGCACGCCAAGGCCGATCAGTCCCACAGCGATGCCGCCAATCAATAGCCAGCGCTTGTCATCGTCCGGTGAAGAGCGCCAGCCACCGTCGATCCGTCGCTGGCCCAGCGGCGGATGAAAGAGATTGCCTGACGAAGGCGCCACCCGCTGCGCACGCCCGAGGGCAAAACCGGTCAGCAGGCCATTGAGGCGATCGAAGCCAGGCGTGAGGAAATGCGCCAGCCGCAGCAATGTCGCGGTCGCCCCGACCGAGGTGGTATGCCGCGGGTGCAGCGCCAGGCTGACCATCGCGTTGGCCACGTCACGGGGATCGAGCAACGGTGGCGGTGGCTGCAGCGAGCGCCCAGCATAGTTGCCACCGTCACGAAAACCGGGGGTATCGACAATACCGGGGTACACATCGCAGATATGAATGCCCGGCCAGGCACCCAGCTCGCCACGCAGCGCCTGGGAAAGGCCGCGCAGGCCAAACTTGCTAGCCGAATAGGCCGCCGCGAACGGTTGCGCCACCCAGCTGCCGACCGACAGCGTATTGATCAACACACCGCTCTGCTGCTGCTTGAAATACGGCAGCACGACATGGGCGCCGCGCAGGTAGCCGAGCAGATCGGTCTGCACCACCTGCTCGTGAGCGTCCAGGGGCGTCTCGTCGAACGCGCCGACCGCACCGATGCCGGCATTGTTGATCCACACATCGATGCGCCCCTGCCCGAACTCCGCCGCGGCGCTGGCCAGCGCTTCGACCTCGTCGCTGTGGGTAACGTCGGTGGGCACCACCAGAACCTCGCCGCCAAGCGCGCGGCATTCATCGGCGGTTTCCGCCAACGCCTCGGCGTCGCGAGCGGCAAGCACCAGCCGCGCGCCCTGACGGGCAAACGCCTGCGCCGCCGCGCGGCCAATGCCGCTGGAAGCGCCGGTGAGTACCACCAGGGCGCCGTAGAGATTTCCGTGGGCCATCGTCGTTCCTCCGCAGTCTGCTGTCGTAGTTAAGGTGACAGCGACAACGGCGAGATCATTCCCCCCGATGGTCGGCGCGCTCAGGCCTGGGCGACCGTCCCGGCGGCCTCGTCAGCCCAGGGATCGTAGGTACCGAAGCTCCACAGATGCCCTTCGATATCACGGCAGGTGAAACCGCGACCGCCGTAATCTTCGTCCTTGAGCTCGACGACGATCTGCGCCCCGGCGGCCTTGGCCTGGGCGTAGAGCGCATCGGCGCTGTTGACGATCACATAGATACCCTGGGTCGACGCGCCACCGATTTCATCGGGCTGGCGTAGCTGACGACCATATTCGGAATCCGCTACCGGCCCGACCATCAGCATGCCGTTGCCAAAGGCAAGTTGCGCGTGGGTGATGCCGACCTGCTCGTCGCGGTACTGGCGCTGGCACTCGAAACCAAAGGCGTGACGAAGCCAGTCGATGGCCTTGGCCACGTCGCGATAGCGCAGGCAGGGGATCAGGCTGGCCGAGGTGTTCTTGCTCTGCTGTGACATACGCAGCTCCCATCATGGACGGCCGGTTGCCGGCCCTCCCCTGTTGAGAGCCGCGCAGAGCGGATCAAATTCCCTTCAGATGCGCTCACTCAACCCCAGACGGATGCCAAGCGCGATGAGCACCGAGCCCAGCGCCCGGTCAAGCCACTGGCTGACGGCCGGATTGTTGCGCAGCGTCTGCGTGGCACGCGCCGCCAGCAAAACCAACGCGCTTTCGACAATGATCGCCACCACGACCACCAGCATACCGAGCACCAGCAACTGCAGCGGCACCGCACCATGCTCGGGACGAACGAACTGCGGGAGGAACGCCATAAAGAAGATCGCCGCCTTGGGATTGAGCAGATCGACCAGCACACCCTGGCGATAGGCCTTCCAAGCGGACACTCGCGGCGCTGCCTTGAGGGCCGGCGCCGTCCCGCTACCGGCCGAGCGCAGCGCCTGATAGCCGAGATACAGCAGATAGGCGGCCCCCACGTACTTGACCGCCGTAAAGGCGAGCGCCGAGGTGGCAAGAATGGCCGAGATGCCCAGCGCGGCGAACGCCACGTGCACCAGCGCCCCGCTGCATACACCGCATGCGGAGATGATGCCGATGCGGCGGCCGCCGCTCAGCGTTCGCGAAATCACGTAGAGCAGATCCGGCCCGGGCGAAAGATTCAGTGCCAGCGCAGCCGAAAAGAACACCAGCCAGAAAAGCGGATCACCCATTTGCGAATCTCCTTGTCCATGAGGCCGCATGAGCGGCTTCCGTTCAGAACACAGACTGTAGGAGCAACGCTGAAGCGCGGCCAGCAGAACTTCCCAATCACGCTTCGTCGGCAATCTGACACCAAATTCATCTTTTGACTTTTTTTTGTCGCACAGCTGAACTACTTTCAAGTGCGCTCCGTAACGCACCACTGTCGAGTACGACAAATCACGGATTCCCACCCACATTCAGCAAAGGACATGCGAATGAACGATCACGCTGTGTCGGCTTTCCAGCCCGCCCAACCTCGCGTAATGCTGCTTTCCGCCAGCAGGCTTCTCCACAGCACACTGCGTCAGCACCTCCACGACGGCCCCGACTGCACCCTCGTCCACATGACCGCTCCACGACCGGAACAGGCGGATGCTGCGTTGATCCTGCTCGACGTCGCCAGCTTCGACCGCGACGAATGCATCCACCTGCTGCGGCAGGTCGGCGACGCTCCGGTAGCGCTGATCAACGCCCAGCCGGATCAGGCGCGGCGACTGGTCGAAACGCACCCATGGATCCGTGGCGTGTTCTACCGCGCAACCCCACGCAACATCTTCGTGCGCGGCGTCCAGGCCATGCTTGCGGGGGGTGACTGGCTGCCCAGGCAGCTGATGGAAACGCTGCTGTGCCGCTACCGTCAGCTCAGCAACTCGCATCAGGTGATCGACGAACTGACGCTGCGGGAAAAGCAGATCCTCGCCCTCGCCGGGCAAGGCCTGTCCAACGCAGCCATCGGTGAAAAGTTGCACCTGAGCATCCACACCATCAAGAGCCACGTGCACAACGCGCTGCGCAAGCTCGGCGCCAGTAATCGCGCGCAGGGGGCATCACTGGTGCTGGCCCACGTCGGCGAGGCGGTGTCGTGAAACGCACCGCCGGACTGCTTCTGCTGCTGTTGGGTCTGAGCGCCCACGGCGACGAAGCCGAGCTGCAGGGGTTCATCACCGACAACACCATCTCCCGCTCCGGACACGAATTCTACGTGCGCTTCTGCGAACGCCTGAACGACATCAGCGGCCTGGACTTCAACCTTGCGGTCAAGGAAAGGCCCTCGGCGCGCTGGGGCGTTCTGGTCTGGGTCGAGCACGAGAACCAGACGCTGTATCGGCGCTTCCTGCAGCCCAACGTGGCGGACATGAAGGAGCCGGCCTACGAGGCGGCCGACTTCGTGGTGGAGGAGATCAATCGGCGCAAGATCGAAGCGCTGTTCGAAGACAACATAGACATGGCCAAGGACGAGTTATGAAACAGCACACCCGCAAGACTCTCGGCGCGCTGCTCGGCAGCCTGCTGCTCAGTGCCGGCGCCAGCGCCACCGAACTGGTCTACACCCCGATCAATCCATCCTTCGGCGGCAGCCCGCTCAACGGTGCCTGGCTGCTGGGCAACGCGCAGGCGCAGAACAGCAAGAAGGACCCGGACGCGCTGGATCGCTCCTCGCTGCTGGGCAACCAGTCGACACTGGATCGCTTCACCAGCCAGCTCGAATCACGCCTGTTGAATGATCTGCTCAACGACGCAAGAGACGGCAAGACCGGCGCGATAACCACCGACGACTTCTTCGTACGCGTCTACAACGGCGACGCCGGCATGCTGATCGTCGAAATCACCGACCGGCTCACCGGCGAAATGTCCGAAATCATCATCGGCAAATGACCCCAAGGAGAAACAAAGGCCATGAGAAGCCTATTCGTAGCCATAGGGATGATGGCTGTACTGCAGGGTTGCGCCGTACGCGAACCCATGTCTGCCGATCAGCATCCACCAACTCTCACCCCGCGCACCTCGACCTATCAGGATCTGCTCGCGCTGCCACGCCCGAAAGGTCCGCTGGTGGCCGCGGTGTACGGTTTTCGCGACCAGACCGGCCAGTACAAGCCGACACCGGCCAGCTCATTCTCCACCGCCGTGACCCAGGGCGCAGCCAGCATGCTGGTCGATGCCATGCAGGCCAGCGGCTGGTTCGTGGTGCTCGAACGCGAAGGCCTGCAGAACGTGCTGACCGAACGCAAGATCATCCGCGCCTCCCAGGCCAAGCCGGATGTCGCGCCTAACATCCAGTCCGAGCTGCCCTCGCTGCTGGCGGCGAACATCATCATGGAAGGCGCCATCGTCGCCTACGAGACCAACGTGCGCAGTGGCGGCCAGGGGGCGCGCTACCTTGGTATCGGCCTGTCCCAGGAATACCGCGTCGATCAGGTCACGGTGAACCTGCGGGCCATCGATGTGCGCAGTGGCCGGGTGCTGTCGAACGTGATGACCACCAAGACGATTTTCTCTATCGGCCGTAGCGCCAACGTCTACAAGTTCATCGAGTTCAAGGAGCTGCTCGAAGCCGAAGCCGGTTACACGACCAACGAGCCGGCGCAGCTCTGCGTGCTTTCGGCGATCGAGGCCGCCGTCGCGCACCTGATCGCTCAGGGCGTCGATCGGCGCCTTTGGCAAACAGCCGAAGGCCACGGCAGCGAGCACCCGGAGCTGAGCAAGTACCTGAGCAAGTTGAACTGACCCAACTCGTCGGTGCAACGCCGACGAGACTTCATACCGCACAACCATCCAACCAAAGGTCCGTCCAACGGCCGTCGGCGATTCCGCCGGCGGCTGACCGGCACGACCGCTGTCGTCGCGAACTTGCCTGCATCGCACCGGATCGCAGCACTTTCAATCATTGGATGGATGTTCGCCGTCTCGATTCGGGGCAAGTATGTCGACACATGAGCTTAATCAGGAACGGACCCATGACCCGCTCGCAACGGATTGCGTATGAGCTGCTGCTACCCGTAATTCTGCTACTGGCTTCCTGCAGTTACGCCGAAAGCGCCCCCCTTTCCGACCTCGCCCCCACCGAATTGTCCGGCATAAGCAGGGACCTTTCCGTGCTCGGCCAGAACGCGGTCAGCGCTCAGGGCGCGATGGCAGTCGTTCAGCAGTCCGGCCAGGACATGGCCGGCCGCATCGTGCAAAGAGGTGCGGAGCTGGAGGCATACATCATCCAGAGCGGCTACGCCAATAGCGCATCCATCGAGCAGATCGGCCTAGGCAATGCCGCGCTGATCAGCCAGTACGGCTTCGACAACGACGCCCACATCGAACAATTCGGCGCGGACAACCGCGCCGCCATCGCACAGCAGGGCTCGAGCAATCGCGCCCTCATCGAACAGACCGGCAGCGGGCACAGCAGCAATGTCAGCCAGAGCGGCCGAGGTCTGACGGTAGTGGTTCGCCAGTACCGCTAATCCCAGGGAAATACCGCTGTACTTAAAACATCCATGGAGTGACAAAAATGTTTAAGTTCAAACCTCTTGTAGCAGCCATTCTGACTGTCGCCACTGCCCAGGCTTTCGCGGCCAACAACACCTCGGAGCAGAACCAGCTGGGCATCAACAACGTCGCAGAAGTGCTGCAAAGTGGCGGTTCGGGCAACCTGGCCCAGCAGGGCCAGAGCGGCTTCGCCAACAATGCGCTGATTGAGCAGCACGGCGCGCGGGACACCACCGCAGCGCAGTCTCAGGCAGGCAACTTCAACGTCGCCAACTCGCACCAGAGCACCACCGTGATGACCGGCTCGACGCAGAACCAGCGCGGCTGGGGCAACGATGCGCTGGTAGAACAGGACAACACCTACAAGACCGGCGCCTCGCAGACCCAGAATGGCATCCGGAACGTCGCCGAAACCTTCCAGACCGTCACGACGATGACCAACGCCACCACCAACCAGACCGGTAAGGACAACTACGGCCTGATCACCCAAACTGCCAGCTACGGCAGCCAGGCCACGTTGACCCAGAACGGCGACCTGAACAATGGCAGCATCACCCAAGCCGCCAGCATGACCGACCGCGCAACCATCGATCAGCAGGGCACCGACAACGACGCGCACATCACGCAACTCGCCAGCAGCGGTTCCATTGCCGAAGTTGAACAGTTCGGCTGGCGCAACGACGCCATGGTTTCGCAGACCGGCCTGAAGCACGAGGCTTACGTCATGTCCGACGGCAGCTACAACACTGTCGAGGTGAACCAGACCGGCAACGCGCAGAACGCATTCGTCCTGCAGAACGGCACCGGTAACGACTCCAGCATCGTGCAGACCAATGGCTGGTTCGGCGGCAACAATACCGCCACCACCGAGCAATTCGGTACTGGCAACGAAGCCGACGTTTACCAGAACGGCCGCAACCAGACCGCCAAGACCATTCAGGAAGGCCACTACAACGTTGCGTCCGTCGACCAGCAGGGCCGCGGCAATCACCTGCACTTCCATCAGGACGGCACTGGCAACGAGCTGAACGCTGTGCAGAACGGCACCGATAACGAAATCATCGGGGTCAGCTATGGCTGGGCCAACAGCAGCGATATCGAACAGAACGGCCGTGACAACCTGGCGACTGTCCGCCAGGAAGGTTCGCTGAACGACGTGATGCTGAGCCAGAGCGGCGCCGATCACCTGATAAAAGTGACACAACACGGCGTCGGCAACGAGGCGATCGCCAGCCAGGCAGGCTATGGCAACGCCGCCTACATCACCCAGAACGGCGTGAACAACAGCGCCCTGGTCACCCAGCACTAAGTTTCTTCGCTCCACCAACTGCCGGCCACGTGCCGGCAGTTGCGTTTTTGCATTGCCATCTGCTTACCGGCCGTTGCCGGCCCGCGCACCGTTTCGGTGGCGAGCCTGGCAATCAGCCATCCAACGCGCCCCAAACTGAAGCAAGCTGACGCATCGGTCAGATCCCCTAGATCTGTGCTTCGGCGTTCGTCGTCGTTAAACGCAGTTCCCCAGCACTAAAGCCGATAAATAACTCGACTTAAATCAATCAGTTAAGTTAACGCTACAGACGCACCCGCGTATTGGCGCGGCGCTTGCTATGGGACCAAAGCCTGACCGCTTGGACAACTTACAAGCTCATTCAAATGCCAATACGGAGACACATTCAATGAAGCGCAGCCTGACCACCGCAGCCCTCGCGGCCGGGTTCATCCTCAGCAGCCAAGCCATGGCCAGCCCCATGCTCTGGCAGAACAACAGCCTGACCTACCTTTATGGCAAGGACTACAAGGTGGATGCGGGGGAAATCCAGCAGACCATCACCTTCGAGCATGCCAGCGGCTGGACCTGGGGCGACATGTTCCTGTTCGTCGACAACAAGTGGTACAACGGCATTTCCGGCAGCGATGGCCACACCTACTACGGTGAATTCAGCCCGCGCCTGTCGCTGGGCAAGATTACTGGCACAGATCTCTCCTTCGGCCCGATCAAGGACGTGCTCATCTCCGCCACCTACGAGCGCGGTGAAAGCCAGGCCGACGGCACGCCCAACCAGAACTACCTGCTCGGCCCGGCGGTGGATCTCGCCATCCCCGGCTTCGATCGCTTCGCGCTGAACACCTACTACCGCAAGCCCGATGGCACAACCGGCAAACCAGGCGGCCAGTGGCAGATCACCCCGACCTGGGCCATGACCTTCCCGGTGGGCAAGTCGGATATTCTCTTCGACGGCTATATCGACTGGGTCGTCAACGACAAGAAGAACAGCAACACCGAGCTGAAGAAGAACTTCCACTTCAACCCGCAGATCAAGTACGACCTCGGCAAGGCGCTGGACTACACCCCCGGCAAGCTCTATGTCGGTATCGAATACGACTACTGGTCCAACAAGTACGGCATCGAGGACGGTGGCTTCGTTAGCAAGAACTTCGTCGGCCCGACCGACCAGAACACCTTCAGCGCCATCGTCAAAGCGCATTTCTGATGCCCTCGCCGCCCGCACGCCGGGCGGCGCTTCCCGCGACCTGCCCACCAACCGCATCCATGCAAGCACAACGACTGCAACGATCAGTGAATCTCGTGCAGAATCAGCCTGCTTCGGCAATCACCCTGCGGCGACTCGACGGCCCAGCCACCGGCTCTGCGTCCACCGCACGACCACCCCGAAGACGCCATCATCAACCCAGCATCGGCTTGTCCCACCCAGGGAGCAGGCCAACCGCCAGCGCGCCAACGGACAGGGACCATGGACAAGAACAACGCACCGCAGCCGCTCTACACCGCCCACGGCAAACCCGCTGGCCGCATTCGCCAGAAGAACGAGGAAACCATCCTCGCCGCGGCTGCCGAGGAGTTCGCCCGTTACGGCTTCAAGGGCACCAGCATGAACGCCATCGCCAACCGCGCCGGCCTGCCCAAGGCCAACGTGCATTACTACTTCAACAGCAAGCTGGGGCTGTACGTGGAGGTGATGCGACACATCCTCGAACTCTGGGACACCGCTTTCGATGACATGACCGTCGACGACGACCCGGCCATCGCCCTGGCCGGCTACATCCGCATCAAGATGGAATTCTCGCGCCGCCATCCGCAAGCCTCGAAGATCTTCGCCATGGAGGTCATCAGCGGCTGCGAATGCCTGTCCGAACACTTCAACCAGGACTATCGCAACTGGTTCCGCGGCCGCGCCGCGGTGTTCGACGCCTGGATCGCCGCTGGCAAGATGGACCCGGTCGACCCGATGCATCTGATCTTTCTGATCTGGAGCGGCACCCAGCATTACGCCGACTTCTCCGACCAGATCCGCCGTATCAACGGTAAGCGCATGACCCGCGCGGACTTCGCCCATGCCAGCGACAACCTGATCGCCATCATCCTCAAGGGCTGCGGGCTCAAGCCACCTGCCGTGGAGCGCTGAACGCTTGGCCAGCAAACTGCGCATCCACTCGCCGGCCATCCATTACTTCGACATGGTGCGCCGCTGCCAGTCGATCCGTGAGGCTTCGCGGCGGCTGAACGTCGCCTCGTCGGCGGTGAACCGACAGATCCTCAAGCTCGAGGACGAAATCGGCACGCCGCTGTTCGAACGTCTGCCCGGCGGGCTGCGGCTGACCGCCGCTGGCGAGATCTTCGCCCGCCACGTCATCGTCGTACTGCAGGACGCCGAGCGCGTGCGCTCCGAACTGGACGCACTACAGGGCCTGCGCACCGGCCATGTGGAAATCGCCACGGTATCCGGCGTCACCACCGACCTGCTGCCCGGCGTGCTGGAGCAGCTGCGCGAGCGCTATCCGCGGGTCACCGTAGGCGTCACCAGCCTTGGCTCGCAGGCGATCCCCGAGGCTGTCATCAGCGGCCAGGCGGATATCGGCCTCGCCTTTGCCCTGCCGCGCACCGCAGATCTGCAGCAGTTGGGCGTCGGGCATTTCCGCCTCGGCGCCATCGTGCATCCCGCACACCCGCTGGCCGAACGAAGCGAGGTGAGCTTCGCCACCTGCGCCGAATACCCGCTGATCCTCGCCAAGAGCGACCTGTCCATCCATCACCTGCTGGCACCGCTGCTCGCGCGTACCCGTCCACGGCACAAGGCACCGCTGGAAACCAGTTCGGTAGAGCTGGCCCTGCAGATGGCCAAGCGTGGCGCCGGCGTTGCCTTCCAGACACGCATCGGCATCGAGGCCGAACTGGCCAGCGGTACGCTCGTGCATGTGCCATTGAATGACAGCGGCTCGGTATTCAGTGACCTCGGCGTCTACGTGCGCAGCTCACGCTATCTGCCGGTCGCGGTGGATGCCTTCGTTCGCGCGCTTGCCGAAGAAATCGCCACCCGCGAAGCAGCGCAGGATGCCGACCTGCCCGCCACGATGCCGAAGCGACGCTGAACGTCCGCCGCGGATATCGCTCTATTGAGCGAACCCAACGCTCAGGAGCGTCATTGATGGCATCACGTCTGCTCGCCTTACCGGCCGCCTTGCTACTTTCACTGACCACCCTCCCATCGCTTGCGGCAGAAGGCACCCCGCTGGGCTGGGTGGAGCGCGGCCTGATTCTTCCTGAACAGGTCACGGTGAAGTTCAAGCTCGACACCGGCGCCCTGACGTCGTCCATGCACGCCGAGGACGTCGACTACTTCGAGAAGGATGGCGACAAGTGGGTGCGCTTCGACCTCGACCTCAAGGACGTTGAGCACGACAAGCTGGTCAAGTCGCGCATCGAGCGCAAACTGCAGCGTGAGTTGACCGTGCGTGGCGCCGGCGGCAAGGAAGACCGGCCGGTGGTGCTGATGAAGGTCTGCGTCGGTGATCGCCTGCTCGAAGAGGAGTTTTCGCTTCGCGACCGCGACGAGATGAACTACCCCGTCCTGCTCGGCCGCCGCACCCTGGAAAAGCTCGGCCCGGTGGATTCGGCGCGCACCTTTACCATCGAGCCCAACTGCTCCGAGCTGGCCAGTCGCTGAAAGACACTGGTTAGGCGGGCAGACGTAACCGCCTTGCGGGTGGCCTGGTCCTTGGGAAACCGCGAAGACTGGCTACGGTCGAGATGACCAAGGGGTTGGCCGTTGTCGCCCCAATGTCACCGCAGGAGCACGCCTATGCAGCCCTACGCCAAATTCGGCGCAATGATTGCCACCTCGACGCTGGTCATGTTCGGTCTGATGTACCTGAACGTGTTCCAGATCGACCACATCCTGTTCAGCGAAACCCGCGCCTACATGGCGCTGGTGATGGGCGCGAGCATGGCCATCGTCATGCTCGTATTCATGCTGAAGATGTATCCGCGACGTGGCGTGAACATCGCCATTTTCGCCGGCAGCGCGCTGATGTTCGTAGTGTCGTTGTGGCTGGTGCGCAGCCAGGCGACGGTCGACCAGGTGTCGTGGATGAAGGCGATGATTCCTCACCACTCCATCGCCATCCTCACCAGCGAGCGGGCCGATATCCAAGACCCAAGGGTACGCGAGCTAGCGGACAGCATCATTGAGGCGCAACGCAGGGAAATCGACGAGATGAAAGCGCTGATCAACGAGTTGGAAGCCAGCCGATAACGGTCAACCCATCACGAACAGCAATGCCTTGAGCCCGCTCTCGGGGCTGATGTCGGGAAACTCCGGCGGGTTGTCCAGGCGCTGCTCGAAACGCAGCTGCGGCGCCTCGGCGGCCATGCCCTGAATCAGGAAGTTGGCGCCGATATCCGGGTCATTCACGCAGGCCAGCACCTGCCCGCCGGCATTCAGCAGTTCCGGCAGCTTGCGCAGGATCTTCTGGTAATCGCGGGTCAGGGCGAAGCTACCCTTCTGGAAGGACGGCGGGTCGATGATGATCAGGTCATAAGGCCCGAGCTTGCGCACCTTGCCCCATGACTTGAACAGTTCGTGGCCGAGAAAGCTCACCCTGCCGAGATCGTGACCATTCAAGCGATGGTTCTCCCGCCCACGGGTCAGCGCCGCGCTGGCCATATCCAGATTCACCACATGCTCGGCGCCACCAGCGATCGCCGCGACGGAGAAGCCGCAGGTGTAGGCGAACAGGTTGAGCACCCGCTTGCCCTGCGCATGTTTCTGCACCCAGCGTCGGCCGTAGCGCATGTCGAGAAACAGGCCGTTGTTCTGCTTGCGCCCGAGATCGAGCTTGTAGTGCAGGCCGTTCTCGCTGATCTGCCACTCGGCGGGCACATCTCCCAGCAACGCCTCGGTCGGTGCATCCGGCAGATAGCGATGCTGCAGCAGCAAACGCTGTGCCTGGCTCTGCTGCCAGGCCGGGGATTCGGTCAGCGCCATGAGCATCTGCCGGAGCGCCGCCCGTTCCGCCTCGCCCGGATCACGGAACAGCGCCACCAGCACCACGCCCTGCAGCCAGTCGACGGTCAGTTGTTCGAGCCCCGGATAGCAGCGGCCACGACCGTGAAACAACCGCCGCGTCTCGTCGGGCACGTTGGCCAGCGCGTCGAGCAGGTGATTTTGCAGGGTGGAGAGGTGTTCGGGTGTCATGGGCAGGCATCGTCGGCAGCGTGGCCGCGCATTCTAAACGCAGCCGCCGCCGACGCCAGGCCTCAGATATCCAGACAGATCTTGCCGAAGTGCTGGTTGGTTTCCTGATAGCGGAACGCCTCGACGATATCGTCCACGGCGAAGTGCTTGTCGATCACCGGGCGGATGCCGTTCGCGTCGATGGCGCGGATCATCTCCTGCTGCTGCGCGCGACTGCCGACCAGCACACCCTGCAGACGCAACTGGCGCACCAATGCCGGCACCAGCGGCAGTTCGCCCGCCACGCCAGTGAGGATGCCGATCACCGAGATATGCCCGCCGATACGTGCCGCCACCATCGACTGCTCCAGCGTTGCCGGCCCACCGACTTCGATCACGTGATCGACGCCGCGGCCATCGGTGAGCTGGCGCACCGTCTCGCCCCAGGCTGGCGTGCTGCGGTAGTTGATCAGGTGATCGGCGCCCATTTCGCGCAGGCGCTCGAGCTTGGCGTCGCTGGACGAGGTGGCGATGACCGTGGCGCCGGCCATCTTGGCGAACTGCAGGGCAAAGATGGAAACACCGCCGGTGCCCTGGATCAGCACGCTGTCGCCGGGTTTGAGCTTGCCGTCGGCCATCAGCGCACGCCAGGCAGTGAGGCCGGCGGTGGTCAGGGTCGACGCCTCGGCATGGCTGTAGCCCTTGGGCGCATGGGTGAACGAGGTGGCGCGGGCGGTGACCATTTCCCGTGCGTAACCATCGACGCCATCGCCTGGGACCGTGGCGAAACCTTCGATCAGCGGCTCACCGGCCAGCCAGTCGGGGAAGAAGGTGCTGACCACCGCATCGCCAACGGCGAATTCAGTCACGCCTGCACCCACCGCCACCACTTCACCGGCACCATCGGCCATGGGAATGCGTGGTTCGCTCGGGCCCCACATGCCGCTCACTACCGCGAAGTCGTGGTAGTTGAGCGAGTTGGCGCGCAGGCGCACGGTGATCTCGCCGGCCTCTGGCCTGGCGGCCTCGCTGGTGCCGACGACGACCCGGTCGTAGCCGCCGCCGGGCTGCACGAATATGGCTTTGTGGCTCATGGACTTCTCCTCTGCGAATAGGATGACCTGTATCGGAACGGACGGTAGCGGCATCGTTCGACCTGCCAACGGCTCCTGTGCATCGCTGCTCGCGCGCCGCTCGAATGCGCCACAGCATAGCCAATCCGCCATCGACATGGAGGTCGCGAACTTACCTCCTTTAGCATCGTCGAAAGCGCGTTCGCCAATAGTCAACGGCTCGCCAAAGGCAGCCGCATCAAACTGCCCCGCGCATCCGGAACAACCTCATGCCCCATCGCCCTGATCAACCCACGATCCTGCACAGCACCCTCGCCGCCGCAATTCTGCTCGCCCTGGCCACGCCCAGCCTGGCAGCCGAAACAGAGACGCAGTTGGCTGCCCGCGACGCCGAGAACAAGCGCCTGACCGCTGAGCTCATGGCCAAGCCGAACGCGCTGACGCAGCCGCTGGAGAGCAAGTACAACCACGTCATCACCTACGGCCAGTCGCTCGCCTCCGCGGCTGAAGGCTGGCCGGCGCTGTCCGTCGCGCCGCGTTACGACAACCTGATGCTCGGCGATTCGCCGCGTTCGGCCGCCTTCAGCGGTGCAACGTTCAAGCCGGTCGGCGATGCCGCTTTCACCCCACTGCGCGCCGTGGTGCAACAAAAGAGCAATGCGGCGGTGCTTCTTGACGCAGAAAAGGTCGCCAAACTCGACCCGAAGGCCCAGGAAGAAGGCGAGTCGGTGGAAGTCGGCGCGCTGAACATGGCACGGCGGCTGTATCTGCATCACCTGGGCCGTGACACCGACCCCGATCACCTGCTCGTCGCCAGCAACGCGTCGACCTCCGGCCGCTCCGTCGCACAGCTGTCGAAAAGCGGCGGCACCAACGAGTATCGCCGTGTGACCCAGGCCGTCGATCAAGCCAAGGCACTGGCCGACGCGCAGCAGGCCAGTTACAGCATCAGCGCGTTCTTCTGGTTGCAGGGCGAGTTCGACTATTCCCACACCAACGGCGGCAAGAACGACAAGGACTACTACAAGGCCAAAATGCGCCAACTGCGCGACGACCTCTACGCCGACACCGCCAAGGCCATCGCCGGGCAGGAAAAAATACCCGCCTTCTTCAGCTACCAGACCGACGCCAAATCCTCAGTCAAGGACGGCTCGCTCGCCATCGGCATGGCGCAATGGGAACTGGCCCAGGAAGAACCCGGCTGGTATCTGGTCGGCCCGGTCTACCCGTACACCGACAAGGGCGTACACCTGTCGGCGAACGGTTACCGCTGGTTCGGCCAGATGCTCGGCAAGGTCTACCACCATGTCGTCATCGAGCGCAAAGACTGGGTGCCGCTGTCGCCGCGCCAGGCCACAGTCGACGGCCGCGATGTGCTGGTCGATTTCCATGTACCGCACCCACCGCTGGCGTTCGACCAGCCCTACCTCGGCCACCAGGCCAGTGATGTGAAGGACAAGGGCTTCGTGCTGCGTGACGACCAGGGTGAAGTGCCCATCGAGGCCGTCGAAATCGCCGCCGATACCATCGTGCGCCTGCGCGCTGGTCGCGACCTCAGCGGTCAACCGCGCATCAGCTACGCCAGCCATCAGGTCGGCGGCGCTGGCCAGTTACGCGACAGCGACCCGATGCGCGCCGACGCCACCTACGAATACCTGCCCGACCTGATGCCCGCCGAGGCGAACATCAAAGCGCTGGTGCACCAGCCCTACCCGCTGCACAACTGGAGCATCGCGTTCGATATCGCCGCTGAAAAAGGCACGCCGGCAAAACAGCCGGTCAGCGAGTAGAGCCCCGGCGCCGGTCATACCGGCGCTTCGATACCCAGCACGCGCATGCGGCGATACATCGTCGGGCGCGACACGCCAAGTTCGCGCGCGGCGGCGCTGACGTTCCAGCGATGACGACGCAGCGTCTCGCGCAGCGCTGCTGCCGACTCGGGTTCGGCCGCGGTCGCCGATTGACGACAGCGCGCCAGAATCGGTGGCAGGCACTCGTCAGGCAGATCCTGCACGGTGATCTCGTCCCCCTCACAGGTCGCCAGCGCGTACTGCAGCACATTGCGCAGCTCGCGGATGTTGCCCGGCCAGGGGTAGGCCAGCAGCGCACTCATGGCATCGCCACGCAGGTGCGGATTGCCCGGCCGCCCTTCGGCGAGCTCGGCGAACACCCGCTCGATGAGAAAGCCCTTGTCGGCGCGCTCGCGCAGCGGTGGCAGCTTCAGCGACGCGCCGTTCAGGCGGTAGAACAGGTCCTCGCGAAACGCCCCACTCTCGACCATCTGCCGCAGGTCACGGTGACTCGCGGCCACCACGCGGATATCCACCTTCACCGGTTTATCGGCACCCAGCGGCATCACTTCCTGTTCGGCCAGCACCCGCAACAGCCGGGTCTGCAAATGCAGCGGCATGTCGCCGATTTCGTCGAGGAACAGTGTGCCGCCGTCGGCCTGCTGGATCAGCCCGCGCATGCCCTTGCTGCGCGCCCCGGTAAAGGTGCCGGGGGCGTAGCCGAACAGCTCGCTTTCGATCAGCGACTCGGGCATCGCGCCGCAGTTGATCGCCACGAAGGGTTTGCTGCGCCGGCAGCCGCTCTCATGCAGCGCCTTGGCCAGCCGTTCCTTGCCGGTCCCGGTCTCGCCATTGAGCAGCACGTTCAGCGGCTCGCTGCACAGGCGTCTGGCGCGCGCCAGCATCTTGCGCATCACCGGGTCGTCGTCAGCCAGTGCATCGAGCGCGGAATGCCCGCCGGGCGCGCTGCGTTCGACCGGTTCCGGCACCCGGCGCCGCGGCTCCATCAAGGCGGCGAAGAACAGCTGGTGGCGATGGGTGCGAAAGGCGCGAACCTGGTCATGGCTGGCGTAGGGAATGCTCAGCACATCGCTCAGCTCGCAGTCGAACAGCTGGTCGATCCGCGCCTGTGCCAGGGTGCCAAAGGGCCCCGGCATCAATAGCCCGTGCTCGGCCAGCAGACCGCGGGCGGCGGTGTTGCCGGCGAGCAGCTCGCCATCGTCACCCAGCGCCAGCAGGTAGCGACGGTTGATCACGACGAACTCGCGCGAGCCATCAAAACAGAGGATTGGCCGCTCGCGATAGACGCGCATGAAGTAGGCATCCTCAATCATCCGCGCGTACTGCTTGACCAGCTGCAGGGCGAAGGTCTGGGAATCCTTGGTCGGTGGCGAATGCAGCGCCGAAATATCCAGTACCGCCAGCAGCTGGCCGTGCGGGTTGAACATGGGCACCGCGGTACAGGTGAGGTTGGTGTGCCAGACGCTGAAGTGATCGTGCTGGTGACAAGTGAGCGCCTGCTGCTCCTTGATGCAGGTGCCGACTGCGCAGGTGCCAGCATGGTCTTCGCCCCAGTCCGAACCAAGGAACAGCCCGGTCTTGCGATGCGCCTTTTCATCGGCCGGATCACCGAGAAATTGCACGGCGATGCCGCGGTTGTCGGTCAGCAGGATCACGTAACCCAGCTCGGCGATCTGCCGGTACAGCTGCTCGACCCCGGCGCGGGCGACATTGATCAGCTCGTCGGCCTGATCCTGATGCTCGCGCAGCACCTGCCGCGGGACGAATCGGGCCTCGGCAGGTCGCGCCGGGTCCAGGCCGTAGTCGTGCACGCAGCGGTGCCAGGAGCGCGCGATGATCGGATCACGATCACCAGGCAGGTGCGGCGCATTGGCCAGCGAAAGCACCGCGTCGATATGGCTGACCGGACCGGATAGCAGATTCATGCCTCCTCCTCGAAGCGCTCGCGCCAGACTGACGCGGGCCACTCCAGCGAAACGCTTTATTGTTTTGCAATAAACAGAGGATAAACCATAGAACCGCACAGACCAGCCTGAACTTTAGAAGCACTTTTTCTGTTCATATTGTTTGTCGCCGTACTGTAAAGCGCTTTACAGCGCTTTACAGGTGTAACGTTCAAAGCGCTTTACACATCAAACACAACAACACCATCAAGTTACCTAAAAACCATATGTATCAATCACTTATCCAAAGGTAAAGTCCTTACTAAAAGTTGGCATGACAACTGCTCCTACTGTTTTGCGGAACAAACTCTTCGCATAACAAGATCGCCAGCATTCCGATCACCACGGAACTGCCGGTAATAATCAGGAGCTATGTCATGCACGATTCAGCTCGCCCGCACGGCACGCTAAACCGGCGACGTTTTCTTTCCATTTCCGGCCAGTCCTTGCTGGCATTCAGCCTGTCGCAACTGATCCCGGTGAACCTGCTCGCCGAGGAACGCCTGCCAGACCTGCCCGATGGCCTGCTGCGCATGGGCCGCGATGTATTTCCCCACGAGTTCATCAGCGACCACCACTACGTGCAGCCCCTGCTCGGCTTGGTGGATGAACAGCCAGCGCTGGTGGCTAGCGGCCTGGACGACCTGCAACAGCAGGCGCGCCAGTTCCATGGCTCGCCATTCGAACAGCTCGACGAGGCCGAGCGGGTAGCCCTGCTGACCGAGATCGAAAACACCCCCTTCTTCAAGGCCGTGCGCAGCAGCCTGATGTTCGGCCTGTACGACAACAAGGCGCTGTTCCCGCTGTTCGGCTACGAGGGTTCGTCCTGGGAATACGGCGGCTACGTCAACCGCGGCTTCGACGATCTGAACTGGCTCTGACCACTCCGTGCACACGGGATAACAACAAGAACAAGACGAGGAATACCCCATGGCAACTTTTGCCCAGGATGACGATGGCGTCGTGGTGATCATCGGCTCCGGTGCCGGCGGCGGGACGCTCGCCAACGCGCTGGCCAAACAGAAGATTCGCAGCGTGGTGCTCGAAGCCGGCAAGCGCCACACGCTGGAGGACATCGAGAACGACGAGTGGGCGATGTTCAAGAAGATCTCCTGGCTCGACAAACGCCAGGCCGCCGGTGGCTGGCACCTGACCGAGAACAACCCGACCCTGCCCGCCTGGATCGTCAAGGGCGTCGGCGGCAGCACGGTGCACTGGGCCGGCATCGCCCTGCGCTTTCGCGACTTCGAATTCAAGATGCAGAGCATCAATGGCGACATCGCCGGCGCCAACCTGCTCGACTGGCCGGTGACGCTGGAGGAGATGGCGCCCTGGTACGAGAAGGCCGAGAAGCACATGGGCGTGACCGGGCCGAGCACCGGCATGGACTATCACCCCTGGCACAACTCCTTCAAGGTGCTGGCCACAGGCGCCAAGCGGGTCGGCTACAAGGAGATCCTCTCCGGGCCGATGGCGATCAACACCGAGCCCTACGACGATCGCGCCGCCTGCCAGCAGCTCGGATTCTGCATGCAGGGCTGCAAGATGGGCGCGAAGTGGTCGACGCTCTACACCGACATTCCCCGCGCCGAAGCCAGCGGCTACTGCGAGGTGCGGCCGCAGTCGATGGTGCTGCGCATCGAGCATGACGCCAAGGGCCGCGCCAATGCCGTGGTCTACGCCGATGCCAGCGGCACCATCCAGCGGCAGAAGGCCCGGGTGGTCTGCGTGGCGGGCAACTCCATCGAGTCGCCGCGCCTGTTGCTCAACTCCGCCTCGGCAATGTTCCCCGACGGGCTGGCCAACTCCTCCGGCCAGGTCGGGCGCAACTACATGACCCACACCACCGCCGGCATCTTCGCGGTAATGCCCAAGCCGGTGAACATGCACCGCGGCACCACCTGCGCCGGGGTGATCTCGGACGAGTCCTACAACGATCCGTCGCGCGGTTTCGTCGGCGGTTACCGGCTGGAAATCCTCGCCCTCGGCCTGCCCTTCCTCTCCGCCTTCCTTGACCCCACACCCAAGGGCTGGGGCAAGCAGTTCACCTCGCGGATGGAGAAGTACAACCACATGTCCGGCGTCTGGTTGTGTGGTGAGGACCTGCCGCTGGAGAGCAACCGCATCACCCTGCATGACAGCGAGAAGGACCAGTACGGCCTGCCGATTCCGGTAGTGACCAAGAGCGACCACCCGATGGATGCCGCCATGCGCAAGCACGGCGTTGCCGCCACCGCCAGGTGCTACGAGGCCGCCGGCGCCACCGACATCATCGAGCTGCCGCCCTACCCGGCCAGCCACAACATGGGCACCAACCGCATGAGCGCCATGGCGCGTGACGGCGTGGTGAACAAGTGGGGCCAAAGCCATGACATCCCCAACCTGTTCGTCTCCGATGGCAGCCAGTTCACCACCAGCGGCGGCCAGAACCCCACCCTCACCATCGTCGCGCTGGCCCTGCGCCAGGCCGAGCAGATCGGCCGGCTGCTCAACGAACGCGCGATCTGACCCGCCACTACAAGGGAGTCCACCCATGACCCAGCCCAACAACTCGCAGCGCCTGTGGATGTACGAGCAGATGCTGACCAGCCGCTACATGGAGGAGTCCATCGAGCGCATCTACATGGAAGGCAAGACGCCGGTGTTCAACATGGCCAAGGGGCCGATCCCCGGCGAGATGCACCTTTCCAACGGCCAGGAGCCCTGCGCGGTGGGCGTTTGTGCCCACCTCGAGGCAGAGGACATCGTCACCGCCACCCATCGCCCGCACCACATCGCCGTGGCCAAGGGCGTCGACCTCAACGAGATGATGGCCGAGATCTTCGGCAAGGCCACTGGTCTTTCCGGCGGGCGCGGCGGGCATATGCACCTGTTCGATGGCCGGGTGAATTTCTCCTGCTCGGGGATCATCGCCGAGGGCATGGGCCCAGCGGTCGGCGCGGCGCTATCGCGGCAGATGCAGGGCAAGCCCGGCGTGGCCGTGTCCTTCATCGGCGAGGGCGCGGCCAACCAGGGCGCGTTCCACGAAACGCTGAACCTCGCGGCGCTGTGGAAGCTGCCGGTGGTGTTCGTCATCGAGGACAACGCCTGGGGCATCTCGGTGGCCAAGGCCAGCGCCACTTGCATCGCGCAGCACCACGTGCGCGCCGCGGCCTACGGCATGCCCGGTGTGTTCGTCGAGAACAACGACCCGGACGGCGTGTTCCGCGCCGCCGGTGAAGCCATCGAGCGCGCCCGTGCCGGTGGCGGCCCGACCCTGATCGAGATCGAGACCTATCGCCTGGCCGGCCACTTCATGGGTGACGGCGAAACCTACCGCCCCGAAGGCGAAAAGGACGGCCTGATAAAAAAGGACCCGATCCCCGGCTACCGCCAACGCCTGATCGACGAAGGCGTGCTGAGCGAAGCGCAGGCCGAAGACATCGCGGCGCGCGCCCGCGGGCGCATCGACGAAGCGGTGCAGTTCGCCCGCGAAAGCCCCTACCCGCGCCCGGAAGAGGCGCTGGAGAAGGTCTTCGTGTAGCGCAGGTCAGTCCCGAAGACCGCAGAAGCGAGCCTGCTCGCGAAACGCGGACACAGCAGAACAACAAGAGGAACACCACCATGAACAGCCAAGCCACCATGACCGCCGCCGTCTGGCACGGTCGCAAGGACATCCGCCTGGAACAGGTGCCGCTGCCCGGCGCGCCGCAACCGGGTTGGGTACAGATTCGCGTGCACTGGTGCGGCATCTGTGGCTCCGACCTGCACGAATACCTCGCCGGCCCGGTGTTCATTCCGGTGGACGCGCCGCACCCGCTCACCGGCATCAAAGGCCAGTGCATCCTCGGCCACGAGTTCTGCGGCGAGATCGTCGCCATCGGTGAAGGCGTCGAGGGCTACGCGCCTGGCGACAAGGTCGCCGCCGATGCCTGCCAGCATTGCGGGCAGTGCCGTTTCTGCAAGACCGGCCAGTACAACCTTTGCGAGCAGCTCGCCTTCACCGGCCTAATGAACAACGGCGCCTTCGCCGAGTTCGTCAACGTGCCGGCCGAGTTGCTCTACCGCTTGCCTGAAGGATTTCCGCTGGAAGCCGGCGCGCTGATCGAGCCGCTGGCAGTCGGCATGCACGCGGTGAAGAAGGCCGGCAGCCTGCTCGGCGAAACCGTGGTAGTGGTCGGCGCCGGCACCATTGGCCTGTGCACCATCATGTGCGCCAAGGCCGCTGGCGCCGGCCAGGTGATCGCCCTGGAGATGTCCGCCGCACGCAAGGCCAAGGCGCTGGAAGTCGGTGCCAACTGGGTCATCGACCCCAGCGAGTGCGACGCCATCGCCGAAATCAAGGCGCTCACCGGCGGCTACGGTGCCGGCGTCTCCTTCGAGTGCATCGGCCACAAGGCCACCGCCAAGCTCGCCATCGACGTGATCCGCAAGGCTGGTCGCTGCGTGATGGTGGGCATCTTCGAGGAACCCTCGGAATTCAACTTCTTCGAGATCGTCGCCACTGAAAAACAGGTGATCGGCTCGCTCGCCTATGCCGGCGAATTCGCCGATGTCATCGCCCTGATCGACGACGGGCGCATCGACGTCACCCCGCTGATCACCGGCCGCATCGGCCTGGACAACATCCTCGAACAGGGCTTCGAGGAGCTGGCCAACCACAAGGACCGCAACGTCAAGATCATCGTCAGTCCCGGCGCGCTGGCCGGCTGAGCAGGAGAACCCCATGACCACAGCAGTAAAAGAAAGAAAGCTCACCGTCGCCCGCGCCATGGCCGAAGCCGTGGCGCAGGAGATGCGCCTGGACCCGAAGGTGTTCGTGATGGGCGAGGACATCGGCCAGCTCGGCGGCGTGTTCGGCAACACCCGCGGGCTGTATGAGGAGTTCGGCAAGACGCGCATCCGCGACACGCCGATCTCCGAAACCGCCTTCATCGGCGCCGCCGTGGGCGCCGCCTCGGACGGCATGCGGCCGATCGTCGAGCTGATGTTCGTCGACTTCTTCGGCGTCTGCATGGATGCCATCTACAACCTGATGGCCAAGAACACCTACTTCTCCGGCGGCAAGGTGCCGGTGCCGATGGTGCTGATGGCCTCGACCGGCGCCGGCTATTCGGACGCCGGGCAGCACTCGCAGTGCCTCTACGGCACCTTCGCCCACCTGCCGGGCATGAAGGTGGTGGTGCCGAGCAACGCCTATGACGCCAAAGGGCTGATGACCGCGGCGATTCGCGACGACAACCCGGTGGTCTACCTCTTCCACAAGGCGCTACAGGGCATGGGCTGGCTGGGCACCGAGAAAGGCGCCACGGTGCCGGTGCCGGAGGAGCCCTACATCGTCGAGATTGGCAAGGCGAAGACCGTGCGCGAGGGCCGCGACGTCAGCCTGGTCAGCCTCGGCGCCGGCGTGCACCACGCCCTGCGCGCCGCCGCGCAGCTGGAAAAGGACGGCGTCAGCGCCGAGGTCATCGACCTGCGCAGCCTGGTGCCGCTGGACCGCGAGCACGTCATCGCCTCGGTCCGGAAGACCGGCCGGCTGATTGTGATCGACGAGGACTATCACAGCTTCGGCGTCAGCGGCGAAATCATCGCCAGCGTCGTCGAGCACGACATCGGCATGCTCAAGGCCCGCCCGCAGCGGGTGGCCTTTCCCGACATCCCGATCCCCTTCACCCCGGTCATGGAGCAATGGGCCTTGCCCAACGCGGACAAGATCGTGGCCGCCTACCACGCCATGCATAAGGAATGACGTTTATGAGTACCCCCATCGTGATTGCAGACGACCTCTGGGAAGGTGACGCCGAAGCGGTGATCACCTCTTGGCTGGTCAGCGACGGCGCCGAAGTGGCCGCCGGTGACCTGGTCGCCGAGGTCATGTCGGAAAAGGCCCAGTTCGAGATCGAAGCGCCGGTCGCCGGGGTGCTGAAGATCATCGAGGAAGAAGACGCGGTGATCGCCAAGGGTGCGGTCATCGGCCAGGTGGAATAGCCATGACTCGACTGGAAATCCTGCCCGAGCGCGCGCCCGAACGGGTGCCGCTCAAGGGCATGCGCAAGATGATCGCGGCGAAGATGCACGAAAGCCTGCAGACCACCGCGCAGCTGACTCACCACGCCGAATGCCGGCTGGATGCGCTGAAAACCCGTCGCGCCGAACTGAAGGCCGAGGGCAGCGCGGTGTCCGTGCAGGACCTGTTGCTTCTCAAGGTGATCGAGACGCTCAAGGCCCATCCCGGGCTCAATGCCACGCTGGAGGACGAGGTGATTCACCAGCACGTGGCGGTGCACCTGGGTCTCGCCATTCCGCTGCCGGGCGATCTGCTGGTCGCCCCGGCGCTGTTCGACGCCGAGCAGCTGGACGGCGAAAGTCTGTGCCAGGCGCGCAAGGCGCTGGTGGACAAGGCCCTGGCCGGCAAGCTGTCGGTCAAGGAACTGACCGGCGCCACCTTTACCGTCTCCAACCTGGGGCTGTCGCGGGTGCACCACTTCACGCCGATCCTCAATCCGCCACAGGTGGCGATCCTGGGTGTCGGCGGCATTCAGCGGCGGCTGGAACTCGGGCCGAGCGGCGAACTGGTGGAAGTCGAGTGGATGGGCCTGTCGCTGACCTTCGATCACCGCGCCGTCAACGGCTCGCCGGCGGCAGAGTTTCTCGATGATCTCTGCCGGCGTATCGAGGAGTACGCGGCATGAACGGCATCGCCCGGTTCAGTGTGGGCGCTGGCCTGAATGCCGAGCGGGCCTTGTTGCAGCGCGTCTGCGACGGCCTGTTCGACTGCCAGCTGCTGCTCTGGCGCCCCACCGGTCAGGCGCTGGTGATGCCCGGCAGCTTTGAGCGCCGGCCCGGTTTCGCCCTGGCCAGCCAACGCTGCGCGGCGCAGGGCTGGCCGATCCTGCTGCGCGACACTGGCGGCGAGCCGGTGCCGCAATCCTCTGCCGTGCTCAATATCGCCCTGGCCTGCGCGCTGCCTAGCGGCGACGAGGTCGGCAAGCGCATCGACATCGCCTATGAACGGCTGCTCGAACCCCTGGCGCTGTGGCTGGCGGAGAACGGCCTCAAGGCCGGTGTAGGCGCGGTGCCGGGTGCATTTTGCGACGGCCGCTTCAACCTCACCCTGGAGGGCCGCAAGCTGGCCGGCACCGCCCAGCGCTGGCGGCGCAGCCGTGACGGTCGCCCGGTGGTGCTGGCGCATGCCGCGCTGCTGATCGAGGACTGGCGCGAGCCGATGGCCGACGTGGTGAACCGCTTCTATCACGCCTGCGCCAGCGACCTGCGCTGCCAGGCCGAAAGCCATCTGGCGCTCGCCGAGCGGCTGGCCGATGCCTGGGCCACCGCCACATCCCTGCCCGAGTGCTACCAGCGCGTCCTCGCCTGGCAGGGCCTGGAACTCGGCGCCCGCGCCAGCACTTATCCGCCCGAAGGCCTCGCCGCCGGACGGCACTCCCCCTTGCTTTGAATAACAACAACACGGCAGGCCATCCGGCCCGCCATGCATCGGAGGAAACACCATGAGGCATCCCAGCCCTTCCCCGCCCCAAGGCAGCAGCACCCTGTTAGGACGATGTACTGCGACTCTCTGCGGAGCGTTACCGCAGCGACGCTACCGTCATTAGCGCAGGCAACCCAAACGCAAAAAAACCGGATTTCTAGTTATAGACGTTTAAATAACTAATCCAAAAAACAGTGACATATGCACACCCATGTTGCTCGCCATTACAGCGCGCAGCAGTGGAAGCCGCTTTGCCAATAAAACAAATATCAGAAAAGCTTTAACAGCGGATGCTCGTTTGAGGCGTGCCTGAAGCGAGAAAAAACCCTAAACAAGGAAATAATAAAAATGAACTTCAAACAGTCAAATCTAAGGGTTCAAATGATCATGGCAGCCTCGCTTCTTGCGATCACGCCACTGCACGCATCAGACAGAGTCATTACGGACAAGGAATTGTCTGACGAGTCGAACACTACTGATTGGCTGGCTTACGGACGAACACACTCCGAACAGCGATTCAGCCCACTCAAAGACATCAACGTAGAGAACGTCAGCGGGCTAAAGCCTGAATGGTACGCGCCGCTGCCGGATCGCTCCGATATCGTCGGAACACCTTTGGTTGTCGATGGCGTGATGTATTACGTTGGTGAAATGAACAGAACACGTGCGTTCGATGCACGCACGGGCAAGATGCTTTGGGAATACGATCCACAAGTTTCCAAAGAGATCATCGACAACAACATGAAGAAGGTCTTCTGGAAGCATAACCGCGGGCTTTCAACCTATGGCGACAAACTATTCATTGCCACTTGGGACGGCCGGCTGATTGCGATCACCCGAAAAGACGGCAAGGAAGTCTGGCAGACCAGGACCTTCGATCACGACCAGCCGTTGAACATTACCGGCCATCCCAAGGCCTTCGATGGGAAAGTATTTGTAGGTAATGGCGGAACGGAACTTGGTCCGATGCGCGGTTATGTAACCGCTTACGATACTGAGACGGGCAAACAGGTCTGGCGCTTTTATATCGTCCCTGGCAACCCTGCCGATGGCTTCGAGGATGCCGCTCAGGAAATGGCGGCCAAGACCTGGACTGGCCGGTGGTGGGAAAACGGCGGCGGCGGCAATGCCTGGCATGGCTGGACTTACGACGAGAAATACAACCAGCTCATCTTCGGTACCGGTAACGGTGGGCCATGGAATATCAAGGTGCGTAGCCCGGACGGCGGCGACAACCTGTTCCTGTGTTCTGTCGTGGCTGTAGATGCGGATACCGGCGAATACAAATGGCACGTCCAGACTGCACCAGGCGACACCTGGGACTACAACTCGAACATGGACATCGTGCTGGCTGATCTCAAGATCGATGGCAAGGATGTTGATGCGGTATTGCATGCGCCGAAGAACGGCTTCTTCTATACGATCGACCGCTCGAACGGCAAGGTCCTGTCTGCTGAAAAATTCACTGACGCCAACTGGTCAACCAAATACGACCTGAAAGAACAGCGCCATATTGTTGCTGAGGACGCCCGGTATCCTGATGGCGAGAAGAATATCTATCCTTCGGCATTCGGTGCTCACTCATGGCATGCAATGTCTTATAACCCCGAGTTGAATCTTGCCTTTATCCCCACCAACCATCTGGGCAACACCTTCAAGGACGATGGCAAGGATACGAAGCCTGGCCACAAGATGGCGAGCCACAAGCTTTACCTGGGGTTGACCGGTTGGGAATTGACCAAGGACCCACACGAGTCACGCGGCTCCCTACAGGCCTGGGACCCGGTCAAGAACAAGCGCGTGTGGCAGGTAAACCAGAAGAGCCCATGGGGTGGCGGAACCTTGACCACAGCCGGCAACCTGGTTTTCCAGGGCCAGCCTGATGGCATGTTGAAAGCCTACGATGCCCGCACTGGTGACGAGCTTTGGTCCTATGACGTGGGTCTCGGCATCTCTGCGCCACCGATAACTTACAAGCTGGATGGCAAGCAGATGGTTTCCCTGCTGGTGGGTCCTGGTGGTGCATTGGCCTCCAACTTCGGCGGCTCCGGTGAACTGGGCTTTGAAAGCCATGGCTGGAAATATGGCGTGCATGAGCGCCGCATCATGACGTTTTCGCTTGACGGAAAAGCGGTTATTCCAGAGCAGCCTGCACCGCAACTTGCCAAGCCAATCATCGATGAGAAGTTCGAGGTCGATGCCAAAAAGGCAGAGGCAGGCGCGGGTGTCTTTGCGGAGAACCTCTGTGTTGGCTGTCATGGCGCCGGCGCTGTTGCGGGTATGAAAGCACCCGATCTGCGGGAGTCGCCGATATTGCTCAAAGGCGGTGAGAAAGCGTTCGAGAGTGTTGTGCGCGGTGGCGCGTTACTTGCCAACGGCATGCCCAAGTTTTCAGATTTGACAGATGCAGAGCTGGAAAGCATTCGCCATTTTGTTCGTCGGCAAGCGCGCGATGGTGTGAAGGCTGGCGGCGGACATTAAGCCGGCCACGTTCAATCGCCAACTAAACACTTGAACCAATAACGCCTACATAGCCAGGCGTTACCACTGAGCAGAAACGCACGCGAATACCGTGAATGCCCGCAGGCAGTGCGGCTAACGGTATTCGCTGCACCCGCATCGTTACATCCGAAGGATCAGAACAATGACAACAAGCCTGCGCTTCGGCAGCGGCGTTCTCGCCGCCTGCCTGTTCACTTCTGCCCACGCGGCCGATTATTCACCCGATCAGTTCCTCTTCGGCGACTGGAACGGCAGCCGTACCCGTCTGCATGAGGCCGGCGTAGACCTGCAGATCACCTACGTCAACGAGCTGGCCTGGAATACCCAGGGCGGCGATGACCACACCGGCACCTACTCCGATCAGCTGATGTTCGATGCCGCGCTGGACCTGGACAAACTGCTCGGCTGGTCCGGCGCCGGATTCCGCTTCAGCGTGGTCAACCGCAACGGCGAGAACCTCAACGCCGAGGCCGATCTCGGCGTCCTGCTGCAACCCCAGGAAATTCACGGCTACGGCAGCGTCACCCGACTGGTGCAGTTCTATTACCAGCAAGCACTGCTGGACGACCGCCTGCTGGTCAAGCTCGGCCGTTTGCCCATGAGCGGCGAGATCTTCCCCTTCGCCTGCCCGTTCCAGAATCTCGGCTTCTGCGGCACGGTGCCCGGCTATATCACACCGAACTGGTTCACCTGGCCGATCAGCCAGTGGGGCGCCACCGCGCGCTACCAGCTGGACGCAGAGTGGTCGCTGCAGACTGCGCTTTATCAGGTCAACCCGCGTTTCACCGAGCGCGAGCAGGGCCTGAATTTCGGTAGCCCGTCCGGCACCACCGGCTACCACGCGGTCGCCGAACTGGGCTGGACGCCAACCTTCTCCGGTCAACCCGGCGCCTATCGCCTGGGCCTCTGGCGCAATACCGGCGACTTCGAGGACATCTACCGTGACGCCGCCGGCCGGCCGATGGCGCTTTCCGGGGCGCCAGCCGCCGAGCACGACAAGGCCACTGGCGGATACCTGATGGCCGAACAGCAGCTCTGGCAGAGCAGCACGGTGGCCGAGCGACGCTTGAAGCTGTTCGCCAACTTCATCCAGTCCGACCCGGACGTGACCTATATCGAGCGCATCTGGCAGGTTGGCGGCATCCTCTCCGCCCCCTTCGCCTCGCGCCCGCATGACGAGCTCGGCCTGGGCCTTGGCCGCCTGGAAATCAACGACGACGCCCGCAAGCACCTGCGCGAACAGGGCGGGCAGGTGCCGGACGTTGAATACCCCGCGGAACTCTACTACCGCGTCGCCCTGACGCCGGCCATCTCGCTGACGCCGAACATCCAGTACTTCCACCGGCCCGGCGGCTTCGACGATGCGGAGGACGTGGTGGTCGTAGGGCTGAAGACGGTGGTCAGCTTCTGATAACGCGACAAGGGGCGGCCCGGCTTACCGGGTCGCCTGTCGGCAGCGAGCGCCTGCAGGTCAGGGCTTGGGCAGATAACCCGGCAACGCTTCCAGCCGCTCCATCCAGCGGGCGACGTGGCGGTACGGGGTGAGATCCACATCGCCCTCTGGCGCCAGCACCACGTAGGGGTAGACCGCGCAATCGGCGATGGTCGGCCGGTCGATCGCCAGCCAGTCGTGGCGCTGCAGATGATCGTCCAGCAGCTTGAGCACCGCCGGTGCCTTCGCCAGCGCCGCGGCCTTGTCCAGCGGATAGCCGAACTTCTGAACCAGCCGCGCCGCATTCAGGCTCTGCTGGATCTCGTTCGCGGTGAAGGACAGCCACTGCACGATCTCCGCCTGCCCGCGCGGGTTGTCCGGCCACCACGCCAGGCCGCCGTATGCGCCGGCGAGGTAGACCAGAATGGCCTGCGAGTCGCGGACGATATGCCCGCCATCATCCAGAATCGGCAACTGCTCCAGCGGGTTCAGCTCGGACAGCGGCGGCTTCTTGTGTGCGCCATTGGCGAAATCCACGGCTACCAGTTCAAGGTCGATATTTGCCAGCGCAGCGAACAGCCGCACCTTGTAGCAGTTGCCGGATGGACCCAGGTCGTACAGTTTCATTGCGCACCTCCTCTGATGAGCTGATTGAATTCCAGAACGTTGCCGTCCGGGTCGCGGATGAACAGCGCGATCCGCCGCGGGCCGATGGGATGCGGCCCCTCGGTGATGACGATGCCCTGCGCCTCTAGCCAATGCTGGAGCGCCGCGAGGTCATCGACGATAAACGCCGGATGGGTCATGCCGGGCCGCTTGACCGGCTCATCCAGCAGCACGTTGTGCGCATCAGGCGCACGCGCACCGTTGAAGATCAGGTTGATGCGCACGCCGTCCGGGCTGAGCATTTCGTTCGCTTCGAACAGCGGAAAGCTCGCGCTCTCGACGAAGCCCAGCGCCTGGTAGAAGGCCATCGCCCGCGGCCGGTCGCTGACACGAATACCGATGTGGTCGTAGGCGAGAATGCGGGCGGGACTGGCTGATTGATTCATGTGCGAAACTCCAAAAGACCTCAGTCCCGGTAGTGTCAGCCGCCCTGCGGGTTTCACCTATGCCGCGGGCCTGACAACATCTATGCAGCAATCGCACAAATCCAAGGGTGGCAATGGACAAGCTCAAGGCAATGGCCAACTTCGTTCGCATCGTCGACAACGGCAGCCTGAGCTCGGCCGCCGATGCCACCGGGCAATCCGTGGCATCGGTGGTGCGCTCACTGGCGGCGCTGGAACGGCACCTCGGCGTACGCCTGCTGAACCGCAGCACCCGACGCATGGCACTGACCGAC
This sequence comes from Stutzerimonas stutzeri RCH2, assembly GCF_000327065.1. Lineage (NCBI taxonomy): Bacteria > Pseudomonadati > Pseudomonadota > Gammaproteobacteria > Pseudomonadales > Pseudomonadaceae > Stutzerimonas > Stutzerimonas stutzeri. The sequence continues at coordinate 1,528,797 of NC_019936.1, read as the reverse complement.
GAGGGCGCGGAATACCTGGCCTGGAGCCGGCGCATGCTGGCGGACTTCGCCGACATGGAGCAGCGCCTGGAAGCCAGCGACGGCGCCGTCCGCGGCCTGCTGCGTATCACCGCACCGATGGAGTTCGGCCAACGTTACGTCGCGCCGCTGGTGAACGAATTTCTCAAGGAACATGCAGAGATCCGGGTCGAGCTGAGCCTGAGCGACCAGATCGTTCCGCTGCTCGACGAACGCCTCGACCTCGCCCTGCGCATCGGCCACCTCCCCGACTCGGCCATGGTCGCCCGGCAGATCGGCAGCACCCGGCTGGTCACCTGCGCCAGCCCCGACTACCTGAGCACCGCCCCCGCCATCGACACCCCGGCGGCGCTCAAGGACCACGCCTGCATCGCCTTCGCCGCCCAGGGCCGCCACTGGTACTACCGCCACGGCGAAAAGGAACAGGCCGAAGAAATCACCCCACGCCTGACCTGCAACCAGATCCGCGCCGCCAGTCTCGCCTGCGTGCAAGGTCTCGGCATCACGCGGCTGATGCACTATCAGGTGGCAGAAGAACTGGCTGATGGTCGTCTGGTAAGAGTGCTCAGGGATTACGAACCGAGGGACCTGCCGATCCAATTGGTCTACCCACACGCCTTGCAGCTATCGCCAAGGGTGCGGGCGTTTGTGGATTGGGTTTGTCCGAGGTTGGAGAGGGGTTTGCCGGGGTTGGGTTAGGGTGGTGACTGCTTACGGCCGATTCTGTTGAAAAAGTAGCGACCTCCCCATGCCGTTGGCAAAATTGCTTTGTCAGCGGGCGTGGAGGCGAACAGCATGATGGGACAGTTACCGGGAGGACAGCAGCGCCTGTTCTACTCGTTCAATCTCGAAGATCACGTCCCGGCCCAACATCTCCTGCGCAGCATCGACCAGTGCCTGGATCTCAGTGATCTGCGCGCCTATCTGGCGGATTTCTATAGCCCCATCGGGCGTCCCTCGATTGACCCGGAATTGATGGTGCGCATGCTGGTCGTCGGCTACTGCTATGGCATTCGTTCCGAGCGGCGATTGTGCGAAGAGGTGCACCTGAACCTGGCCTATCGCTGGTTCTGCCGGCTGGGTCTGGAAGACGAAGTACCTAATCACTCGACCTTCTCGAAGAATCGCCATGGCCGTTTCCGTGACAGCGATCTGTTCCGCTGGTTGTTCAATGAAGTGCTGCGGCGCTGCATGGCAGCCGGCCTAGTCAAGGGCGAAGGTTTCGCCGTCGACGCCAGCATCATCAAGGCGGATGCCAGCCGGCAACGTGGGGTGGTGGGAGATGAAGTCGATTGGAGCGATCCAAAGCTCAGCAGCCGCGCCGTGCGCGAGTACCTCGAAGCACTTGATGAAGATGCGTTGGCTGAGGCTCTTCCCAAGAAGATTTCGCTCACCGATCCTCAGTCCCGTTGGACAGCAGCACCAGGCGGCCCGGCCTTCTTTGCCTACTCCACAAATTACCTGATCGACACTGAGCACGGTGTGATCATGGATGTGGAAGCGACCCCGGCGCACCGTACCACCGAAGTCGACTCGACCAGGACGATGGTCGAGCGTGTCGAAGCGCAGTTCGACCTCACACCGGAACGCCTCATCGGCGACACCGCCTATGGCACTGCCCCGATGCTGGCCTGGATGGTCGAAGAGAAGGACATCGAGCCGCATGTGCCGGTGTGGGACAAGACTGAGCGCAAGGACGACAGTCTCTCCAGTAACGACTTCCACTGGAATCAGGAAGCCGATGAATATCGCTGCCCAACCGGCAAACCGCTACGCAGTGAATGGCGCGCCTTCACCCAGAAAAGATCGCGGGTAACCAAGGCCAACACCATCATCTACCGCTCCAGCCAAACCGACTGCGTCACCTGTCCGTTGAAAGCGAAATGCTGCCCCAACACACCGAATCGGAAGATCGTTCGCAGCATCCATGAGGCTGCCCGCGATGTGGCTCGACGCATCGCCAAGACACCGGAATACCTCGTCTCACGTTGCGAACGGAAGAAGGTGGAGATGCTTTTCGCCCATCTTAAACGGATCATGAAACTCGACCGTTTACGACTGCGTGGCCTGACAGGCGCCACTGACGAATTCACCATGGCTGCGATGGTGCAGAACCTGCGCCGCATGGCCAAGCTTTTGCCTCAAGGGCCACCGCTCACGGGATAGGTACGCCTGTGGCGAGCAGAAACCCTCGAATTAACCCTCAAACCTGAGCAAGGACGCTCAGTGAAACGCCGAAAGGTAACTTGAAGTGGCTTGCAGCCACTTCGACAGCAGGTACATCCGACCGCCTTGCTGCCGCTAAACCTACTTTTTCAACAGAATCGGCCAAAAGCAGACAGCTGCCCAGTAAATAAATCTGCTCCCTTTTCGACTTCTGGCTGCGCGTCTCGGGCGGCAACTCGAGGTGGCCTCTTGGTCCGCCCCCCTTTACATGTTTACTTTATTGACTTTTCTCAAGTAGGCCGATAGCTCTGCTGAACTGCCACCAGCATGGTCCATCAGTTCGGCGATGATAATCACATAATTGTGAAAAATCATGGGGTGATCTTTGATCATACTGTTGCACGCTTCAGTTTTAAGATCAGAATGTATGCCGCCAGAGATTTTGATCTGTTGCAAGGCAGAGGCTGCCCTTCGCTTTGCAGAGTCAAAACTCATATTTTTCCCTACTTTTATAATATGCCTGACCAGCGTGGTCTCTAACATAATTGGACACGTTTCAGACTCGACATAGTATTTGGCTGCCAAGTTCTCAAAATTCTTTGCCTGTTCTAGATTTCCCTCGTTGATGAGGATGTTGCTAAGAGCTAGCCTTCTCTCGGTACAGGAATAGGTTTCCTTGTCGCACACGTGGTCCTTGAGATAGCCAGTACCAAACCGTGTCGTAAAGTCAGGGCCTGCGTTTCGAATGAAAACCTTTTGATCTTCATTCAAGTTTAAATTGATCGGATTGAAGTAAACTCCAGGCCACATTTCTTCTCTGATCCAGCGAGTCTCGCGCTCAGCCTCAACCAAAAATACTTTCCCCCTCCAATAAGAGACACCTAAAACCAAAAAAACAAAAATTATAAATACTAAAGTTTTCCTCATGAAATTACCCGTGATAATTATTCCTCGTTTTTAGTGCTACTTCTTAGTAGCTTTCTACAACGCAGTCTTCGGCTAATAAATCAGAGGCTGGCTGCGGCCTTTTTATACCGCATCATGGCTCGTTCTTGCTCTTTTCGTCTCTTGTTTTCGTACTACTGCAACAGAATAAAAAGGTGAAATATTTATTTGTTGGAAACACAGCCCGAAATTTGCCGGAAGCGGGCGCTGGTGGCAAGCCGCTAACGGCCAAAAGCGAACTATTCTGCATCAGCTTGAAGCCGTCATTGAAGCGTAAGGGCATTTAGAAAAGAAGGGGCGATCTCGGCCGAGCTGGAAGCCAAAATCGTTCGGCACTGGAGAGAGCATGGCCAGCCAAACTCAGCCATCACCTTGTTTCGCTGAACCTTGGCCAGGGCGACGATACAGCTACCGAAGGGGCAGGCCGGCCATGCGCTTCGCAACACCTTCGCAAGCCACTTTATCCAGAACGGCCGGAACATCCTCACCCTGCAGCGGATCCTGGGCCATTCCAGCCTGGCCATGACCGTGCGCTATGCGCACTTGGCGCTGGGTCATCTACAGGATGCCGTCAGGTAAGGGCCTCTATCGATTCGTGCGCGGGGGCTAGCGTCCCTCTCATTAGGTCGATGCCATTTGTTTTGCCTCTCTGAGGTCGATTCTTGCCTTATGTCCATGCTTCTGCAGCATATGCAAAAGGTTTGCTCCACTCAGAAGGACAAGTGGCTTTCCAGCTGCGAAGGCATATGAATCCGGGCCGTAATCGGATGTGGTAACCAAGATTCCTTTCGTTGCGCCTTCGTTAAGCACTGTACCGTAAAGGTCGCGTACAGCACTTACCCCGACGGTGTTGGTATACCGCTTAGCTTGAATCACGATTTTTCCACCACGAATAGGGTCTGGATCAAAAGCTACTGCATCAACACCGCCATCGCGGCTTGCTTGAGTGACCTTTACCTCGCCACCGTTCACCGAAAATTCTTGTTCGAATAGCTCTCGAATCAGGTGCTCGAAGTCTTCCCACCCCATTGCCGCGAGGTTGAAGCTCTCGTCGAGCGTGCTTGCTACGTCGTATGAGGATACAAAGCGAGCATCCTCTTTACGGAGCTGCATAATTGGCGCTACGGGTGCCAGCCCGTGCAGTTTAGAACTTCCCACGCCTTTCAGAGATTTGAAGCAAGCCTTGGGGTCCACTTGATCAAGATTGATTTGAGTGAATTCGGCTTTGCTAGCTCTGATCGATAGGACACAGGAAGTCACTGCCTTGCCTGTTGATCTGTCTACAGCAGTTACAATTCCGTTGAAATTCACTGCTTCAAGTGCATCAATCACATCTGCTTCAAACAACTCGTGCAAGGTTCGAAGGGATACTTGGTAAAGCACGTCGTCGTACAGTTTTGATGCTTGGGCTTCGGTGATAGTGTTTTCTTCGAACTCATCCCGGCTAACTACATATTTGACTGCCTTCAAACGAGGTAAAGCTTCTGGTGCTGGAAGTTGGTAGTCCAAGATCAGTGTCTTAGAAGCAGGGTCGTAATCCAGATCAAATTCTTGAGGAAAGTACTCAGGATATTTTGATGAGGATAAAACGAGGTCGCAATACTCGACTATTGCCTCGGGCTCTAATGCCTCATATGCCATTCGTTTTGCATCTACTTGAGTATGTTCTGCCGCCCTTTCCCTTCTGTATTCGTCTCGCCTTATTTCCCAGGCGGCAACTTCTCCAGCATGAATTTTTTTTGCTTTATCCACTGTTTTTGCGTGATTCTCTAGGGCTGCTTGGTGCGCTTTCTCCGCCACTACGCAATGTTCCTCCCACGCTAGCTTGTCGGCAGCAAAAACAGCTTCGGCTGCCGCTAGAAGGCGGACTTTGCGGGAAGGTATAAGCCACTCTAGAAGACCCAGCTTAGGATTATATCTTTGGTCCTCTATTTGGGGTTCTCTTGGAAGAACGGCCATTTTTGGCTCTAGTGGAAGCTTTAGTGGGGCTGGGCCTTTCTCGGGGAAGGGGGCCTTGTTCTTAAGGCTTTCCCAGTCAATCGCATCATTGACTTCAAGCGTTCCTTTGAGGATGGTGCTTAATGCATTGAGCTCAGCTTGAGCTGCCTGCGTTTGTTTCAATGCCAGCGCTTTACTTTCTTCTGTCATTCTTTTGCAAGCAGCACGATCTGCCTTATGCCGCTCTCGTTCTGAGACAACCTCCCATCGTTGATCCCATTCTTCAGCTTGCATCCTAGCTTTAGAGTCGATGATGAACTCGCAGTCACCCTTGATAACACGATGCTTTTTCAGGCCGTCATGCCAGATTTCTAGGCTGTAGCTGGGGATGCCACGAACGCTGTATTCGGTTTCGATTCGGCCGAATCGGGTCATCATCTTCTTGTCTCTCCCTGCTTGACGACTGACAGCTGACGCACTGATGGCATTGAGCCAGCTGGAAGGTATTGGAAACATACCGTGTTTTGCGATCTTTTCCAGCGTGCTGTTTTAGATTGGCGGGCTGCGGTCGCTATACGTTTTTTAGACACCAAAAGAGTCCCTGACTTTCTCTAGGAAAATCATGGGCTTGTGTGGTGGGCTGGGGATCTGAATCCAAAGATTCAAACAACCAGCTCAAACAGCGTTTCAGAAACCTCACCCTTCACACACTGAGGGTTCTACCCCGTTAGGTCGGACACTTTTTTGAGTTCGGTATTGGCCGAAAGTAGCCTCTGATCTTCGGCTCGAACATCTGGGCTCACTGCCCACCCCACCGCTTGTCCACCCTCTTCCTCCCGATGCTAGAGTGCTCGCTCCATACCCGCACAAATCCAAACCACATAGCGAGGCCCCCATGCTCAACCATGTAATGGTCGGTTCGAATGATATTGAACGGTCAAAGCGGTTCTACGATGCCGTGCTCGGCGTACTCGGCGCTGGCGAGCCGTTGCGCAACGTGGGGCCATCCGGGCATACCCGCCTGTTCTACCGCCACGACGGCAGCCTGTTCGGTGTCACCGAGCCCATCAACGGTGAGGAAGCGACCGTCGGCAACGGCGGCACGATTGGCTTCAAGTGCAGCTCGGCCGAGCAGGTCAAGGCGTTTCACGATGTCGGCGTCGCCCATGGCGGCACCACCTGTGAGGAGCCGCCGGGACTGCGCGAAACCAGCCTCGGCGCGTTGCACCTCAGCTATGTGCGCGACCCTGACGGCAACAAGCTGTGCGCCATCTACCGCCCGCAGTAAGCGTCCCGCTCAACGCCGCACAGCCCATGTGCGGCGTTGAAAGCTGAACCTTATGCGCCGCAGCCCGCTGCGGCGCATGAGGCTTCACAAGACCGCAACGATTCCCTCCGCTTGCTCTCCCCCTTCGCCCATCAGGGTTTAACGACCATCCCAACGCCACGCCCGCGCGGGTCTGATCCAGTCTGCAGGCGCGTGCCGTCGACGCGTATCGCCTGGATATCACCCATAAGCCAGCCCTGATCCTCCAGCGTGTAACCCATGGCTTTCAGCTCGTCGGCAACCTCGCCGGTCAGCGGTGCATGGGCGTCGTAATAGATGGTGTCCTTCGGCAAGAGCTGATGGTGCACCCGTTGCGCAGCCACGGCTTTTTCCAGCGGCATGTCGAAGTCGTAGACGTTGTTCAGCACCTGAAAGATCGAGGTGAAGATGCGCGAGCCGCCCGGCGTGCCGAGCACTAGGCTGACCTTGCCGTCGCGCGTGACGATGCTCGGACTCATGGAGGACAGCATGCGCTTGCCCGGCTCGATGGCGTTGGCGTCGCTGCCGACCACACCGAAGGCATTGGCAACGCCCGGCTTGGCACTGAAGTCGTCCATCTCGTCGTTGAGCAAAAATCCGGCCCCCTTGACCACCACGCCGCTGCCGTAGTCCAGGTTGAGGGTGTAGGTGTTGCTGACCGCGTTGCCGTCGGCATCGACGATGGAGAAGTGCGTCGTCTGCCGCGGTTCGAGGCCCGGGCGCACCTTCTCGGTCTCCGAGATGGCCGTTGGATTGATCTCGGACGCGCGCTGCTTCAGGTACTCGGGCGAGGTCAGCTTCGCGACCGGCACGTCGGAATAGTCCGGGTCGCCGAGGTAGTCGGCACGGTCGGCAAAGACGCGCTTCTCGATCTCCGCGAGCAGGTGGATGTAGCGTGCCGAGTTCAGCTCGACGCCCTTGAAGTCGGCGGCGCGCTGCTCCTTCATGCCGATCAGCTGCGCCAGGGCGATGCCGCCGGAGCTGGGCAGTGGCGCGGTGTAGAGGCTGTTGCCCTGCCAGTCGACACGCATCGGTTCGCGCCATTTGACGCGGTAGTCGGCCAGGTCCTCCTTGGTGATGAGCCCGTCGTCACGCTGCATCTGCGCAACCAGCAAGTCGGCGGTCTTACCTTTGTAGAAGTCGTCAGGCCCCTTGTCGGCGATGCGCTCCAGGGTCTCGGCCAGTTCCGGCTGGCGGAAGGTGGAACCCGCCTTCATGGCGCCGAAGTAATCCTCGAAGTTGGTCGTACCGTTGAACAGCCCGATGGCGTCCTCGCGGTACTGGAACTGCTGGTCGGCAACGGTGAAGCCTTCGCGGGCATAGCCGACCGCCGGGGTGATGAGCTCGCTCCAGGGCAGCTTGCCGAAGCGCTGATGGGCCTCCCACATGCCCAACACGGTGCCGGGCACACCGGAGGCCCTGGCGCCGACCAGGCTCAGGTTCTCGATCACTTCGCCCTTGTCGTCGAGGTACATGGTCTTGCTGGCGGCCTTGGGCGCGACTTCCCGGTAATCCAGAAAGTACGGCTTGCCCTCGATGTACAGCGTCATGAAGCCACCGCCGCCGATATTGCCGGCCTCGGGGTAGGTAACGGCCAAGGTGAAGGCGGTCGCCACCGCGGCATCCACCGCATTGCCGCCGGCCTTGAGCACCTGAGCGGCCACCTTGGCGCTGTACTCATCGGGGGCTGCGACCGCCCCGCCCTCCAGAAGCGCGCCGTGGGCGATGTGGCCGGTGGCGACGATCGCCACGCCAAGGGTCAACCTGCTGATCTGAAGCAAACGCATCGTGCTCATCCTTATTCTTGTGGTCACCGCCGCCCCGCGATGGCTGGGGCGGTTATCACCAACATAGACAATGGGGACGAGGCGTAGGTGCGCAGCGGATCGTGCGCTGCCGAACGGCTCGAGAGCTGCGTTCGGCGTGGGGCTGCGAGCGGTTTCAGGCCGCGCTACGGGGCGGTGGAAGTCGCCAACCTCACTCCGAACGCGACCAGCACACCACCGGGCGCGGAACCCAACGAGCTGCTGCGCTGCGTCGGATCGCGCTGAGCGGGCGGACTCGCTCAGCGTCGTCGCAGCCCGAGAGGTTCTCAGTAGATACGTTTTTCGATACCGACATCCCGGAGCAGGATATCGCCGAAGGTCGCCTCCCCTTCACCATGCTGGAACAGGCTGACCCCGATCAGCCAGACTCGACGGATGCGTGCTGGGGGCTCGCCGCCGATGGCGGAGCGGTAGTGGTCCAGTATGTTCTGCTCCTCGCTCAGCCATTGGCCGAGATCGGCGGTGCCCGAACGCACCACGACATGCGTCTCGCGGTCGTGCCAGCCGGGCAGCGGGCAGTGGAAGTGCGTGCCTTCGGGGAGATCCCGGCTCCAATAGAAGGTAAGGTCGCGGCCGTTGTCGAACTCCACCGCGATGCTCAGGTAGTCATGGGTGTGGATCTGGTCTTCGGCGACCGACGAGGGCAACCGATCAACCTTCCACTTCCAGCTCAGCGTGGTGCGCGCGCTCAGCGACAGGTCGGCCTCTTTCTGCAGGATGGAGACATCGTCACGGGTATGCAGGCGGATGGCCCGTGCCGGCGCCCGGCCCGCCTGGGCCGGCGTGACAGCTGAGAACACCGTGGACGGCCCCAGTTCCCAGAGTTCCTGCCAGCCACCGGGCAAGGGCGCACGCGGTGTACGCAGGCGCGCCAGCTCGCGGCTGGCCCAGTGCGCGGCGTCGCGACCGGCCGCAGCCTGGCCCAGCACCTCGGCGATATCGGTGCCGGGCCGCCAGTGGATGATGCCGACATTGACGCCGCCGCCCTCGTCGGGGTTGAACGCTGGCGGCTCGCCACTGTAGCGGCCGCTGGCATCGAGCCAGCGATCGCGCGGGTAGAGCTTGAGCTGCAGGGGGCCGTCCTGCTCCGCCGTGAAGCTCTGAGTGTCGTGCAACGCGCGGAAGATCGGCCCCCGCTCGCCGATGCGCGCCCAGGTCGCCAGCTCCGCCGAATAACGGATGCCCAGCGCCCGGGAGACCTCAACGCCGCCCTCGAGCACGAAGGTCAGCTGATCGCCGGCCTTCACCAGCAGGCCGGTGTCCAGCCAGGACCCGACGCGCCAGGGCAAGTACAGCGCGCGCAGCCCGAGCACCGCCTCGCCCGCCAGCGGCGCCGCGATGTCGGTGAGTTGGGCCTCGAATTGCGCCGGCGTCGACACAGAGCCGGTCCTGGCGAGGGGCTCGAGCGGGATGGTGTTTGTCATTGTTTTTCCTCCGTGCGGGTGCGGACGCCTGAGCCGGGCTTTCGGCGCCAAAGTACGATGTCTGGATGCTAGGGCCGGCTGCTAGCGTGAGGCTTGTAAAAACGAGCTGACTTGAGGAGCCCCGGGCATGCTGCCTTCGCACCTGCTGATGTGGCCGGACATGCTGCTGTACTTCGGCCCGCTGCGGCATCTGGACAGACGCGTCAACGGCGCCGCGGTGCTCATGGTCGGCCTCTATCGCCCGCTTGTGCTGCAACTGGCGGGCACCGCCCTGCCCTGCCGGGCCGTGGTGGTACCCGCCGGTGTGGCGCATGCCGTGGATGCACAGGGTGGCGTGCTGGCCAAGCTGTTCGTCGAGCGCGACAGCGAGCTGTACGGGCGCTTCGTGCAACGCTTTACCTGGCGCCCCGGGCAGTGTGCGCTACCCCTGCACGATCCCGTGCTGATCGATACGCTGACCGCGCTCTACGAAGAGGCGCCGAGCAAGGAGCAGACGAGGCAGACCCTGCTGGCGCTGATGCCCGCCGCGGACAATGCAACCGACGCGGGCCGCCTGACGCCGGTATTCGAGCTGTTGCGCCAGGAGGGCGACGTCAACCACGCGCTGGCGCAAGCAGCCTCGCTGGTACACCTCTCTCCCTCGCGCATGGCGCACCTGTTCCGCGCCGAAACCGGCATGAGCTACCGCGGCTTCCGCATCTGGAAGCGCCTGCTGCTCGCGGCCGAGTATATGCAGCGTACGGACTGCCTGACGCGGGCCGCCGTGGATGCGGGTTTCGCCGATGCCAGCCATTTCAGCAATTGCTACAAGCGCTATATCGGCGCCAGCCCCGCGCAGGTCTTTCGCAGCCTGCAGCGGTTTGAACGCTGAAGCCCGTTTGCAACGCCTGCGCCCTGGCGTCGAAGGACCCTTAGGAACATGATCACCGGCTACGCCGAGCAGGCGGCGACCCGTGTCGATCGCCTGGCCCCGGGCATGCACCTGATGACCAAATCCTTCACCCTCGAGCAGCTGGCCGAGACCGTCTCCCGCGCCCTTGCCACGCCGGCTGGCTGAGGGCCGCTACCAGGGTAACTCTTCGCCACTGTAGGCATAGAACCCACCGCTCGCCTCCGGCCCCAGACCATCGATCACACGCAACAGATCCCGCGCTGCATCGCTGGCGGGACGACCGATCTCTTCGCCCCGAAAGGGCTGCGACAGCCGTGAGTTCACCGTGCCCGGGTGCAGCGCCAGCAGCACTGCATTCGGTTGGCTACGGCGCACCTCGATGGAAGCAGTCTTGATCAGCATGTTCAGCGCGGCCTTGGAGGCGCGGTAGCTGTACCAGCCGCCGAGGCGGTTATCGCCGATGCTGCCGACTTTGGCCGAGAGCATGGCGAACACGCCGCGCTGGCGGTCGAGTAGGCCGCTGAAGTGGCGCAGCAGCATGGCCGGGCCGAAGGTGTTGATCTGGAAGGTGGCGAGCAGCTGCGCCTGGTTGAGATCAGCCAGGCGCTTCTCCGGCATGAAGTCGGCACCGTGCAGCACGCCGGCGGCGTTGACGATCAGGTGAAACGGCCCCTGCCCCGCCACGCTGGCCGCGGCCTGTTCGATGCTGGCGGGATCGGTCAGGTCGAGCGCTGGTTCGGACGAGCGACTCAGGGCAATGACCGACGCGCAGCGCGGATCGCTGCGCAAGGCATCGACCAATGCGGCGCCGATGCCACCGGATGCGCCAATGACCAGCGCACGAAATCCTTCGGGGAATGAATCCAACGGCATGACGATCTCCAGATTTACGGTCGACGGGCGTCGGCTTCGCTGCGCCAGCGTTTGATATGTTCAGCGAGCAGGTCGGCGATGGGCAGGCAAGCGCCGAGCCGGTAGAGGTTCCAGTAATGGCCTTCCAGCGTGCGGTTGATCAGCAAGGTGCCGGAAGCCGGTTGCAGGCTGCCGAGTGCGGACATCATCAGGGGGAACAGCTCGGACAGCCGTTGATGCAGCGCCGCCTCGCGGAAGTCCCACTGCGCGCCGGGTTGCAGCAGCGGGTGCAGCATCAGGTGGATGCGTCGATACAGGCCGTGCGGCGGCGTGCTCCCCGGTTGGCGGCCGCCCAGGGCTTGAAAACCCGGTTCCAGCGCTTCGCTGGAGATGCCACGCAGTGCTTCGAATATCTGCACGTAGCCGGCCAGCAAGCGCGGTTCCAGGCGCAGCACACTGCCGAAATCGTAGACCACCAGCTCGCCGGTCTCGGTCCAGGCGAGGTTGCCGGGATGCGGATCGGTATGCAGCCGTTGCAGACCGAATGCCTGCTCGGCCAGCCATTCGCAGAGGGTTTCGGCCAGGCGCTGGCGCACCTCCGCCGGGGCCTGTTCGACCTCGGCCATGGAGCGGCCCGGCAGGTCCTCCAGCACCAGCACACCGGGCCGGCAGAGTTCGCCCACGGCAAAGGGAATGCGGATGCCCGGCCAGTTGCTGAAGTGCTCGCGGAAGGCTTCGAGGTTGGCGCGCTCGGCCTCGTAGTCGAGTTCCTCGGCAATGGCCCGTTGCAGCTCGACATACACCGCATCGAGACGCGCGGGCGGCGTGCCGAACAGTCGCCCGAGCGGCATCAAGCGGCGCAGCTGGCGCAGATCGGCATCGCAGATGGCGCGGATGCCGGGGTACTGGACCTTCATGATCAGCGCCCTGCCCTGCCGATCCCGAGCGCGGTGGACCTGGCCCAGCGAGGCCGCCGCCGCGGGCTCCGGCTCGATGGACTCGAACAGTTCGTACAGCTTGCCGTCGTAGACGCGCTGCAGATTGGCTTGCAGCGCATCGAATGGCAGCGAGGGCACCTGGTTCTGCAAGCGCGCCAGCGCCGCGCTGATCGGTTCGGGCAGCAGGTCCTGCCATTGCGAGGCCTGCTGACCGAGCTTCAGCACCGGGCCCTTCATCTGCCCAAGCGCATCACCGAGCAGTTCGCCGACCGGAGCCCAGTCGATACGCGCCTTGCCTGGCGTGAGGCGCTGCACCAGCAGGTTGCCGGCAATGCGCGCGCCAGTGCCGCCCAGTTGCAGAAAGCGGCCCAGTGCCGAAGCCGACGGACGAGAGAATCGAGACATGCAGGCGACCCGCGAA